>CAJTTS010000026.1 GCA_910579155.1 uncultured Oscillospiraceae bacterium | reverse complement strand
GGCATTGGTTTGCCGCTTCTGCTTATTGTTAGCTTTTTTGAAGGTTGCTATAAATGCCTGCACGCAGGCTATACGCCAGGGAACGCAGAACCGAGAGTGCTGCCCATTGTGCAAAGCACAACCTATGTCTATGATTCCACAGAAGAAGTGGCGGCGGTATTCGATGATCCTATGAAGTCGCTAATCTATTCCCGCTTCGGAAATCCCACTGTTATGGCGGTTGAGGATAAAATTGCCGAGCTGGAGGGGGGCATTGGTGCGATGTGTACCACCTCCGGGCAGGCGGCCACGCTGTTGTCCCTGCTCAATATCTGCAACGCAGGCGACAGTTTTATCAGCACGACGGAGATTTACGGTGGGTCGATCAATCTCTTTTCGTATACGCTGAAACGGCTGGGGATTGAGTGCATCTATATTGACAAAAATGCGCCCGACCAGGAAATTGATAAAGCGTTCAAACCAAATACAAAGGCCGTGTTTGGGGAAACGCTGGCAAATCCGGCTCTGACGGTTTTTGATATCGAACGGTTTGTCAAAATTGCCCACCAGCATCAGGTTCCGTTGATTGTTGACAACACCTTCGCCGCGCCAATTCTCTGTAAGCCTTTTGAATACGGGGCGGACATTATCGTACACTCGACCTCCAAGTATATGGACGGTCATGCAGTTCAGATCGGCGGGTCCATCGTAAACAGCGGAAACTTTGATTGGACGTGCGGCAAATTTCCCGGCCTGACGGAGCCGGACGAGTCCTATCATGGAATTTCCTATACAGACACCTACGGCAAAAAGGCATATATCGTCAAGGCCAGGATGCAGCTCATGCGGGATTTTGGCGTTTACCCCGCCGCACATTCCGCTTTCCTCCTAAATCTCGGGCTGGAAACGCTGGCCGTCAGGATGAAGCAGTATTGTGAAAACGCCATGACGGTGGCCCGGTACTTGGAACAGTCCCCATATGTGGAGCTGGTGAACTACCCTGGCCTGGAGAGCGATGAAAACTATGCGCTTGCTCAAAAGTATCTGAAAGGGTGCAGCGGTGTTATTTCTTTCATCATCAAAGGCGGCAAAGCAAATGCCATGCGGTTTATGAACACTGTGCAGCTTGCGTCTAACGAGGTTCATGTTGCGGACATCCGTACTTGCGTGCTGCATCCGGCCAGCGAAACTCACCGCCAGTTGAATGACGAGCAGTTGGCAGCGGCGGGAATTGACAGCGGTATGGTCAGACTGTCGGTTGGTCTGGAAAGTGTGGAAGATATTATCTTCGATTTGAAGCAGGCTTTTTCTGGCCTGGATATTTGATTGCAGAATGCAAGGAGGTTTTTGGATGCGGTACACCTATAATTTTTCGGCAGGCCCCTCGGTTTTGCCGGAACCGGTGTTGCAGGAAGCGGCAGACGAAATGATGAATTACAAAGGCAGCGGAATGTCTGTTATGGAGATCAGCCACCGTTCCGCTCTGTTCCAGTCTATCATTGACGAGGCCGAATATGATCTGCGGACACTGATGAATATTCCCGATGACTATGAAGTGTTGTTTCTCCAGGGCGGCACGTCCCTCCAATTTGCTATGATTCCGATGAACTTCATGCGGAACCAAAAGGCAGATTACATCTTGACGGGGCATTGGTCAAAAAAACCCTGTGAAGAAGCGGCGATGTATGGAAAAATTCATGTGGCCGCATCGTCGGAGGGGGACAACTTTTCTTATATTCCTGACTGCGACAATTTGGATGTTCTCCCGGATTCGGACTATGTTTATATGTGCGAGAACAATACGATTTATGGGACAAAGTTTCATAAGCGGCCCAACACCAAGGGGAAAATTCTGATTGACGATATATCCTCCAGCTTTTTGTCCGAACCAATGGATGTATCAAAGTGCGGAATGCTCTTTGGCGGCATCCAGAAAAACCTCGGCCCCGCAGGTCTGGTAATTGCCATCATCCATAAGGATATGATTTCCGACACTGTATTGCCGTGGACGCCCACTATGCTCCGCTATAAAACTCATGCGGATAAAAAGTCGCTGTATAATACGCCGCCCACCTACAACATTTACATTGTTGGAAAGGTAATAAAGTGAATTCAATCTTTGGGCGGCTTGGAGAAAATGAAAGAGGTCAACGAGAAGAAAGCGGCTGTTTTGTATAACGTCCTTGACGGGAGCAAATTGTTTCACGGAACTGTGCGAAAGGATAGCCGCTCCTTGATGAATGTGACTTTCCGTACCGGCTCAAATGAGATTGACGCTGCTTTTGTCAAAGAGGCGGAGCAGAGCGGTATAATCAGCATCAAGGGGCATCGTGCCGTTGGCGGTATGCGGGCCAGTATCTATAATGCCATGCCAATGGAAGGTGTAGGCTATCTGGTTGACTTCATGGGAGAGTTTGAGAAAAAACATAAAGAATGTCATGTATAAAAAACAAGGGCAGAAAGCTCTCCATAGTTAAACCCCTTGGAACGCGGGGCGGTATTAGAACCGCTCCGCGTTTTCGCATCTTAAATGCGAAACTTATCAAAGAAATACGTCTCACCGTGAGCAATGCCATTAAGTTAACCAGATATTCCCAAGCAAAGCGCAAAAAAGCACTTGACAAAAATGAAAAAATGTGCGGCAAGGCCCGGAAAACGAGATTGATTTTCAGGGGGGCGCACAAATGAAGAACACGGGCGGAGCGTTGAAGGAAAGACTGTTATCCATAATCGGAGCAATGGGGGAGCACCCGGAGCGGTATGCAAAGAACCCGGGCAAGGACTTTACCCGGCGGCGGTCGCTGACGTTGCCCACGCTGATCAGCCTCATCCTGACCATGGACGAAAAAAGTATGTGGAAGGGGCTGCTGGGATATTTTCAGAACGGGATCGGCACTCCATCGGCGTCCGCATTTGTTCAGCAGCGGAAAAAGCGGCTGCCTCAGGCGTTTGAGGACTTGTTCCACCGTTTTCCCGACTCCCTGACCGCCGGGAAAAAGTTCCAGGGCTACCGCTTGCTGGCCGTTGACGGCACCTCCCTAAAGTCCATGTCGTATCCCGAAGATTCAGATGCCTACCGGCCCGGCACACAGCGGCAGCATGGCTGGAATCTGTATCATCTCAACGCGCTGTTCGACCTGGAAAACGGGATTTATACCGATGTACTGGTGCAGAAGGAGCACACCAAAAGCGAGGACGCGGCTCTGTGTGAAATGGCGGAGCGTTCTGCGGGATCGGAGCCTGTGATCCTGCTGGCTGACCGGGGTTATGAGGCGTACAACAATTTCGCCCATTTGGAGCAAGCCGGCTGGAAGTACCTGATCCGCCTCAAGGATCGGAACCGGACATACGCTTACGGGGTCACGCTGCCCGACCAGCCCGAATTCGACCTGCCGGTGCATATCACCTTGGGACGGCTGACCCGGCGGCAGTTGGAGCAGCGGGGCATCCCCATACAGGAAGCGTACTGCCGTCTCCCCAACAACGTGCCCTTTGATTATTTGGAACCTGGCAGTGCCGGTTTCTATCTGTTTTCTGCCAGAATTGTGCGTTTGAGGCTGAAAGACGGAAGTATGGAGACATTCATCACTAATCTGAACCAGACCCAATTCTCTCTGGCGACGCTTCGGCGTCTTTATGCCAGGCGCTGGGGAATTGAAACATCTTTCCGGCAGTTAAAGTATACCGTGGGCATGGTTCACCTCCATTCCAAGCGGCCCGAACTGATCCTTCAACAGATATTTTCCGCCTTTATCATCTTCAACTTTACAAAGGCCGCTGCCTGGGAAGTGGATACCGCATGGGGCAGTTCCAAATATAAACGCTGCGTCAATTTTTCTGATGCGGTTTATCTCTGTTGCCAAACTTTGCGGGGCTGGTTCCTTGACGTGCTGCCTCTCTTGGAACGAAAACTCCTACCCTGCCGACCAGACCGCAACTTCCCACGTCCCATCATTGCCGAAATCCGCATTTCCCCCATGTATGTCCCCTCTCGATAACCTTCCTCCCATATCGCTGCTATTTGGTTATTTCTGGTTAACTTAATGGCATTGCTCACCGTGAGACGCATTTTTTATTTGACAGGAGCAGACTATGAAAAACGCACAAGCGAAAACTGGCGAAGTCGTTTTAATTGACGGCCATAAAATCATCCTGCGTTATGCAGACAGACCCCAGCCTAAAGTGACGGAAAACATACAAGATATATTATTTAATCAGAAGATTTCCCCGAAAAAAGGCCCCAAAATTTGCAATCAGGGCGACAATATGAGATAATAATAGTGTAAGATGTACCTTGACAAGTAAATATAGAGAGCATACACCAAGGACACATACACTGTTTTTCAAAAGAAAAATGAGGTGCATGTATGGAAAACTTAAAGCGCGTTTGTTGCCTGTATCGAGTGTCTACCGTAGGCCAGGTTGAAAAGGACGACATTCCCATGCAAAAGCAATACTGCCGGGAATTTGCCTCCGGCCATCCTGACTGGCACATCGAAAAGGAACTCTATGAAAAAGGAATTTCCGGGTTTAAGAAGTCCGCAAAGGAGAGGGACGCCATCCAAGAAATCCAGCGCGAGGCCGTGCAGGGAAAATTTGAAGTCCTGCTGGTTTATATGTTTGACCGTCTCGGACGGCGGGATGATGAAACGCCCTTTGTGGTGGAGTGGTTTGTAAAGAATGGCATTGAAGTCTGGAGCGCGGTAGAGGGTGAACAGCGATTTGACAATCACGTTGACAAGCTCTTAAACTACATACGCTATTGGCAGGCATCCGGCGAAAGTATCAAAACCTCTGTACGGACGAAAACGAGGTTGGAACAGCTCACGGAAAGCGGGTGTTATACCGGCGGCTCTATCCCATACGGCTACCAACTGGACAAGCGGGGCCGCATGAACAAGCGCAACCGTGAAGTTTTTGATTTAGTCATAGACGAGGATGCTGCAAAAATTATCCAGTTGATTTTTGAAAAGTATGTCCATGAGGGCTATGGTGCCCAGCGGTTGTGCAGGTACTTAACCGAAATGAACATCAGGAAACCCGATGGGAAAAACTTTCCAAATACCTCTATCAATCGGATCATCAAAAACCCTATCTATACCGGCGTTATCCGCAACGGCGAAGCTCAATCCGCTGTAATCCCCGAACTGCAAATCATTGACCCGGAAATCTTTGCACGGGCGCAACAGATTATGGCGGACAGGACAACGCACCACGCAGAAACACCACTTAATTTGAAAGGCCAGTCTTTGTTAGTTGGAAACATTTACTGCGGCCATTGTCGGAACCGTTTGACGCTGACTACCAGTGGGCGCAAGCGTATCAACAAGCACGGCGATCTTGTCAGGGAAGTACGGGCAAGATACCAATGCCATTACAATGTGCGGCATCCGGGGGAGTGTGACGGGCAATCGGGATATGGTGTAAAAAAGCTGGACGGAATAGTAGACCAGATTGTGCGCTACCAACTTTCAAGGATCAGCGCATCCTCCGGCGCTGAAATCGTCGCCAAGCAAAACGAAAAAGCAATCGAGCTGGCCAAGGTCAGACACAATGTAGCCTCGTCACAGTTAGCGGACAAGCAGAAAGAATTGGCCGACTATCAGGCAGAGACGATAAAAGTAATCCGCGGCGAGGGTCGCCTGGATATTGACCTCCTCAACGACCTTGTGAGCAAGACCAAGCAGGAAATCCAAACGCTGGCCGCAACCGTGGAAGCCGCCAAACTGGAGCTTGAGCAGCATTTAGCAAGCTCTGATTTGGAGCGGCAGGAGTACGAAAAGATTAAAGACTGGGCCGACTTATACGACACTTGTACTTTCGCCGCGAAAAAAATGATTATATCCCAGTTTATTAAGGCCGTCTACGTTTACCGGGACTACACACTGGAAATTGAGTTTAATGTTTCCTTTGAGGAGTTTAGAACGATGGCCACCGAATGTCAGGAGCAGGGGATCAATAAACAGCCCATTGTGTATGTCACAGCATAAAAAGGCAGACTTGCAAATTGCAAGTCTGCCAATGGTGGACGATATGGGGATCGAACCCACGACCTCAGCGTTGCGAACGCTGCGCTCTCCCAGCTGAGCTAATCGCCCGTATGAAATTTTGGTGGTAATAAGAACAAATAAGAACTTGCAGATGTGAACCGGGTGGCAACCATCCGAGTTACGCCCCCGAAACGTGGGGCATATAACTGGCCCGCTTGCACTCCCATCTGAGCTACGAGCCCATTGATTTGCAACGGATTTATTATACCAGAAAAAACAAATTTGTAAAGAGGAAATTTCCATTTCTCTCGATATTTTTCGGACGCTCCCACAATCGCAGAATACCCCGATCAGTTCCCTGGCTCCTCAGCCCCGTCATCATCCTCCATCGCGGCCTCGGGGGTGTTGGCGCCGCCGCCTCAAAGACGCCCCCACATCCCCCAACATCAACAGGTCCCGCAGCTCCTTCACCAAATCTTAAAAAACCGCCGACCACGGGGCCGGCGGTTTGTCTCACTTCTCCTGGAGGTAGCTCTTCAGCAATACCTGGAGCAGCTCGTCCCGGTCCAACTGGCGGATGAGCGTGCGGGCGTTGTTGTGGTTGGTGATATAGGTAGGGTCCTCGCTGAGAATATAGCCTACAATCTGGTTGATGGGGTTGTAGCCCTTCTCCCGCAGAGAATTGTAGACGGAGGACAGGATGGCCTTGATCTCCTCGTCCTTGTTCAAGTTGACGCTAAATTTACGCGTATAGTCCATGTCGTTCATTGGGCGCACCCCCTTTTTTTGTTACTGCTATTTTAGCCCAGACCGGGCCAATTGTAAAGAGGCAAAATAATAATTTTCGGTTAAGAAAGTCAGCCGCCCGGCGTTTTCACCGGACGGCTGAAAAATACCGAATTTAGCCGATTCGCTTGGCGCCCACGATATAGGGGGCATAGTAGCCGTAAATGCTGTCATATTGCACCCGGTAAGAGGTGGTAGACGCGTGGATGAACTGGCCGTCGCCCACATACATACCCACATGGGTGGTGGGCAGGGTGCCGCCAGAGCTGTCAAAGCGGCGGTCAAAGAAGAAGATCAGGTCGCCGGGCTGCATGGCACTGGTGGAAACAAAGTAACCGCTGTTGTAATACTGGCTGGAGGAGCCCCGGGCGATGGGATGGCCCAACTGCTTGTAGATGTAATATGTAAAGCCGGAGCAGTCGAAGCTGTTAGGGCCCGAGCCGCCGGACACGTACCGCTTGCCCAGCAGGCTTCTGGCCATGGCGGCGGCGGCAGCGCCCAACTCGCTGGAACTCTCGTAATCGGCGTCCACCAAAGTGACATACTCGGCGGATATGTAACCAGAGTCGACCTCATACCAGCCGTTGCCGGGATCGGACACGATATCCACCACGGCGCCACCCTTCAGGCTGCCGACCTTGTCATAGGTCGTGGCCGGGCCGGAGCGGACATTGAGCACATCGGCGGTGATCAGGCCCCGCTGCTGCTCGGGCTCGGTGCCCTCGGAAGCGGGGATAACGGTGCCGTCCGTCAGGGAAACAGTGAGCCATTCGCCGGACATATAACCCGTCTGATCGCCATAGACCACCTTATACCAGCCGTTGCCCGCATCCTCTTCCACGGTGACCTCGGCGCCCTTAGGGGCCATGATAATGGTGGACGACGTGGTGTTGGCCTCGCTACGCAAGCGCAGGGAGTCGGCGGTGACGGTGGCATTGCCGATGGAGGCAAAGCCCACCCCGGTGCCCATGGTAAGAATCAGTCCTGCGGCGGCGACAGTTTTGACCGCCTTGTTTCTAAAGTTCATTGGAATTACCCCCAGTAAAATTTTCTTTGGTAAAGACGGTCTGTTATTTTCCGGCCAGAGCGCGCATTAGCCAGATGGAACCCATATCAATGGCGGAGAACAGATCGGGCAGGTCGCTCTTTTTCACCACCCGGTCCCGGCTCTTCAGGTCGGGGTCGGTAAACTGGAGCTGGAGATGGACCTTGTTGGCCAGATCCAGGGAGCCGTCCTTTTCGGTACTCATCACTTGGATCATAACGATGTATTTGTCGGCCATGGAGCCGTAATAGATCAAGTTGTCTTTGCGGCGGAGCGGGTGTCCTTTATAGGTAAGGGCGGTGCTATTCTCAGCCATGGGAACCTCCTCAAAAAATTGTAACAGTTTGTAACTGGTTTGTAACTATTGCTATTGTACCCCCCAAACCGCCGCTTGTCAACAGGATATTGGATAAAATTTTCTGGAAATTCAAAAACCTGCCGGACCCGCCGGAAAACGGCAAGGCAGGCAGGTTTGTCTTTGCTATATATAGTAGTTATGCCCGCAACGCGGCCCAAGCCAGCACTGCGGCGTGGCCCAGCAGGCACAGGGGGACGAACCAGGGGAAGGGCGGCTTGCGGATCTTGTGGTGGAACAGGGCCATGCCCAGCGCCGCCCCGGCGGAGCCGCCCAGCAGGGCGCAGCCCAGCAGCGCCGCCTCGGGGACGCGGCGGCGGTGGAGTTTGGCCATCAGCTTGTCCCATCCGAAGAGGACGAAGGCCAGAACGCTGGTGACGCCCAGCCAAATTAAGAGGAGATAAACGGAATCTTTCATGAACGGCTCCTTTTGTATAGTGTATCGTGTGCGCTCACCGCCGCCAGAGTTTTAGGGCAAACTCCAGGAAGGCCAATGCGTTTCCAAGCAACAGGACAATAAAAAATGGCGTCGGGTGGCACCTGCTGAACAGCGAACACTTTTTGCTCTTGGGCAATTTGTGATGGAAATAGGCGGCAACTCCCGCGCAACCCGTCGCGGGCATCAGGGCAAAGGGCAGCGCTACGGCAAAGTCGGGGATTTTGAGGGTCGCACCTAGCGCCGCCAGCGCAAGCAGCATGGCGGTAAATTGTAAAAGCTCATATTTTTCGTACTTTCCCAAGCCCTTCACCCCGCTCGCCCTGCCATGAAAACAGAAGCTGGTACAAAAAAACGCCCTGCCGTCAAAATTTCTCTTGACGCGGGACGGCGGATGTGGTATCATAAACTGCTTTTATACACAGCAGGTGGTAAAAGACCTTCCCCACCTGTTACAGTGAGTATAGCAGATTTGCACAAAGAACGCAAGAGAAAATTTTCAGAACATGACAACTGCCCCGGGCGTATCGGTTCTTTGGTATCCCCGCGGCCCGAAATTTTGACGAAGTGGAGCGTGATTGGCAAATGGCGAGAGCGGTCAAAGACGTCTGGTACGGCAAGACCCACCGCAAGAGCTTCGCCCGCACCGACGAGATCCTGGAGATGCCCTACCTCCTGGAGATTCAAAAGAAGTCCTACAACTGGTTCCTGGAGAAGGGGCTCAAAGAGGTATTCAACGATGTAGACTCCATCACCGACTACGCGGGCAACCTGGAGCTGTCCTTCATCAGCTTCTCCATGGACGACCCCCCCAAGTACACCATTGAGGAGTGCAAGGCCCAGGACATGACCTACGCCGCCCCCATGAAGGTACAGGTCCACTTGCGCAACAAGTCCACCAACGAGATTAAGGAACAGTCCATCTTCATGGGCGACTTCCCCATCATGACGGACGCGGGCACCTTCGTCATCAACGGCGCGGAGCGGGTCATCGTGTCTCAGTTGGTGCGCTCCCCCGGCGTGTATTTCTCCAAGAACGCGGACAAGGTGGACAACATCTCCTACACCTCCACCGTCATCCCCTACCGGGGCGCGTGGCTGGAGTATGAGACTGATTTGTCCGATGTGTTCTACGTCCGCATCGACAAAAACCGCAAGCTGCCCATCACCTGCCTGATCCGGGCCATCGGCCCCCGCACCGACGCGGGCATCATCGACCTGTTCGGCGAGGACCCCCGCATCCTGGCCACTCTGGAAAAGGACGCCTGCAAGAGTTACGAGGAGTCCATGCTGGAGATTTATCGCAAGCTGCGCCCCGGCGAGCCCCCCACGGTGGACTCCGCCGAGAGCTTGATGAACTCCCTGTTCTTCGACCCCCGGCGGTATGACCTGTCCGGGGTGGGCCGGTACAAATTCAACAAGAAGCTGGCCATCTGGACCCGCCTGGCGGGCCAGAAGCTGGGTGCGCCCGTGGCCGACCCTTCCACCGGCGAGATCGTGGCCGAGGCGGGCGAGGTGCTCACCCGCGACCGGGCCCGGGAGCTGGACGCCCTGGGCGTCAACGAGGCCGTGGTGGAGGTGGACGACCTCCACACCGGCGTGCATATGGTCAAGGTGTTCTCCAACGGCATGGTGGACATGAAGGACTTCGTGGATTTCGACCCTGAGAACGAGGCCGGCATCACCGAAAAAGTGTGCTTCCGGGTGCTCCGCGAGTTGCTGGAGAAGCGGGACGCGGAAAAGCTCAGCCAGGAGGATTTCCTGGACCTGCTCCGCGACAACATGGACGCCCTCATCCCCAAACACATCACCGTGGACGACATCATGGCGTCCATCAACTATCTCAACTGCCTGGCTTTCGGCGTGGGCGCCCCCGACGACATCGACCACCTGGGCAACCGCCGCCTGCGCTGCGTGGGCGAGCTGCTGCAAAACCAGTTCCGGATCGGCTTCACCCGCATGGAGCGGGTGATCCGGGAGCGGATGACCATCCAGGACCTGGACATCGTCACCCCCCAGTCCCTGATCAACATCCGGCCGGTCACCGCCGCCATCAAGGAGTTCTTCGGCTCCTCCCCCCTGTCCCAGTTCATGGACCAGACCAACCCCCTGGCCGAGCTGACCCACAAGCGCCGCCTGTCCGCCCTGGGCCCCGGCGGCCTGAGCCGTGACCGCGCCTCCTTCGATGTGCGCGATATCCATTACTCCCACTATGGCCGCCTGTGCCCCATTGAGACGCCGGAAGGTCCCAATATCGGCCTGATCTCCTATCTGGCCTCCTATGCCCGGGTGAACCGCTACGGCTTCATCGAGGCCCCCTACCGCAAGACCAAAAAGGTCCTGGACGACAACGGCAGGTGCATCGCCGTCCAGGTCACCAATGACGTGGAATATATGACCGCCGACGTGGAGGACGAGTTCAACGTGGCCCAGGCCACCGAGCCGGTGGACGAGAACGGCTGCTTCGAGCGCGCCCGCGTGGCCTGCCGCCACCGCAACGAGATCATCGAGGTGGACCGGGACCGGGTGGACTACGTGGACGTGTCCCCCAAGATGATGGTGTCCGTGGCCTCCGCCCAGATTCCCTTCCTCCAGAACGACGATGCCAACCGCGCCCTGATGGGCGCCAACATGCAGCGCCAGGCCGTGCCCCTGCTGACCACCGAGGCGCCCATCGTGGCCACCGGCCAGGAATACAAGAACTGCCAGGACTCCGAGGTCGCCATACTGGCCGAGGGCGACGGCGTGGTCACCCAGGTGGACGCCACCTCCATCACCGTCCGCTATGACGGCATGGGCATTAAGGAGTACAAGCTGACCAAGTACCAGCGCTCCAACCACGGCACCTGCATCCACCAGCGGCCCATCGTGTCCGTGGGCGACAGGGTCCAGGCCCGGGACACCCTGGCCGACGGCCAGTCCACCTCCAACGGCGAGATCGCCCTAGGCAAGAACATCCTCATGGGCTTCATGACCTGGGAGGGCTACAACTATGAGGACGCCATCCTGCTCAACGAGCGGATGGTGAAGGAGGACGTGTTCACCTCCATCCACATCGAGGAGTACGAGACCGAGGCCCGGGACACCAAGCTGGGCCCCGAGGAGATCACCCGCGACATCACCAACGTGGGCGAGGACGCCCTGAAGGACCTGGACGAGCGGGGCATTATCCGCGTGGGCGCGGAGGTCCGCGCCGGCGACTATCTGGTGGGCAAGGTCACCCCCAAGGGCGAGACCGAGATGACCGCCGAGGAGCGCCTGCTCCGGGCCATCTTCGGCGAGAAGGCCCACGAGACCCGCGATACCTCTCTGAAGGTCCCCCACGGCGAGTACGGCATCGTGGTGGACGTGAAGGTGTTCTCCCGGGAGGAGGGAGCCGAGCTGTCCCCCGGCGTCAACCAGGTGGTCCGGGTCTACATCGCTCAGAAGCGGAAGATCTCCGTGGGCGACAAGATGGCCGGCCGCCACGGCAACAAGGGCGTGGTGTCCCGCATCCTGCCCCAGGAGGATATGCCCTTCCTGCCCGACGGCACCCCCCTGGACATCGTGCTGAACCCCCTGGGCGTGCCCTCCCGTATGAACATCGGCCAGGTGCTGGAGGTCCACTTGGGCTACGCCGCCAAGGCCCTGGGCTGGAAGGTGGCCACCCCCATCTTCAACGGCGCGGACGAGCAGGACATCGCCGACACGCTCAAGCTGGCGGGCCTCCGGGAGGACGGCAAGAGCTGGCTGTACGACGGCCGCACCGGCGAGCGCTTCGACAACCCCGTCACCGTGGGTTATGTGTACTTCCTCAAGCTCCACCACCTGGTGGACGACAAGATCCACGCCCGTTCCACCGGCCCCTACTCCCTGGTTACCCAGCAGCCCCTGGGCGGCAAGGCCCAGTTCGGCGGCCAGCGCTTCGGTGAGATGGAGGTCTGGGCCCTGGAGGCCTACGGCGCGGCGTACACCCTGCAAGAGATTCTAACGGTGAAGTCCGACGATGTGACGGGCCGCGTGCGCACCTACGAGTCCATCGTCAAGGGCTACAATGTGCCCAAGCCCGGTGTGCCCGAATCCTTTAAGGTGCTGGTCAAGGAACTCCAGGCCCTGTGTCTGGACATCCAGGTGCTGGACGAAGCCGGCAACGAGATCGAACTCAAGGACGACGAGGACGACGGCAGCTACCAGCCCGGCCGCTTCCGCGACGACGACTACGACCGCTATCAGGACGTGGGCAGCGAGAGCGAGTTCGCCGACGCGGGCTACACCATGAAGGAAACCAGCGACGACGACGATTTCGCCGTGGACGCTGACAACGCCGCCGGGGAAGACGACTACCTCGACGGCGAGGACTGAGAAGGGAGGGTGAGACAATGAGCTACGCTGAATTCAACGCCATCCGCATCGGCATCGCCTCCCCGGAGCAGATCCGCCAGTGGTCCTACGGCGAGGTGAAGAAGCCGGAGACCATCAACTACCGCACCCTCAAGCCCGAGCGGGACGGCCTGTTCTGTGAGCGCATCTTCGGCCCCACCAAGGACTGGGAGTGCCACTGCGGCAAGTATAAGAAGATCCGCTTCAAGGGCAAGGTGTGCGACCGCTGCGGCGTGGAGGTCACCCGGGCCAAGGTGCGCCGGGAGCGCATGGGCCACATTGAGCTGGCCGCCCCTGTGTCCCACATCTGGTATTTCAAGGGCATCCCCTCCCGGATGGGCCTGCTGCTGGACATCAGCCCCCGGATTCTGGAAAAGGTGCTGTACTTCGCCGCGTATATCGTCACCGATCCCGGCCCCGAGTACACCCACCTGACCAAGAACCAGATTCTCACCGACGCGGAGTATAAGAAGCTGCGCGAGTACTACGAGGACGACTTTGACGCCAGTATGGGCGCGGAGGCCGTCAAGAAGCTGCTGGCCGACCTGGACCTGGAGGAGCTGTCCGTCTCCCTGCGCACCCAGATGAAGGACGCCAGCGGGCAGAAGAAGGCCAAGCTGGTCAAGCGGCTGGAGGTGGTGGACGCCTTCCGCAGCTCCGGCAACAAACCGGAGTGGATGGTCATCGACGTGCTGCCCGTCATCCCCCCCGAGCTGCGGCCCATGGTGCAGCTGGACGGCGGCCGCTTCGCCACCTCCGACCTGAACGACCTGTACCGCCGGGTGATCAACCGCAACAACCGCCTCAAGCGCCTGATCCAGCTCAACGCCCCCGACATCATCGTGCGCAACGAGAAACGGATGCTGCAAGAGGCGGTGGACGCCCTCATCGACAACGGCCGCCGTGGCCGCGCCGTCACCGGGGCCAATAACCGGGCCCTCAAATCCCTGTCCGACCTGCTCAAGGGCAAGCAGGGCCGCTTCCGTCAGAACCTGCTGGGCAAGCGGGTGGATTACTCCGGCCGCTCTGTCATCGTGGTGGGCCCTGAGCTGAAAATCTACCAGTGCGGCGTGCCCAAGGAGATGGCCATTGAGCTGTTCCGCCCCTTCGTCATGAAAAAGCTGGTGGAGAGCAAGGACAGCAACATCAGCAACATCAAGGCCGCCAAAAAGGAAGTGGACAAGGGTTCCCCCGCCGTGTGGGACGCCCTGGAATCCGTCATCAAGGAACACCCTGTCATGCTCAACCGAGCCCCCACGCTCCACCGCCTGGGCATCCAGGCCTTCGAGCCGGTGCTGGTGGAGGGCCGGGCCATGAAGCTCCACCCCCTGGTATGTACCGCCTTCAACGCCGACTTCGACGGCGACCAGATGGCCATCCACGTTCCCCTGTCCGCCGAGGCCCAGGCCGAGGCCCGCATCCTGATGCTGGCCGCCAACAACCTGCTCAAGCCCTCCGACGGCGGGCCGGTGACCGTGCCCACCCAGGATATGGTGCTGGGCTCCTACTACCTGACTTACGAGCGCGACCCCGCTTACGACCCCGATTTCGCCTACCAGACCGCCGCCGAAGCCACCAAGGCCCTGGCCGACGGCGCGGTGACCGAAAACGACCGGGTTTGGGTGTGGGACGAGGAGAACGGCCGCTGGTACCGCACCACCCCCTCCCTGTGCGTTGAGGCCAAGGACGGCAAGGCCCGCGAGGTGTACAGCGTATTCTCCGATGACAATGAGGCCCAGTTGGCCTATGCCGAGGGCATTCTGGAGCTCCACGAGCCCATCCTGGTCCGCCGTTTTGCCGATTTCGACGGCGAGACCCGGCACAAGCTGGTGCGCACCACTGTGGGCCGTCTGCTGTTCAACGAGGGCATTCCCCAGGACCTGGACTTTGTGGACCGTACCGATCCCGACGGCGTCTTCGAGCCGGAGATCAACTTCATCTGTGGCAAAAAGCAGCTTGGCAAGATCATCGACCGTTGTATCGCCAAGCACGGCTTTACCCGGTCCGCCGAGGTGCTGGACACCATCAAAGCCCGGGGCTACAAGTTCTCCACCCGGGGCGCTTTGACCGTAGCCATCGCGGATATGACCGTCCCCGACGAGAAAAAGGACCTCATCGCCGCCACCGAGAAGGAAATCGTCAAGATCGAGAACCAGTACAAGCGGGGCTTCCTCACCAACGACGAGCGCTACCGCCTGGTGGTGTCCGCCTGGGAGAAGACTACCAACGACGTGTCCGACGCCCTGCAAAAGAGCATGGACAGGTTCAACCCCATCTTCATGATGGCCGATTCCGGTGCCCGTGGTTCCCAGGCCCAGATCCGCCAGTTGGCCGGAATGCGCGGCCTGATGGCCGACACTGCCGGACGCACCATCGAAATCCCCATCAAGGCCAATTTCCGCGAGGGCCTGTCCGTGCTGGAATACTTCATCTCCTCCAGAGGCGCCCGGAAGGGCATGGCCGACACCGCCCTGCGTACCGCCGACTCCGGTTACCTGACCCGCCGCCTGGTGGACGTGTCCCAGGAGGTCATCATCCGGGAGGAGGACTGCGGCACCGATGACGGCATCACCGTGTCCGAGATCGGCGAGAACGGCCAGATCATCGAGCCGCTGGTGGAGCGCCTGCGTGGCCGCTACCTGGCCGACGACCTGGTGGACCCCAGGACCGGCGAGGTGCTGGTCAGCCGGGATGCCCTGGTGGACGTCGACCTGGCAAACTTCATCGAGAAGAAGCTTCAGGAACAGATCGACGCCTCGGACAATCCCGACCGCAAGCCCTCCATCAAGGTGCGCTCCGTGCTCACCTGCGAGGCCCACTCCGGCGTGTGCGCCAAGTGCTACGGCATGAACCTGGCCTTCAGTGAGCCCGTTGGCATGGGCGAGGCCGTGGGCATCATCGCCGCCCAGTCCATCGGCGAGCCGGGCACCCAGCTCACCATGCGTACCTTCCACACCGGCGGCGTGGCCGGCGGCGATATCACCCAGGGCCTGCCCCGCGTGGAGGAACTGCTGGAGGCCCGCAAGCCCAAGAAGATGGCCCAGTTGGCGGAAATCAGCGGCGTGGTCACCGTGGAGGAGACCAAACGGGCCACCCTGTGCAACATCACCATCACCGCCGACGACGGCGAGGTGGTCACCTACGCCGTGCCCTACAGCTCCGGCATCCGCGTGAAATCCGGCGAGCGGGCCAACAAGGGAGACCGGCTCACCGACGGCGCGCTGTCCCCTCACGACGTGCTGCGGGTGCGGGGCGTGGACGCGGTGCACAACTACCTGATTCAGGAGGTCCAGAAGCCCTACCGCCAGCAGGGCGTGGACATCAACGACAAGCACATTGAGGTCATTGTCCGCCAGATGATGCGCAAGGTCCGTGTGGAGGAGGCCGGGGATTCCACCCTGCTGTCCGGCTCCACCATCGACATCATCGAGTTCCGGGACGCCTGCGCAAACCTGCGCGCCCGCTCCCAGGCCGGGGAAAAGCGGGAGGACGGCGAGGAGCTGGTCCTGCCCACCTGCACCCGGCTGCTGCTGGGTATCACCAAGGCCTCGCTGGCCACCGAGTCCTTCCTGTCCGCCGCCTCCTTCCAGGAGACCACCAAGGTGCTCACCGAGGCCGCCATCAAGGGCAAGGTGGACCACCTGCTGGGCCTGAAGGAGAACGTCATCATCGGCAAGCTGATCCCCGCGGGTTCCGGCCTTGCCGCCTACCGCAAGCTGGATGAGATTGAGGACGAAGACCACAACGATGGCCGTTTCCGCGATGTGGCCGTTATGGCCAACGACCTGCGGGAGGACGACGAGCCTACCGCCGACAGCGACGAGGATGAGGAGGAACTGAACGTCGAGGTGGAGGAGGACGAGGTCCTGTCCATCTCCCTGGACGACGAGGACAACAGCATCGAGATGTAAGGCATTGCAAATCAAGCCGCCGTGCGTATCCAGAGGTACGCACGGCGGCTTTTGCCGTTCCATTTTTTGCGGCGGACCGGCGGCGGCGCTCCTTTGCGCCTGATCCGTCGCAAAAATGGGCAAACGGTAGGTGCGCAGGCAAAAACCGGCAGTATTCCAAATGTTTTCCTCTTTTTTCACACATTGCGACATAATCACTCCGCTTTTTCTTTTATTTTTGTGCATCTTGACTTTAGAGGACAGGCACGCTATAATATTATCATCAATGCATACCCACAGCGCAAGGAACGCAATTCTCAAAATTTTCCGCCTGCGCGGGCGGTAGTTTGGAGGGCACTTATGAGAATCAAAGCAGACCAACTCAGCGATGCCATTAAGCGGTTCAGCGACGGAACCAGTTCGGATGCCTACCAGTTCCTGGGCTGCCACCGCCAGACGGTGGACGGGCAGGAGGGCTATGTCTTCCGGGTCTGGGCGCCTCACGCCAAGAGCGTACGGGTGCTGGGCAAGTTCAACGACTGGGACAAGACCTCTCCGGCCATGGATCGCATCGCCCCCGCCATATGGGAGCGGTTCATCCCCGGCGTGCAGACCTACGATGAGTACAAGTACTATATCGAGCGGCCCGACGGCACTTTCGTGTTCCGGGCTGATCCCTACGCCACCCACTCGGCCACCCGGCCGGAGAACGCCAGCAAGGTGTTCGACCTGGACGGCTTTGAGTGGACCGACGGGGCCTACCGCCGGGCCCGGGGCCGCAAGGACGTGCTGCGCAGCCCGGTCAACATCTACGAGATGCACTTGGGTTCCTGGCGCCGGCATGAGGACGGTAACTTCCTGTCCTATGCTGAGTGCGCCGAGCAATTGGTCCCCTATTTAAAGGATATGGGCTACACCCATGTGGAGCTGCTGCCCGTCAGCGAGTATCCCTACGACCCCTCCTGGGGCTATCAGGTCACCGGGTACTACGCCCCCACCTCCCGGTACGGCACCCCCCACGACTTCATGAAGTTCGTGGATATGTGCCACAACGCGGGCATCGGCGTCATCATCGACTGGGTGGGCGCCCACTTCCCCCGGGACGAGTGCGGCCTGTTTGAGTTCGACGGCGGCTATTGCTACGAGCCCGCCGACCCCCTGCGCCGGGACCATCCCGACTGGGGCACCCGCATCTTCGATTACGGCCGGTATGAGGTACGCTCCTTCCTGATCTCCAACGTGGTGTACTGGCTGGATAAGTTCCATGTGGACGGCATCCGGGTGGACGCGGTGGCCTCCATGCTCTATCTGGACTACGGACGCCAAGGCGGCGAGTGGCGGCCCAACCAGTACGGCAACAACATTAACCTGGACGCGGTGGCCTTCCTCCAGGACATGAACGCCGCCGCCTTCGCCTTCGACCCCTCCGCCATCATGGTGGCCGAGGAGTCCACCGCCTACGCCAACGTCACCAAGCCGAAAGAGGACTTCAACGGCCTGGGCTTCAACTTCAAGTGGAACATGGGCTGGATGCACGACATGGTGGATTATATGTCCACCGACCCCCTGTTCCGCAAGAGCAAGCACAACAACCTGACCTTCTCCTTGACCTACGCCTTCTCGGAGAACTTCGTGCTTCCCCTGTCCCACGACGAGGTGGTCCACGGCAAGTGCTCCCTCATCAACAAGATGCCCGGCGAGTACGGCGAGAAGTTCCAGAGCCTGCGGGCGTTCTACGGTTATATGATGACCCATCCGGGCAAGAAGCTGCTGTTCATGGGCGGCGAGTTCGCCCAGTTCATCGAGTGGGACGAGAAAAAGGAGCTGGACTGGCTGCTGCTGGACTACGACAAGCACCGCCAGATGCAGTCCTACGTCCGGGACCTGAACCACTACTATCTGGACCACCCCGCCCTGTGGCGCAACGATGTGGATTGGCAGGGCTTCCAGTGGATCTCCTGCGACGACTGGCAGCAGAGCGTCATCTCCTTCCGCCGCATCGACGACAAGGGGAAGGAGGTCATCGTGGTGTGCAACTTCTGCCCTGTGGAGCGCACCGATTACAAGATCGGAGTCCCCATGGCAGGCACCTACGTCCCCGTGCTGTCCAGCGACGATGCGAAGTACGGCGGCAACGGCGCCGAATTGGTCCCCGTCAAGGCCAAAAAGGAGGAGCTGCACGGGCTGAAATACTCCGTGTCCCTTACCTTGCCCCCCATGTCCACCGTGTTCTATGAGCGCAAGGCCACCACCCGGGGCGCCAAGGACGAGGCCGGCAACGAGGCGAACAAGGAGGCTGCCCCCGCCACGCCCGCCCGCAAGGGCCGCAAAAAAGCGGATGCCGCCGAAGCAGCGGACGCGCCCGCCGCCGAGCTTACGCCTAAAAAGAAACCGGGCAGGCAGTCCAAGGCCGAAAAAGCCGTCGAAGCGGCGGAGACGGCGGAAGCCGTCAAGCCCAAAACCACCCGTAAACCCCGGGCGAAAAAGGCAGATACAGAGGAGAAGCCCAAGCCCGTCCGCAAGCCCCGCGCAAAAAAATCCGAAACTGAAAACTAATTTTTGAGGGGGAGTTCAACTTGTTCCAGCGTAAAAAAGAGTGTATCGCCATGCTCCTGGCCGGCGGCCAGGGCAGCCGCCTGTACGTGCTGACGAAGGATACCGCCAAGCCTGCGGTGCCCTTCGGCGGCAAATACCGCATCATTGATTTCCCGCTGTCCAACTGCATCAACTCCGGCATCGACACCGTGGGCGTGCTCACCCAGTACCAGCCCCTGGAACTCAACGACTACATAGGAAACGGCCAGCCCTGGGACCTGAACCGCAACTGGGGCGGGGCCCATGTCCTCCCCCCCTACACCGGGACCAAGTCGGACTCCTGGTACAAGGGCACCGCCAACGCTATCTATCAGAACATCGCCTTCGTGGACCGCTACAACCCCGAGTACGTGGCCGTTCTGGGCGGCGACCACATCTATAAGATGGACTACAACAAGATGCTCCGGTACCATAAGGAGAAGGGGGCCGAGTGCACCATCGCCGTCATGCCCGTCAGCATGGAGGAGGCCACCCGCATGGGCATCATGAGCGCCGACGAGAACGGCGCCATCACCGACTTCGAGGAGAAGCCCAAGCAGCCCAAGAGCAACCTGGCCTCCATGGGCATCTACATCTTCACCTGGGCCACCCTGCGGGAATACCTGATCGCCGACGAGGACGACCCCAACTCCGAAAACGACTTCGGCAAGAACATCATCCCCAACTTCCTGAAGGACGGCCGCCCCATGTACGCCTACTCCTTTGAAGGCTACTGGAAGGATGTGGGCACCCTGAATTCCCTGTGGGACGCCAACATGGACCTGCTGGACCCCAGCGACCCCATCAATATGCGCGACCCCAGCTTCCGCATCTACGCCCGGAACTATTCCGCCCCCGCCACCCGGCTGGGCAGCGGCGCCAAGGTCACCAACTCCTTCGTGGCCGAAGGCTGCACCATCCGGGGCAATGTGGAGCACTCCGTGCTGTACACCGGCTGTCAGATCGAGGAGGGCGCGGTGGTCACCGGGGCTGTGGTCATGCCCAACGCCGTGGTGCGCAAGGGCGCCAACCTGAGCTACTGCATCGTCGGTGAACAATGCGTCATCGAGGAGGGCGCTAAAATCGGCGAGCGCCCGGAGAACTACCTCGACGCGGACTGGGGCATCGCCGTGGTGGGCCACCAGAGAACCATTACGGCCGGCTCCGTTGTCAAACCCAAGGAAATTATTTAAGGGGGCGCCCACCATGAAAATGACTGGTATTATTTTTTCCGAGATGTATACCGACGCGCTGAACTCTCTGACGCAGGACCGCAACATGGGCGCAATCCCCTTCGGCGGGCGCTACCGCCTCGTGGACTTCGCGCTGTCCAACATGGTCAATTCCGGCATCCTCAATGTTGGCGTGCTGGTCAAGCAGCACTACCACTCCCTGATGGACCACCTGAGCAACAGCCAGGAGTGGGATCTGAACCGCAAGAACGGCGGCCTACAGCTTCTCCCCCCCTTCACCACCGAAAACGCCCACACCGGCGACAGCCGCGGCAAGCTGGATGAGCTGCGCAACGCCCTGGACTACCTGGAGACCATTTCCACCACTCCCTACGTCCTGATGGCCGACGCCTACGTACTGTGCAACATCGACTACCGCGCCGCCCTGGAGGAGCACATCGCCAGCGGCTGCGACATCACCATGTTCGCCACCAAGGTCACCGAGTCCTCCCAGCAGGAGTATGCCTCCGTCATGGGCGCCGACTCCAACCACAAGATGACCTCCTATGCCCTGTCCTATACCGCCAAGCCCGGCGAGTATGCCAGCATGGGCCACATGATTATCTCCCGCGAGTTCCTCATCAACGTCATCAAGGATTACACCGCCCGGGGCATCTACGACTTCCTGCGGGACTTCGTCCAGCACGAGTTCAACCGGGGACGCCTGTCCGTCAACATCTACGAGGTGGACAGCACTGTGCTGCGCATCCGGAACATGAACGATTATTTCCAGAGCAGTCTGGCCATCCTAAACGACGACGTGGCCGCCGACCTGTTCCGGGGCGACCGGCCCATCCACACCCGCGTCACCGATGAGGTCCCCGCCTATTACGGCCTGGAGTGCCAAGCGACCCGCAGCATCATCGCCGACGGCTGCATCGTAGACGGCTGCGTGGAAAGCAGCGTGGTGTCCCGGGGCGTGAAGATCGCCAAGGGCGCCAAGCTTAAGAACTGCGTCATCATGGGCGGCAGCGAGGTGGGCGAGGGCGCCTGCCTGGAGAACGTCATCGTGGACAAGCGGGTTACCATCAGCGCCGGGGCCCAGCTCAAGGGGCTGGCCTCCAACCCCGTTGTCATTCGCAAAGGAGTAACCGTATGAAGATCCTACTAGCCACCAGCGAGGCCGCGCCTTATATCAAGACCGGCGGCCTGGGCGACGTGGCCGCCGCCCTGCCCAAGGCTTTGGCCGAGTCCCCCAACACCGAGGTCTATGTCTTCCTGCCCTACTACAAGGCCATCAAGGACAACCCGGAGTTTGAAATCGAGTACCTCACCAACTTTACCATCTCCCTGTCCTGGCGAAATGTGTATTGCGGGTTGTTCCGGGCGGTGAGCAAGAAGAAGAAGCTCCAGTACTACTTCATCGACAACGAGTACTACTTCTACCGGGACGGCTGTTACGGCCACTATGACGACGGCGAACGCTTCGCCTTCTATTCCAAGGCCATCCTGGAATCCCTCCAACACCTGGACTGGTACCCCGATGTGATCCACGCCAACGACTGGCAGACCGCCCTGGTGCCGGTGTTCCTGCGGGCGTTCTACATGGGCGTGGAAAAATACCGGCCCATCAAGACCCTGTTCACCATCCACAACATGGAGTATCAGGGCCGTTTCCCCGACTCCTTCGTGGACGAGGTGCTGGGCCTGCCCGAGGACTGGAAGGGCACCATGAATTTCGACACCTGCACCAACCTGATGAAGGCCGCCATCCACACCGCCGACCGGGTGAGCACCGTGTCCCAGACCTACGCCAATGAGATTCAGGACCCTTACTTCGCCCACGGCCTCCACGACGTGCTGCGCCAGCACGCCTACAAGCTCAGCGGCGTGGTCAACGGCATCGACACCGAGGTGTTCAACCCCGAGTCGGACCCCTTCATCCCCGTCAACTTCACCGCGGGCACCCTGGAAAAGAAGGCGGAGAACAAAAAGTTCCTTCAGGAGCGGCTGGGCCTGGCCGTCCGGGAGGACGCTCCCATCGTCATTATGATTACCCGCCTGGTGGGCCACAAGGGCGTGGACCTGGTCCAGGCCGTCATGGACGACCTGATGTGGGACGATCTGCAAATGGTCGTCATCGGCACCGGCGAGGCGCAGTACGAGAACATGTTCCGGGCCTACGCCGGCAACTTCCCCGATAAGATGTCCGCCAATATCGTCTTCGACAATACCCTGGCCCATCAGGCGTATGCCGGCGCGGACCTGGTGCTCATGCCCTCCAAGCAGGAGCCCTGCGGCCTGACTCAGCTCATCGCCATGCGCTACGGCACCATCCCCATCGTCCGGGAGACCGGCGGCCTGTACGACACGGTGCCCGCCTATGACATCGAGACCGGCGAGGGCAACGGCTTCACCTTCAAGAGCTACAACGCCCACGACATGCTGGGGGCCGTACGCCGGGCCGTGGAGCTGTTCCACGACAAAGAGCATTGGACCGCACTGCAAAAGAGCGTCATGAACTACGACAGCTCCTGGAAACGCTCTGTGCAGGAATATTTGGATATTTTCCACTCTTTGGTGGACGATAACGGCTGATTTTTTCAATATTTATCCCTGTTTTCTCTTTTTTCACAAAGTCAGGAAAAAGTGAAAAATTTTAGTGCACAACTCCCATCTTTTATGGTATAATAATAGGGCGTATTATCGCGCCCTGTGTGATCACAGCCCGCGAGAGCGGACTGTGATCTTTTTTCATCAATTCCCCGGCTTTTTGCCGGTCAAGAAGGAGTTAATATTTCGTATGGATCAGAAACAAATTATCAAAGAACTAGACGAAATGCTGTTGGTACGCTATGGCTGCTCCATGGAAACCGCCTCCCCCCAGCAGGTCTACCGCGCCCTGTGCTATGTGGTCAACGGCATGTTGGCCAGCAAAAGCGCCGAGTTCTACAAGAACAACCAGGGCAAACAGGTATACTATATGTCCATGGAGTTTTTGGTGGGCACCTCCCTGCATAATAACCTCTACAACCTGGGGCTAGAGGACGTGTTCGCCAAGGCCCTGGCCAAGTGCGGCGTGGACATCCACGACCTGTACGAAATGGAGCCGGACGCCGGGCTGGGCAACGGCGGCCTGGGCCGCCTGGCCTCCTGCTATATGGATTCCGCCTCCAGCCTGGCCCTGCCCATGACGGGCTATTCCATCCGCTATGAGTTCGGCATCTTCAAGCAGAAGATCGTGGACGGCTGGCAGGTGGAGTTCCCCGACGACTGGCTGGGCATGGGCGACGTATGGCTGGTCCCCCACGAGGGCGAGGCGGTAGAAGTCCGCTTCGGCGGCAACGTTCACGGCTGGGAGGACGGCGGAAAGTACCGGATCAAACACGTGGACTTCCAGTCCGTCATGGCGGTGCCCAACGATATGTATATCTCCGGCCACGACAGCAAAGCGGTAAACCCCCTGGTGCTGTGGTCTGCCAAGTCCCCCAAGAGTTTCGATATGTCCGCCTTCTCCCGGGGCGACTACGCCAAGGCCCTGGAGGGCGACACCATGGCCGAGGTCATCTCCAAGGTGCTCTACCCCTCCGACGACCACATTGAGGGCAAGCGGTTGCGCCTGCGCCAGCAGTACCTGCTGGTGTCCGCCTCGGTGCAGACCATCCTCAAGAAGCACCTGCGGGACAATCAGACCCTGGACAACTTGCCCGAGAAGGTCTCCATCCACATCAACGACACCCACCCCGCCCTGTGCGTGCCCGAGCTGATGCGCCTGCTGGTGGACGAGCACAACTACAGTTGGGATAAGGCCTGGGACATCACCTGCCGTACCCTGTCCTATACCAACCACACAGTCATGAGCGAGGCGCTGGAACGGTGGGATGTGGGCCTGTTCCAGCAGCTTCTTCCCCGGGTCTACCAGATCGTCCAGGAGATCGACCGCCGCCTGCGGGTGGACCTCCACGGCTTCTACGGCAATGATATGGGCAAGATCGAGTATATGGCGGTTATCAGCAAAAACGAGATTCGCATGGCCAACCTGTGCCTGGCCTGCTGCCACAAGGTCAACGGCGTTTCCAAGCTCCACTCCGAGATTTTGACCAACTCCATCTTCCAGGATTACTACCAGATGGAGCCGGACCACTTCTGCAACGTTACCAACGGCATTGCCTACCGCCGCTGGCTGTGCCAGTCCAACCCCCAGCTCACCGCCCTGCTGAAAGACTTGATCGGCGACGGCTTCGTCACCGACTCCGCCCAGTTGGAGAAGCTGCTCAAATACAAGGACGACGCCAAGGTGCTCCAGCAGCTCCAGGACATCAAGCTGGAGAACAAGAAGCGCCTTTCCGACCTGATCCTCAAGCGGGACGGCATCATGGTGGACCCCAACTCCCTGTTCGATGTACAGATCAAGCGGCTGCACGAGTACAAGCGGCAGCTCCTCAACGTGCTCCAGATTCTCCATATGTATCTGGAGATCAAGCGCAACCCCCACGCCCCCTTCCAGCCCCGCACCTTTATCTTCGCCGCCAAGGCGTCCGCCGGCTATATCATGGCCAAGCAGGTCATCCAGCTCATCGTGGCTGTATCCAAGCTGGTCAACAGCGACCCGGACAGCCGGGATAAGCTGAAGGTGGTCTTTATGGAGGACTACAAGGTCTCCCTGGCCGAGGTCATCATCCCCGCCGCCGAGATTTCCGAGCAGATCTCCATCGCCGGTAAGGAGGCCAGCGGCACCGGCAACATGAAGCTGATGATTAACGGCGCGGTGACCCTGGGTACCCTGGACGGCGCGAATGTGGAGATTCACGAGCAGGTGGGCGACGAAAACATCGTCCTGTTCGGTCTGAAGACCGAGGAGGTCAACGACCTGTGGCGCTGGGGTTACAACCCCTTGGACTACGTGCGCAACGATCCCGAGCTGAAGGCGGTCATGGACCTCCTCGGGCGCGGCATCAGCGGAATGCAATTCCAGGACATCATCAACTCCCTCACCACCAACCACAAAGGCCCTGCCGATCCCTATATGTGTCTGGCCGACTTCCACGATTACGTCCGGGCCCAGCGGGACGTGTCCGCCATCTACGGCGACAAGCCCCGGTTCAACCGGATGTCTCTGGTGAACATCGCCAAGGCGGGCTTCTTCTCCGCCGACCGGGCCGTGGAAGAATACGCCCGGAACATCTGGTATCTCAAGTAAACCGCCCAGGCGGCACATAAGAATAAGGAGGTTTGGAGCGTGAAACAGGTATGCTTTGGCGTGGACATCGGCGGCACCACCGTCAAACTGGGGCTGGTGAGCCGGGAGGGGGAGCTGCTGGACAAACGGGAGTTCCCCACCTTCCGGGACATCGGCGCCACCTTTGACGACATCGCCGGCCATATGCGCCAAGTGATGGAGTCTTTTCCCGATTGCCGGTGCGTGGGCGCAGGGGTGGGAGTCCCCGGCCCCATTGTGGATGAGTCCAGGGTGATTCAATGCGCCAATCTGGGCTGGGAGAACCTGAATATTGCGCAGGAGCTCTCCAGCCGGGCCAGCGTCCCTGTCAAGGTGGCCAACGACGCCAACCTGGCCGCCTTGGGCGAGTGCTGGCAGGGGGGCGGCAAGGGCTGCCGCAACCTGGTGATGTTCACCGTGGGCACCGGCGTGGGGGCCGGTATCGTCTGCGACGGCCGCATCATCGCCGGAGCCACCGGCGGCGGCGGCGAGGTAGGCCATATCCCGGTCCCCTTCCACACCGATTGGCAGTGCGGCTGCGGCCGGAAGGGCTGCCTGGAAGCCACCGCCTCCGCCACCGGCATCATCCGGGCCGCGAAAGCCTTCTCCCCCTTCAAGGAGATGGAAAAGGTCAACGCCAAGGACGTGTATGACGCTGCGGCCGCCGGAGATCAAAATGCTCAGGCGGTGGTGAACGAAGCCGCCGCGGCCCTGGGCTGGGCGGCGGTCATCGTCAGTTGCATCGTCAATCCCGAGATCATCCTGCTGGGCGGCGGCGTGTCCGCCGCAGGCAGCGCCCTGTTGGACCCCGTGGAGGCCGCGTTCAAGGCCAACGCTTTCGCGCCTTGCGGCGATGTGCGCTTCGCCCAGGCCCAATTGGGCAACAATGCGGGCATTTACGGCGGCGCGGCCCTGTTCTTCTCCGAATAACGTATCATTTTTCCCCGGGAGGGTAAACAAACCATATCATTTCCATCCCATAAGAGCAGCCATCACAAAAAATGAATTGAGGAGTGATCCACCATGCTGAAACTAGACCTGTCCAACCTGGAGGGCGTAATCTCCCACGATCAGATCAACGCCATGGCCCCCGAGGTGGAGACCGCCCACGCCAAGCTGTATGATCCCGCCGCGCTCGGCTCCGACTTCACAGGTTGGGTGCGTCTGCCCGAGAACTATGACAAGGACGAGTTCGCCCGCATCCAGAAGGCTGCCGCCAAAATTCGTCAGGACTCCCAGGTGCTGGTGGTCATCGGCATCGGCGGCTCCTACCTGGGCGCCCGGGCCGCCCTGGAGGTGTTCCCCTCCGATGGACCGGAGATTTGCTTCGTGGGTTGCTCCCTCAGCCCCAACCAGTTGGACACGGTCATCCGCAAGCTGGACGACCGGGACTGGTCCATCAACGTGATCTCCAAGTCCGGCGGCACCACCGAGCCCGCCGTAGCCTTCCGGGTATTCCGGGACCTGCTGGTGAAGCAGTACGGCGAGAAGGCCAACGAGCGCATCTACGCCACCACCGACAAGGCCCGGGGCGCGCTGAAAACCCTGGCTGACTCCAACGGCTGGCAGACCTTCGTGGTGCCCGACGACGTGGGCGGCCGGTTCTCCGTGTTGTCCGCCGTGGGTCTGCTGCCCATCGCTGTGAGCGGCGCCGATATCGACGAGTTGATGGGCGGCGCCGCTGACGCCATGAACGCCTTTGACAAACGGGACATGTCCAACCCCGTGTGGCAGTACGTGGCCGCACGAAACCTGCTGTACCGCCAGGGCAAGAAAATCGAGCTGTTCTGCTCTTACGAGCCGTCCTATTCCTTCGTGGGCGAGTGGCTCAAGCAGCTCTTCGGCGAGTCCGAGGGCAAGGACGGCAAGGGCATCTTCCCCGCCTCCGCCCAGTTCACCACCGACCTGCACTCCCTGGGACAGTATATCCAGGACGGCGAGCGGCACCTGTTCGAGACGGTCATCTATGTGGACGACACCGGGTGTGACATCGCCATCCCTTACAGCGACGACAACGGGGATAACCTGAACTATCTGGCGGGCAAGCCGCTGAGCTTTGTCCGTGAAATGGCCTTTCAGGGCACCCTGGCCGCCCATAAGGACGGCGGCGCACCCTCCATCGTCCTGCGCATGGACAATATGAGCGTGCGCGCTCTGGGCGAGCTGTTCTACTTCTTCGAGCTCTCCTGCGGCATCAGCGGGCACGTGCTGGGAGTCAACCCCTTCAACCAGCCCGGCGTGGAGGCGTACAAGAAGAACATGTTCGCCCTGCTTGGGAAGCCCTGAGGGAAGTGTAGCGCCGCTTTCAAGCTTTCCTCCTTTTTCTTATAAGAAAAAGGAAGCGAAAAAGAACTTTTAGTTTGCTACGGACGGGGCAAAAACTACGAGGTTTCCGCCCGGCAACCAACGGCGAAGAATGAAGAGAAGCCCCCGGCTCAAGCTGGGGGCTTCTCTTCATCATTTAGCAATTTTTCCACTGTCACGCCCAGAACTTGGGCTAAAGCTTTCAATTCAATGTCAGTAACAAACCGTTTACCGCTCTCAATACGCTGGACCGCATTTTTGTCTACATCCAGCCCAGCCAATTGAAGCATATCCGCCAATGCACGTTGGGAAACGACTGGTCTTATCTTTTTACGCAGTTCAGACACGCGCATACCACAGAGATTGCGGCGGCCATCCGGCCCATAGTTTTTGTACACTCCATCACCCCTGACATTTTGTGCTTGTCATATGGATGATTTTATGTTATCCTGTTCACATGTTGACATTCTCTAAATGTCAACCGAATATTTAGAGGAGAAAATATGGATACCGATACTGCAATCTTTGGAGACCAATTCGCACAGGAGATCGGGCGATCTCTCCTGGCATATTTTGAGAGCAAAGAATTTCCCAATCAGCTTCTCCGGGACTCTACGCTCAACTCACTCTATTTAAAGGCCCAGGTTCACAATATCGTTAACGACAAGGCCCTATCCGATGTAGAATGCTATGCACTGATCGGGGCCTCCATCGACGCATACCACGAAAGAGGCGGAAAACCTCTTCCCTTTTCCGAAAAGGCGTTCCGGCACAAGTTTTCTGCCCGAGGGGTTGAAAAGTAGGCCGGAGTGTGCTATATTGTTGGGTGAATTTTCTGCCTATATGGCTTACACCTCACAAGAAGGGAACGATTTCCATGTCAGGACATTCCAAGTGGCATAACATCCAAAAGACCAAGGGCGCGGCCGACGCCAAGCGATCCCAGGCGTTTACCAAAATCGCCCGTGAGATCATTGTGGCCGTTAAGACCGGCGGCTCCGGCGACCCCAACAATAACTCCCGTCTGGCCACCGTCATCGCCAAGGCCCGGGCGGCCAACATGCCCAACGACAACATCAAGCGCACCATTGAGAAGGCCGTGGGCTCCGGCAACGCCAACGACTACGAGGCCATTACCTATGAGGGGTACGGCCCCGGCGGCGTGGCCGTCATCGTGGAGACGCTGACCGACAACCGCAACCGCACCGCTTCCGACGTGCGCCACTACTTCGACAAGTTCGGCGGCAACCTGGGCGCCACCGGCTGCGTGTCCTGGTCCTTCGACCAAAAGGGCGTGCTGGTGATTGAGCGCGAGGATTTGGACGAGGAAGTGTCCATGATGGACGCTCTGGACTGCGGCGCGGCGGATTTTGAGGCAGATGAGGACTGTTTCACCGTCTACACCGATCCGGACGCTTTCGCCGCCGTGGTGGCAGCCATGGAGGAAAAGGGTTACGTGTTTGCTTCCGCCAAGGTGGAGATGGTGCCCCAGAACTACGTCACCCTGTCTGATGAGAAAGACATCAAAAACATGGAAAAGCTTATCGACACCATGGAGGACAACGACGACATTCAGAACATCTGGCACAACTGGGACGAGTAAAATAATTCCCCCTGCCGCACAGCGGCAGGGGGAATAATTATTTGCCCAACTCCGTCCCGCGCTTGTAAGCGGCCAGCACCGCGTTGATGGCCGCAGCCCGCAGGCCGCCCCGCTCCAGCTCCGCCACCCCGGCGATGGTGGAACCTCCGGGGGAACACACCTCGTCCTTCAGTCGGCCGGGGTGCTTGCCGCTCTCCAGTACCATAGCTGCGGCCCCCAGTACCATCTGGGCGGCGTACTCCACCGCCTGCTTGCGGGGCAGGCCGGTCATCACGCCGCCGTCCGCCAGTGCCTCGATATAGGGGTATACAAAAGCGGGGCCGCACCCCGCCACGGCGGAGAACTGGTCCATCAGGTCCTCGCTGATCCGCTCTACCTTGCCCGTGGCGGACAGGATCTCCTCCACGCCCTCGAACACGGACTCATCCCACCACTCATCGGTGGATATTGCGGTCATTCCCTTGCCAATGGCCACGCAGGTGTTGGGCATGATGCGCACTATGGGCACATCATCCCCCGCCCCCCTCAGATGGGGGTGCATATCCCCGATCCGCAGACCGGCGGCCATGGACACCAGCACCCTGCTCTCGCTGCACTCCGCCAACACCGGAGCCAGCGTATTCAGTAGCGGGCGCATCATTTGGGGTTTCACACCCAGGAAAATGTATTCCGCTCCCCGCACCGCGTCGGCATTGCTTTTTGCCACCGCACAACCCAATTCCGCCGCCAGCGCCTCCGCTTTGGCAGGGGTGCGGTTGACCAACACAACTTGCTCCGGCCCTATGGCCCGGCAGGCCGCCCTGGCCAGCGCTCCGCCCATATTGCCCACGCCGATAAACGCCGCTTTTTTCATCGTATCACAGCTTTCTGAAAAATTTATCTCATTATATCCCTTCCAGCCCCGGCCCGCAAGACGAAATTGACAAGCCGGGAAAATTGCTGTAAAATGGACAAAATCAGGAGAAGAGGAACCTTCATGGACATCAAAAAAGCCATGGAGGACGTCGTGGCAAAGCTCAAGAGCGACGAGGCTCTGCAAAAACAGTTCCTCAGCGACCCTGCGGGAGCACTGAAGACGCTCACCGGCATCGACATCCCCACCGATCAGATCGACGCCGTGATCACCGTCGTTAAGCCAAACTCACCGCCGACAACGTGGGCGACGCCGTCAAGGGCCTGGGCAACCTGTTCAAGAAATAAAGAAAGCAGTCCCGCCGTTTTCACGGCGGGACTTCGCTCTTTTGTGGACGAATTTTACTGTCCGTTATAAATAGAACGGTTGATTGCGCAGAGGATAGCCCTCAAAGACGCCCGGTTGATGTTGTGGCTCTTGCCCACGCCGAACACGTCGCGGCCCTGGGGATTTTTCAGGTGGATATAGCACACCGCCTGGGTGTCCGAACCGGAGGAAATGGCGTGCTCCTTGTAGTCTACGAACTGGTAACCCTCGATGTGCCCCTCGGGCAGGTCGTGGAGGGCGTTGAAGAAAGCGTCGATGGGGCCGTTGCCCTCGCCGCAGGTGGCCATCACCTTGCCCCTGTAGCCCACCTCGCCGTCAAAGGTCACCCAGCTCGCGTCGCCGTGGCGGGCATCCTCCCGGAAGGAGTGGCGCTCCAACTGGTAGGTCTTGGGGACAGACAGGTACTCCTGATCGAACAGGGCGAAAATCTGGTCCGGTTTCAGCTCTTTGCCCACCCGGTCGGACTCCTTCTGTACCACCGCCCCAAACTCCGCATGCATGGCCTTGGGCAGGTCGTAGCCGAAGTTCTGCATCATGACGAAGGCCGCGCCGCCCTTGCCGGATTGGGAGTTGATGCGGATGATGGGCTCATACTGCCGCCCCACGTCGGAGGGGTCGATGGGAAGGTAGGGCACCTCCCACATGTCGGTGCCGCTCTCCTGCATATAGTGTACGCCCTTGTTGATCGCGTCCTGGTGGCTGCCGGAGAAGGCGGTGAACACCAGCTCACCCACATAAGGCTGCCGCTCCCCCACCTTCATCTTGGTGCAGCGCTCGTACATATCACGGATTTTGTTGATATCGTGGAAGTCCAGCTCCGGGTCCACCCCCTGGGTCCACATGTTCATGGCCAGAGTCACCATATCCACGTTTCCGGTGCGCTCGCCGTTGCCGAACAGGGTGGCCTCCACCCGCTCAGCTCCCGCCAGCAGGCCCATCTCGGTGGTAGCCACGCCGGTGCCCCGGTCGTTGTGGGGGTGCAGGGAGATAATGGCCCGCTCCCGGCCGGGGAGGTTGCGGATGAAATACTCCATCATGTCGGCAAACTGGTTGGGCATACAGTTTTCCACCGTGGTGGGCAGGTTGAGGATCACAGGCTGCTCCGCCGTAGCGTGGAGGTGGTCCAGCACCGCCGCGCAAATCTCCACGGCGTAGTCCATTTCCGTCCCCATAAACGATTCCGGGGAGTATTCATACCGCAGATTCATACCGTCCGCAATCACCGGCTGAGCCATCTCATAGATCAAGTCCGCCGCGTCGGTGGCAATCTTGGTGATGCCCGCACAGTCCATGTGGAACACCACCTTGCGCTGGAGGGTGGAGGTGGAGTTGTAGAAGTGCAGGATGACGTTCTTGGCCCCCTGGATGGCCTCGAAGGTCTTGCGGATCAGGTGCTCCCGGGCCTGGACCAGCACCTGGATGGTCACGTCGTCGGGGATGTGGCCGCCCTCGATGAGCTCCCGGCAGATCTCGTACTCCGTCTCCGACGCAGAAGGGAAACCGATCTCGATTTCCTTCACGCCGATGTCCACCAAGGTGTGGAAATACTCCAGCTTCTCCTCCAGGTTCATGGGATCAATGAGGGCCTGGTTGCCGTCGCGCAGGTCCACAGAGCACCACACCGGGGCCTTGGTGACGGTTTTGTCCGGCCAGGTGCGGCCCTGGATGGGCTGGGGTGTAAAGGGAATGTACTTCTCAAATCCGGGTTTCAAATTCATGGGGTTTTCCTCCTTTGGATTTCCGGGGGAACGCAAAAACACCCCCGACGTTTCGTCAGGGGCGTAGTAAGATACTACACGGTACCACCCTAATTCCGCGCACGGTCACCCAATGCGCGCTCTCGGCCTCCAACAAGGCCATGACCGGTAACGGGGTCTCCCGTCCGGCCCTACTGCGAAAACGTTCAGGCCGGCGGCTCCGGGGCCAGTATCCACGCGGCGTCTCGCGCCGGTTCGCACCAACCACCGGTTCTCTGAGCGAGAGGAAGCCGCGTCTTCTTCCCATCTGCGCCTTTTGCTTGAAAGATATTATACCGTGGGGAATGGGGATTTGTCAAGACCTACTTTCGCCTGGTCCATTCAATGCATTTTGTCACATAAACAGCGGGCGGCGGAACACTCCGCCGCCCGCGAATCTATCCTGTCAGCCCTCATCCTCGATGAGGCCATAGCCGCCGCCGTTGCGGCGGTAGACCACGGCGAATGCCCCGCCGTCCTCATCCTTGAACGCGAAGAAGTTGTGGCCCAGCAGGTCCATCTGAAGGATTGCCTCCTCCACCGTCATGGGCTTGATGGGGAACTTCTTGGTGCGCACCACCTGGAACTCCCCGTCCTCTTCCACATCGGGCACAAAGGAGGTCTCCTCCACCGCCTCGGGCGGGGTAAACGCGCCCTGACGCAGGCGCTTCTCCAGCCGGGTCTTGTGCTTGCGCAACTGCCGCTCCATGGAGGTGACCGCCGCATCGACGGAGGCAAACATATCCGACGTGCTCTCCGCCACCCGCAGGATGGTGCCGCCGGAACGGATGGTAAGCTCCACCTTGTTCCGGTCCTTCTCCACGGAGAAGACCAGATTGGCCTCCGCCTCATTCTTGAAGTAACGGTCCAGCTTGCCTACCTTTTTCTCGGCGTAGTTATGGAGCGATTTGGGCAGGTTGACCTTTTTGTCTGTGAACGTGAACTTCATGTGCTCAGCTCCTTTCGGTTGGGAGCGGTGCTCCCGGTAATTCATATTATACACAATTGCATGCAAATAGGCAATTCTTTTTTTGTATCTTTTTACCTCATAGGGGCGGTTTTTTTGACATACCCGGAAAATGGACAGGCACGGCGGCGGCGCAAGCCGCATAGCTGTGGTTGGGGCCTTCCGTTCCGGAGGCCCACCCGACAAACACAAAGAGAGGAGGATCAGATGAATGAATTGATTAAAAACCGGCTGGCCCGGCTGCTGTGCGTCAAATCCCTGGTGACGCTGGTGCTGACGGTGGTATTCGCCGTCATGGCGCTGCGGGGAGAGGTCAATCAGGACTTTATGACGGTGTACACCGTTATCATAGCCTTCTACTTCGGCACCCAACTGGAGCGGACGGCACAGAAAGGGGGCGGAGGCTTGTGAAGCTGCTCCAGTGCATCCTCACGGAAAACGACTGCTATCAAACCAACCGGACCATCAGGCCCCAGGGGGTGATGGTCCACTCCACCGGGGCCAACAATACCACACTCCGGCGGTATGTCCAGCCTGTGGCGAACACGCCGGACCGGGAGACGCTGCTGGCGGCCCTGGGAACCAACCCCAACGGCAACCACTGGAACCGCCCCGACCTGGACGTGTGCGTCCACGGCTTCATAGGCAAGCTGGCGGACGGCACGGTAGCGGCGGCGCAGACCCTGCCTTGGGACCACCGGGGCTGGCACGCGGGCACCGGCAACAGCGGCAGGAGCGCCAACGACACCCATATCTCCTTTGAGATGTGCGAGGACGATCTGACCGACCCGGAGTATTTCCGGCAGGCGTACCAGGCCGCAGTGGAGCTGACGGCCATGCTGTGCAAGGAGTACGGCCTGGACCCACTGGCGGGCGGCGTGGTGATCTGCCACCAGGACGGCTACCGCTTGGGGGTGGCCAGCAACCACGGGGACGTCTACAACTGGTTCCCGAAATTTGGCAAGACCATGGACGACTTCCGGGCCGACGTGGTCCGGAGCATGAGCGGGGAAAGCGAGGAGGACAACGAAATGGTCACTTATAAGACGCTGGACGACGTGCCCGACTATTACCAAGACGCGGTACGCAAGGCCGTAGACGCGGGCGCGCTGAACGGCACCGGAAACGGTGAGCTGAACGTGTCCGAGGACCTGTGCCGGACGCTGACGGTACTGGACCGGCTGGGCAAGCTGAGCTGAGGAGAAGCGCGGAGCCGCCGCGAGTAGGCGCAACGTGACAACGAATGCAAGGAGGGGACGCCCGAGCAATCAGGCGTCCCCTTTTTCCTTCATCGCTTTGTCAATCGCGTCGTTGATGAAGCGGTTTGTACTTTTTCCTTGTTTCTGGGCGAAATCCTTGATTACTTTCCTCTTGCCCTTGGGGACAATCACATCAATCCGGTCATACGCCTTTTTATTATATCTGGCGGTCGCTTCTTTCTGAGCCTCCGTATACCCCATCACCGCACCTCCAGCTTTCACGTTCCCCAGTTTTCACGTTTCATGATTATATCTATACTTCCATAAGTATTGTATAATTCCATACGTATATTTTTGTCTATTTTGCCAATTTATATACTCCCATAAGTATGTTATACTGCAAAATACCGATCAGAGTTGATCCGCTCTGACCGGTCCAGCTCCGGACACAGCTACGGGGCGGCCATATCACAGTCCGTCGTGCAGCAACTCCCTACACCTCGGACGAAACGCCCACCCGCCCCTCTCTTCCGGGGTGGGCGTTTCCATTTTGCTTCCGAAAAATTTCTCTTGACTTTTATGCTTAAAAGTGTTAGAGTATCGACAGCAAATAGAAGGAGGACTGCGCATGAACCGGCGGAGCTATGGGTATGGCTATTACCGCTATTACGATAGCGGCGTTTTGTCATGCCCTTGAAGGTTTCCGCAGTCCTGCTGAGCGCGGCGGCCCCAAGGGGGGCCGCTTTTTCTATGCCCAAGCCAAAAGGAGACGATCAATCATGGTAGTCATTATGAAGCACGATTTCACCCAGGCCCAACTGGAACGGGCCATCCAGGCCATGGAGGCGGGCGGCGTCCGGGTGATGGTGTCCAAGGGCGCGGAGATCACCATTCTAGGCGCGGAGGGCGACGCCGGGGCGCTAAACCAGGAGTCGCTGGCCCAACTGGACGGCGTGGAGCGGGTCATGCGGGTTAGCGAGCCCTATAAGAAGGCCAACCGCAAGTATCACCCAGACGACTCCGTCATCGATATGGGTAAGGGCGTATCCATCGGCGGGAACAAGCTGGCGGTCATCGCCGGGCCCTGCTCCGTGGAGAGCGAGGCGCAGATTCTGGAGGTGGCCAAATCCGTGCAGGCTTCCGGGGCGGCGGCCCTGCGGGGGGGCGCGTACAAGCCCCGCACCTCTCCCTACGCCTTCCAGGGCAAGGGCGTGGAGGGCGTCATGCTGCTGGACGAGGCCAGGAAGACCACCGGCCTGCCCATCGTATCCGAGCTGATGAGCGCCGACCAGCTTCCCCTCTTTGAGGAGGCGGTGGACGTGATCCAGATCGGCGCCCGGAACATGCAGAACTTCGACCTGCTGAAAAAGGTAGGCCACACCAACAAGCCCATCCTGCTCAAGCGGGGTCTGTCCTCCACCATTGAGGAGTGGCTGATGAGCGCGG
>CAJTTS010000025.1 GCA_910579155.1 uncultured Oscillospiraceae bacterium | reverse complement strand
TACCAGATCATAGTCCCGGTATTCGTCCCCCAGCATGGCCTTGTACTGCTCCTGCTGGGCCTTGGCGGTGCGCAGCTCGTCGATCACAGCCTGGGGCAGATAGATCGTGCGGTTGCTGCTCTCTGTCTTGGGCGCTTTCAGCACAAGGCTGGTGGTGGCTTTCTTGGGCATGACCTGGGGAAACTTGAAGATGATCGTACTGCGGTTGACCTTCTCCAAGGCCGCTATGCTCTCGTTAGAGCAGCGGCGAAGCTCACGGTCCACCTTCAAATGTGCCTCGCCAGCGGCGGCGTAGGGGCCGTCAATGTGGACGTTGGCCCACTGTAGGCCCAGGATCTCCCCCAGCCGGAGGGAGCATCCTAACGCCAGATAGAGACAGGTGCGCAGGGCAGGATTCTCGCATACCTTCAAAGCCTCAATCGCTTCATCGTCTGACCACACGGCACGTTCCTTGCTGTGCTGCTCCGGCAGAGTAGCGCCGAGGGTCGGGTTGATCGAAGTATACTCCCAGGCTACCGCCTTCCCAAAGGCACTTTTCAGCAGCTTGTGGATTCTGGATACCGTATGTGCGCTGATCTTTGCCCCGGTATCGTGATGGCCGGAGACAATGACGGCAGGCTGTTCCAGAAGCATGGTGTAGTAGGCATCCATATCCCTGGTAGTTATGGAGCGGACATAGCGATCTCCGATGTAGGGGATGATGTAATTCTTGATAAGGCCAAGATTGGCTGTATAGAAAGAATTGCCCCACTTTTTCAGCCCGTAGACCTCCACATACTCGTCCATGAACTCTTTGACCGTAATATCCTTCTTTGGTGCGATCTTGCCCTTGGCTTGGCGCACTGGCGGCTCAAAGGTGCCGTTCTGCTTGGCAAGCCTGATTTGAGCGTCCCGAATCAGGGCTTCATCCTCTGATTTGAAGGTTTCCGTCCTTGGCGTGGCCTCGCCGGGGACACGGTAGGTAACTTGGTAACGTTTTCCTCGCTTCCTGATAGACATAGCGGCCTCCTTGTGGTAAAATAGGGGCTGTCCACCACGATAGTAGCGGACAGCCCCGGTGTTCAGGCGCTCTGTGCGCCATTCTTGACGAACTCAATGAACTCATCCCGTGGGATGCGGTAGTGCTGGCCGATTTTCAGCGCCTTAATAGTGCCGTTGTTCACTAGGCTGTAGGCTTTATTGCGCCCGATAGCCAAGGTGTCGGCGATGTCCTCCACGCTGAGAACGAGAGGCATAACGTCAAAATTGTTATAGACCATAGCTGTTTTCTCCTTTCTGTTACGGCATATGCAGAGTAAGCAAGCATGACCTGCAACACCTGCTATCTGCTAAAGAAAGAATATATAATTAAAATTGCAGCGTTAACGGAAGCGCAGTCCTGCATTGCTATAGGCGGGAGAGCGGAATCCAGTAGAAATACTTGCCTTTCAAGGCAGAGATTTTCTTTGCAGGGCTATCCTTGCCCTTGTTTAGAGCACCTTGGTCATCCAGTTCACGGGCAATATCCTTGATGTTGTTGCTCGGGAAAAAACGAGACAGGGCTTGAGGCCGTAAGCACAGACAGCCTTTGTGTATAACACCGTCATGTTGCTGGACGCTAAACTGGCGTTTATCATCCGCAATGGACAGTTGATTACTCCGATATAGTTTCCTAATGCGATCCAAAGCGTTTCCCTGCGGGGGCTGTGCAGAGGTTGTCGGGCACACTCGCTCATTCTGTTCCCGAACCAATTTGGAAAGCAGGTTAAGAAAGTTACTGTGGAACTGTGCTATCTCATTTTCGGACAGCACGCTTTTTTCTCCACAGTATGTCAAGAAAAGTGAATAGGCACTATTGAGGAAAAAATGAGTCTCACGCAGTCGGTCATGCACACCCAGATCGGTTTTGCGGTACTCTTCCAGCCACTCCCCCAAGTAGGAGACAGCTTCCTCATAATTTTCGATGATCCATATAATGAAATAGCGGTAAAAGGTCGAAATGATTAGTGGCCGCTTTTGAAAGTAACTGAGGGCAGCGGTATCCGGTTTTGTCATTTCCACCGGAAGGAGGCGGGCGGCATCGGAGCCTTCCCCTATGAGGTACTCACCTGTGAAAAGCACTCCGCATTTAGGTTGTCCTTCTCGTACCTTGCCGCTCTTAATTCGGGCAGGAATCGAACCGTCCCCGATATAGCGGGTGATTTCGGAGAGAGTTTCCTCTTGTTTCTTACGGACTGAGCTGGAGGCAGCCGGAAACAAATCGTCGAAAACCTTCACTTGGTCAGTCAAGTCAAGCAACATTTCCACAGCAGAAGCGTGGCTGGTATTCAAGCGTGTTGGTTCGGCGATTCCATCGGCGCGGTTATATATCTGGGTAAAAAAGCTGGCAAGTGTCGTTTTTTGAGTTCCAGTGCGTCCGTGCAGAAAAACGCAGAAGGACGGACGGCTCCCCGCATCTTCATACGCTTGGCGCAGCAGAGCAACAAGCATCTGCGAGAGGATGATTCTCCCAGGGTTGGGGAACAAACTGATGAGGTTCAGCACCTCGGCAGCAGTTTCCGTTTCAGAGACGTTGTCATCAAAGTCTAAGCGTTGAGGCATAGGTTCCAATTCAATTTCTGACATCTGCGTTGCGCTGGCGGGAGGTCGAATGACCTCCCCGCCAGTGCAGAAAACAGCTTCGCCGTTGATTTTGCATAGCCCTGGGTGGCTCAGTTGGTGTACATTTGTCACCGGAAGGCCATCCAATGCCCGCCGTATACTATCGGCGATATAGCGGTTTGCCCGTGTAACCGCGATTTGAGGGTCAAGGGCAGCACGGTAGTCTATTGCGCTCCAGTTTATAACTGAAAGTTTGGACAATGCTACACGCACCATCTTGCTTGAACTGCCATCCTCAAAAAACAGGGAAATCTTGGCATAGCGCGTCGGCTCTGCTGACGAATCGACATAGATATCAACGATTCGGTGGATGTCCACACCGAAATTACTGATTCTTTTCCCGCCTATTGAGGGTGTTACCATGCCCATGCCGGAGTACCCCGTTGACGATCACTGTTACGGGTACGGTTGCAGAAGGCTGCCCAACCGACAAGAAAAGATCCCACGCCAGCGACAATAGGCATAATGTTTTCTTTGACATCTGCTGCAACAGCCATGACTTCGTGCCAAACGTGTTTTACTTTTGCTTTGAACTTGCCCCACCAAGTTGGCTTAGATTCGGGCTGGCTCTGGCCGTCAGCGTGGTACTCGGGCTGATGCCCAGTCTGCTGGATACCGCCCAAGATATGGACGGTATCAGGTCTAATAAAGTTACACATATCTACATCTCCTGTTTTATTAATCCTCTTGGGGGAGTGTCCGCCCGCTCCCCGTTGTTCTGCCGCCTTTGGCACGGAAACCTTTTCCGACGGGGCCCGCGCCGGAAAGAGGTTGGGTTGTCTGAATATTACCATAGCTAAGTTCTCTTGTCGTTGCCTGGAAGTTGCCTGAGTGTCGCATAGGAGAATTTCTACTATATACACAAACGGAGGGCTTAATATGAGACTATGCTTTGGCATATTTGCCAAGATTTTGAGTTATTGCAAACAAGGATTAACGCAAAATAAATTTGTCCCAAGAATTGCGTGGGTAGTAGACAGACGAAATAGCAGCTTGGCAAGCAAATTGGACTTTGATGTTGATGATCCCGATGATATAGAGGGCAACCCACCTGTAGTGAATAGACTATTATCTTGTGAGCGACCGTTCGAGTTAAGAGATGGGCATTTTCCATCGGTAGAGATTGCAAGAGAGAGATTCAACGCTAAAGTGATGCCTGTGCTCTTACCAGATAAGGTTAAGAAAGCTGTTTTGGCAATTCTTTATATCATCTATGAAGATATGACTCTTGAATCTGAGAATATAGAGATTTTTAGAAAGTGCTTTGGAATGCATAAAGATGAGTTACTGTTGCAAAGTACACTTGATGTCCCTGATTTCCTTACAAGGGTTCTTTTGTATACAACCTATACAGATAATGAGGATGGCCTCTTATACACTAAAGAGATTACAGATGACTTCATTGAGAAGGTGGCTGATGATAGTCGGGTATGGGTGGAATTGAATGATGATATGCAGACGGTGAAGATAAGACGAGAGGAGGAGATGCACCTCTGGACTGAGGTTAAAAGAATCGCCGAGATGAGACTTTGTCTGATGCAGAGCGACGAAAATTTTCGCAGTTCTCCAATAGATCCAATAGATATTATGTTTCTGTATGGGGATGCAGAAACTTTGTTCCCCAATATGTATAGGCGTATAGAGCGCATAGATCCTCGCACAAAGGAAATGATGCGTGCCAAGATGAAAGATTATTCAAAGCTGTTGCATGAGTTTGCCGAATGTTTAAGGGCAATGACGCGGTCAATGGCGAATCAAACAACGGAATGGCCGATTTTCCCCGATGCTAAAGCACTTGACGTCCGCCAAAGGCTTACAAATGTTTACAATGAATTATCCGCAATAAGTTTATCCCCAGAGCCTTCTGAGGAAGTATCACCAGAAGTTGAATAAGGTTAAGCCTCTGTCTACTGGCATAGCTACTTGTACCATGGTATTTATACCAGCATACCGACCATACCCTGCTTTTTGGGGGCAATGATTCGTAGAAACTTATGGTTAGGGTCATAGTGCCGCACCATTTCTGATGTCAGCACCCTTTATGTGGATGCCAACTTAGTCAGCCTCTTCGACGAAGTCGTTATGCCCTCCTGAGCCGCATAGGACTCACCAGCACAAAGGCCAAACTGTGGATGATGGCGTGTATGGGGCCGAGGTTGGCGGTATGGCCGAGAGCAAATATGTGGCCGAGCTGATGAAGCGATACCAAACGTTGACGGGAAAATAGTAATGAGAAAAGGAAGGGCTGTCCCGTGCGGGACAGCCCTTCTCTTGTGCTCCGCTGGTTTCCTAATATAGTATGATTGTATATATAGTTTCTGATATACCTACAAGGTGATAATCCCTTACATCTATAACATCCATTACGACACATAGACCAATATACTGACATAGACACACATAGACAGAAAGTGCGTATTAGGGAAGATGATCTGATGGAGGGATACACATTCGCAAAGGAGTAGGTATTTATGAAATCATCATTAGGATTCCACACCATGACCCTGTTTCGATCATTGACCCGCACAGAAGCGGAACGTTTAATCGAGCACTTTGTGAGGTATCAGGAACACACGGGGCTGATAGAGATGCACATGGTCAAATCCTTGACGGGAGGAAAAAAGGAGTACCCGGAGTACAAGCCCAAGTATAAGGGGACGAGGCTTATTCTCCCGCCCATCATCAGCGTCTTGCATTCAGATCGAAAAGACCATGGAATCCGTTGGACGATCCGTTGTGATAGTCAGGACGATGAATACAGCGAATATACCCTCGAAGCCAAAGTCAATCCGAAAATTCTCGGTGACGTTCATGACTACATCACCGCAGCGAATTGCGTCAATATGGATGTTGCCATAGCCAACTTCAATCGCATTTCAAGAAGAATATCACCACTGCTAGGTACGTTTGAGTGCTACAAATTCAAGCGAGTCGATTATTGTGTCAATTTCGATTTAAGCGAGATTGCACCTGGATGCACGCCTGAACAGGTCATAGAGTTAATTAAGCGGGCAGATATTCCATCAGGATACAAGATGTGGATGTTCTACGATGAAACTGCACACCGGATGAAAAGTGACCCGGACAGCTTTTACCTCAAATGCGGCTCAGTCAACATTAACTGCTACCGTAAGGCCGTGGAGCTTCAACAACGAGCAGAAAAAGCGAAGGGCGATATGAAAGAAGCCCTCTTGGAAGCGTCACGGGCCGCACAGGACGTTATCCGATTTGAGGTTCAATGCAAGTACCCCAAGGTGTATGCGCTTTCCAGGCAAACGGGAGGGTGTGATTTTGCCCTCAATAAGTATTTCGATCTGCTCGGCTACCCGAACTGTCTTAAACAAATCAACGATTATTACAAATCGACGATTGGCGGCGGCGATTGGTTTAGCTTGCCTGTGGCACGGAGAATTGTAAAAGCACAGCACTTCAACAGTCAGAAGGAAAAGCGGCTACTTGATACTCTATACGAGGTAAACCGATGCCGTAGTCTGGCGATGGCGAAGGTAAAACCCCAAGGTAGCGTCTTGGAGGCCATTAAACGGAGCCAAAAAGACTTGGCCGACATCGGTATCAACCCCGTAACCATTCCAAGAGAGTGGGGTATTTCCCACATACCCAATCTCTTGCACACTTTCTACGATATTTCCGGTGATAGAGCACTGTTTCCTTAGATGCCGTTAATTTAGTGTTTTCGATATTACAGAAATGAATTTTAAGCTGATTTTAGGTGTCTGCACCCTGTTTCACTCTCCGATAAAAGTTAGTCTTGCTCATGTGCAGGGTCCGCATGGCCTCAACCGCCGTGATTTCACCTCTGCGCCACTGGTCGATCACACGATCAAAGTCAGGTGGCTGTTTGGCTTTCCGTCCGGTGTACTTCCCCTGCTCCTTGGCAATGGCAATTCCTTCCCGCTGACGTTGCAGGATGTACTCCCGCTCCAGCTCTGCCACAGCTCCGAAGATGGTCAGCATGAATTTCCCTGTGGGCGTGGTGGTGTCGATGGCCTCCTTCTTGCTGACGAACTCAACCCCCTTGGCAGTCAGCCGCTCTACCAGTTCCAGCAGGTCACGGGTGTTCCTGGCGAACCGGCTGATGCTCTCCACGATCACGGTATCGCCTCGGCGCACATACTCCATCATTCGTTGCAGCTCTGGCCGGTTGGTGTTCTTGCCGCTCATGCGGTCAATGTAGACCTCATCCACACCCAAGGATTCCATCAGGACTTCCTGCCGAATCGTGTTCTGCTCCTGTGTGCTGACCCGGATATAGCCGATCTTCATGTTCGGCCCTCCTTCATAAAAGGATAAATCAACAAATGGTCCCATTAGGGTCGGCTTCCGGTCTGGAACGTGCCAAAACTCGGAAACCAACTCTAATGGGACACTTTTCTACCGTACCATTTGGGTGTACCCTAACGGTACGGCCTAAATGAAATCAGACGTGCTCATTCCGGGCGCATCCCAAGGATGGGCAGGACTATAATCGTTACCCGTGCTGGACGGAGCCGTGGAGTTATCGCCACCTTCTCCTTCATCAAAATCAACTTTTTCCTGGTCAGGTTCCTCCACCTCATCGGCTTCTGGAAGCAAAGACCGCATAACATCCCGCCGTGTCTGCACCGAAGCAGGCTTTGCGCTGCCAGCGGATACCGTGTGATTGTACTCTGGCGATATGGAGGGACGCCCGCTGAAGAACTCAGTCAGGGTGCGGTTGATTTCATCCTGGCTCACACCATGTCAGCGCCGATGCGGTTTTGTAGTTTTTCGGCGAACAGAAAATGTCGAAAAATGGCGGGTAAAGGTGTACAGCCTTTGAATAATTATACTTGCCGTTTTCGCCCATCAAGCCTGAAGCAAGCTGATAAATCAGGGCTTGACGGGCTTCAAACCGGCAAGTGATGTGGTGTATAAGGCTGTATAACACCTGTATGCTGCCCTGTAAAAAACGACATCCCATTTCGGCGAAAATCGACATTTTGAAATGGCGTTGACACACCACGCTCAACCGCCAGACAGCAGTAATAGGCACAACTGATGAAGTGTGTTCTGCCCTTGACAGTACGGAGAACCTTGTTGTTGACATCAATCAGGCTCTTGGCGAACACCGAATAAGCATCAAGCCCGAAGCTGATCGTGTCCAGCACTTCGCTGTCAACCTCAACCTTGCTGGCCCACTCCCGGAAGGGCTTGGTGGAGAAGTCGGGGGATTCCTCTGTGGTAAGCTGGTAGAGCTGCATGGCGATCATTTCATCAGTGAACCGCTTTCTGCCAGCCTCCGAAACTACGAACTGAATTGCCCTGTGTTTGGCAAGCTGCTGGAAAATCGCCAAGCTGGGAACATTGGCACGGGTCAACTCAATGGCGCTCAAAGGCTTGCCGTTGTTCAGTCTGCGGAAGAACTCTCGGACCTCCTGCTCCGTCATATCCTCATAGTAGTAGATGGTCAGGTTATAGTCCTTGATTTTGTCCTGCACCCACTCCGGCAACTGGGAGAAATACATCCCGCTGATGTCCTCCATGCCCCCGTTTTCATCCATAACGGCAGGGGTGTCGGCGGACAACGCAAATTCATCGTGGAGAAACTCGCTGATGGTGTTTGACCGCTGCTTTCCATCCAGGCTGTCATAGATGCCGTTCTCGTCACGGGTAAAATACATGGCGGGGATCGCATAGCCGTAGATCATGCTGTGGATCAGAAGGGATTTTTTGTCCTCATCCCAAACAAGGCTGCGCTGCACGGCGTTGTCATAGTTGACCTTACCCTTTTCCATCTGATTCACCAGGGCCTTTGCCGTCCAGTTGATGTTAAAACGCTGCATATTATCGCCTCTTTCCGATTTCAGGCAGGGATCATAGAAAGAAATTCCTGCTCGGTCAGAACAGGGATGCCCAACTCCTGGGCCTTGGTGAGCTTGCTGCCGGGCTTCTCCCCGCAGATAACGTAGCTGGTCTTGCGGGTCACGGAGCTGCCAGCGGTGGCCCCGAGGCTGGCGATCTTGCTGTTGATGCCGTCACGGGTGAAGTGCTCCAGCTTGCCCGTGGCAACGATGGTGCAGCCGTAGAAGGGGCTGTAGATTACGCTGTTTTTGTGTTCCATGGTGATTGTTTCCTTTCTATTTTCCAATGTAAATTCTCCCCGAAAGGTCCTCCACAGTTCAATTTTGATGGTTTCCAAGTTAAAGATGTTCTGCCGTGGGTACGACCTCGAACTCCACCCCGGCAAAGCACTCCGCCCCAAGGACGAACTCCCGTTTTCTCCAGTCGGTAGACACGATCTGCTCGGCTTTCTGTTTGCTGTCCGCCGCGATTTCGATGGTTGTCTGAAATGTCTCCGTGACTGTCACATGGAACTTTTGAGGACCCTCCACACCTCGGGCGTGATAATCCCGGATGGCCTCCTCTCGGTCCGTCACGTAGTGGCCCCGGTAGACCGACACCGATTCGTCGTCTTTCAGGTAAAATTCCCAAGTCACATATTCTTCCCTGGTATTTTTGCCCAACATAACGCCGTAATGGTCACTGTCAACGAACGACGCTTGCCTGATTTTCGCCGCTACAACACGATAGCCTTGAATCGTCTGGCCCCTGATGTCAGCCAGATCCCCGTCCGTCAGCCTACGCATGAGTGACCTCCTGGATGCCATACACATCGTCCACATAGTAGGCCCCTGTGAAGAAGTTGAAGATGGCCGTACACCGAATACCGTTGACCTCGGCCAGATAGAGATTGTCGCCGATCTGCTTAATGATCTCAGCCTCGCCCAACACATGACGATTGTGTTTATGGTCTTTCAGACTGTGAATGTACGCTTTTACCCTCATGATCTGAACCCCCTGTAAAATTTTCGGGAAGGGCTGGCTCGACCATCGCGCGGGGATTGTTCCAGCATTTTTCGGTTTCCTGCATCGCATAGGGATAAACGCTACGAAAGCTTTCGTTCTCTTTTGCAGTCAATCGGAAAACGCTGGAACAATCCCCGCACACTGATCTCGCTCAGCCCTTCCAATTCAGCCGATGGCGGCTCTGGCCCGACAGCAGAAGTCATCCATGCAGCTCACAGCGGTAGCCCTCGGTATCTTCAGGAACCGTGCGGCCTCATGGAGCGCGAAGCCGTCAATCAGCAGATTGATGATCTTGCTCTCCCGTGGTGTGGCTACCGTTGCCGCCTGTTCCAGAAGGGCCCTGCGCTCGGCCTGCCGTTCAACGTCCTGCTTTTGGTCAGGGATGGTACTGTGGCGTCCCTCGGTATCCAGGCTTACGGTGTAGCCGCAGCGTTTGGCACGGGCATGGTACTCACCATCCCGGAGAACGGCGTCTTTCATAGCACGAAACGCCATCGCTTTGAACTCTACGCCAGCCGGAGGGTTACGAAAATACTGCTGCACAGCGGAAAGGTAGCCGAAGATCACAACATCGTAGAACTCGTTCATCGGGAGGCGTTTACAACGGAGGAAGTCGATCACCAGGCCGTGGCGTTGTTCCGCAAACTCCCGTTCCTCGTTTGTCATCGGACGTAAGGCCCTCATTACTCGTCAACTCCATTCATTGATAAAATGAGAGGGAATCCCAAGAGTTACAGGGGTTCCCTCAAAGACAGGCTTATTTAATCGACCTCCAGCGGCAGACAGACGATACGGCCATCCATGCCCCAAAACATCTCCGGGGTGTAGAACCGTTTCCGATACCGTTCGATCTGTTCCGGGGTCAGGCTGGTAAAGTGGTTACAGTCCGACGGGGCGCCGCACAGGAAGAACGTGCCGAACACAATGTCGTATATCTGACCGTCGCTGTCCCTCAGCCCACGGTTCGCCGTCAGGTTCATCAGCTTGCCCTCGTCGTTGCAGATCAGAGCCACAGAATCATCGAGGTAGATGGGTTGAATCAATCCGCCTACGATGTTCTGCATAGCCTCCAAGGAACCGTCGATTTCCCGTACCTCCGGCCTGTGTTCTGGCTCAACTACCAAAATGCGCATTATCACACCTCCTTGTTGAGATACCGCTCCAGTAAGGTGCAGTAGCCGTGTACCCGGTCAATGGGCAGTTCCACCCACTCACCGCAAGCTGTCTGATCTCCGGTCACAGGCTCCAAGTGGAGTTTCCCATCCTCGCAGGATTCACGAACCCGGATACAGGTATCACCGAAGAAATAGCAGACAGTTCCATCCTCCTGCTCCGTCCGGGTCAAATGGGGGATAGCAGCTACATCCCGCATCTGCTCCAAGATGTAACAGTCCTCGACCTTCCACCCGTCAGCGTTGCCTTCCTCAGCCATGTACCAATCCAGCCGAACACCCTGATCGGAAGTCTTGTCCAGACAGTAGGCGAAGATGGAATTGCTGAACATATGGGGACGGAACCCTTTATTGTCGCTGCTGACACAGTAGGTGCGGCTCAACAACGAATATTGCGTATCAAAACTGTCCTCCATGAAGATGATGTGTGCTGTCAGATTTTCCCTCGGCGCAGCACGTTTCAGTTTCTGGAAGATCTGTTTTACTTCGCTATAGTTCATAGACATTCCTCCAAAAGTAAATGACCCGGCATCCCCGCCGCAAGGCAGGGACACCGGGCCATCATAGCGTATTTTATCTTAGCTGGCCTCGGCCAGCTCCGGCATCAACTGGGCGGCGTTCACGATCTCCATGAACTGCTGGCCGAACGCTTTCGCCTGATTCGCTTCCTCCGGGCTGAGAGTGCTGACCGTCTGGAAGTTGAACAGAGCGTAGGGCTTGCCCTGCTTGCTGGTGGCCTTATCCAAGGTGATCTTCGTGACCACGCTGGAAACCGGCGTCAGGGTACTCAGCAGACGGGTGGAGTATTTGAGGAACCGGGGCTTGCTGGTCACAGGGACACGCACCAGCAAAGGGATGATGCTGTTGGGCCGCAGCAGGAACAGCAGAACCGATTCCTTACACGCCTTGGCGTTGCTCTCCCCGTCCTTGGAGCCGAAATCGTTGTAGGGACACAGGGCACAGGACTTCCCATCGTGGGAAATGATGCTGTTCTGGCTCATGCAAACGGGCGGCGTACCCTCCACCGGATCGGGCGTATCCCAATAGGCCCTCGGCGTGGTATAGTCCAGGACGATGCCCGTCAGCTCCATGGCGGCCTCGTTCCCCGCCAACCCCGGAACCTCGAACACCGTGGAGCCGCCGGAGGGCGACTTCACGATGTCAAAGAGATCCAGCGTCAACGGCTGGCTCTTCAGGTTGGCCCGGATGATGTCCAGGGCGTTGTTCGTCAGGGCCAGATAGGTGGAATCCACCGGGGCCAGAGAGGTGTCGGGAGCAGTGGCCGCTTCTCTAGGTTGTTGCAACTCCTGTACCTTGCCGCTCATGCGGCCTTTGAGTTTCGTGTTGTCCATGAGGAACCTCCCAAATTTAACTCGCCGCCTTGATAGTAAAGCGGCGGTAGGATGTTTTGCTGGTGTACTTCTTGCAGAGAGCCGGATGCTCGGCCTTCAAGGTCTTGCTGTCAAGCCGCTCCTGAGACACGCTTTTCCAGGTCACGACACGACCCCCGGCGGTGCCCACCTCATTGTCGCCCATCATCTCTTTCAGAAGGTTTTCTGCCTTCTGTTTCCGTTCAGTGACGCTCTCCAATTCCTCACAGGCTTCATCGTACTGGGCCAGCAGGTCGGCGGCGTTGTCGGGCAGAGTGATTTGAGATGTGGGCTTGCTGACAGGGAAACGCTCGGCCAGGAACTTGGCGGAAGCATCGGAGCCGTCCAGCGGCGGAGGTGTGCCCTCCTGCACATGGTTCCAGAAAGCGGTTTCCAGCTCAATGAGCATGGAGATCAATTCCTCGTCCCGTTCCATGAACTTCCAACGGAAAGTGTTGCCGCCAATCAGCACGGCGATATAGGCCCCCTTGTACCCAGTCACGGCCATGTAATGCTGGATTTGGCACATATACTCGTCCGGGATGGTGTTCTCCCACTCGCCAGCCTTGTAAGCGGAGGCGGTCTTGGCCTCGAACACGCAGGGACCAACATCCGGGACTTCGCAGACCCCGTCCAGATTTGCCAGCATGAAGGGATGCTCCTCGCTCTGGAGAAGCTGCTTCACCGGGCAGACCTCGATCCCGGTGCGCTTGGAAAACTCGGCCCGGACGAAAGGTTCCAACTGCGTCCCCCAATAGGCAGCTTCTCCGGCCTCCTGGGGCGGGAGCTGGCCCGTCTTATCTAGCCACAGCTCCACCGGGGACTTATAGCGGCTGATACCGCAGACCACGGATGCGTCCGAGCCGCCGATGCCCTGCCGGCGCAGCTCCAGCCAGTCGGCGTAGGGCATACCTTCGGTGGATACCAATACTTTTGCAGGCATTACGATCATCTCACTTTCATTAGAATAGGATAAGGAGCGCACAGCCATATAGCCATGCGCTCCCTATTCGCCATAGAACATTACGCCGCCGCCAGTGCCAGCTTGTACGCCTTGTCGATCATGGGGTTGCCCTCCACGGTGCGCAGGAACAGGTTTTCATCGTAGTTTTTCGTCCTGCGGATGGGGTTGGCATGGGTGGCAAAGTCGCTGACTGCGTTGACAAAGCGGTAGCCGTTCTTGCCCACATGGGACAGGTCGGGGGCCTCCCAATACCGCCGCTTCATGTCCTCCAACAGACGGAGGTTGTTCTTGCGCTGGACATCGGGCAGGTCGGCGGTGACGGGGAAGAACTCGGACATAAACTCCATGACCTTTTTATCGGTGAGCTTGATTTTGGACAGGGCATCAATGCCACGGCCCAGCTCGCCCATGTACTTCTCGGCCAGCCCAAGGGTTTCCTCGGCCTCGTGGACACGGAACATGACGTTCTCGGTGTGCTTGGTCGTCCAGATACGCTTTGCGCTGTTGAGAGCCAGATTAAGGGTGTTCTGGCAGACAACCCGGATGGGGGTCATGGCAACCTTGATACCGGAGCTGCCATCGTGGGAGTTCATCACCACCAGATAGGGAGCGATCTCGTCCCCGGCGATAATGTAGCGGTGGGGCATCCGGGCCAGCATCCAAACCTTACGGCCACCCTGCAAGGCCCCGGCAGTCTCGTAGGTCACGCCAGCACCCAGCAAATCATCGGTGAACTGGAAAGCGTCGCTGTTCTGCACCACCTTGTACCTGTCGGAAACGATACCCAGGGCGGCGCTGTCGGTGCTGCGCAGGTTGACCCGATAGCCAGGAATCAGGGAGCCGTTCTCGGTGTAGACGTTCTTCTGGATGACATCCCAATCCAGGCCAGCGAACACCAGAGCGTCAGCGGAAGTGGGGGCCTCCTCGATTCTCGTGCCCAGGCCATGCCAGGGCTTTTCACGGACGTAGAACATGGTTTCAACATTTGCGGGCATACCTTTTTTCCTCCTAAATAGACTTTGATTGGTTTTTGGATAGACAAATAGAGGACTTCCCGCACGGGAAGCCCTCTATCGCTGGCGCTTATTCAATTTCGTCACCGAACTCGGAGGGGATGGATTTCTCCTTCCCCTCCAGACTTTGTACTGTTGTCAGCAGTACAGAGAGCACCAGCAGGATCGTTTTGAGCACCTTTTTCTTGGACAATACAAATCACTCCGTTTCCTTTGATGTCACCAGTAGAATATATCGCTGAAACGGAGCGTGATGCGACATTTGGCGCACAGCATTTAGGAAATAGGACCGCTTTTCGCCTTGCCCGCATCCTCCCCAAGCCATCTGTAATATCCAGTATCGGCACCGTGAGGCAGAACGTACTGTACGCTCCCTTGCTCCACAAGTGTTTCTAACAGTTCGGCAAATTCTATCCAATTATAGTTGGGCCGTACCCTGTGATAGAGCTCATCGAAGGTCAGCCAACGGGATTCTTCTGCCAGCGCTTTCAAAATGCGCTCATGAGAGGCCATATGTATTTTGCTCATACAGCATCTTTACTCATCGGGTGCGTCCTCGATACGTTCTAAGACGTCATTGAAGATCATGCTGATTACTTCAAGTCCTGCAACCGGGGAGGCCATCACCATCGGATGATTCCGAACTGCGTACATCATCATTTCTTTCAGCAGGTCTACGATGTCCTCCTGCGTGGAACCATCTTTCTTGACCCCGGAGAAATTCCGCTGGAAGTGATTCATGATAGATTCCGCAATGCCTTCACAATCAACTGTCTCCACATTAGGGTTTGGACCCAACAGAGCAACAGACTCCTCAAGGTCCTTGAAAGCAGAACGGTCCATGGGACTGCTCATGAGGATTTGCCAGCTTTGTCCACCACGTTGACGGAGTTACGGGAGGGAACGATCAGCACAGTCCCAAACTCGCTGGCCATGTTGGGACTGGTTACGGGCATGGCAGCCGTCGTCAGGTAAGTCGGCTGGTTCGGTGTTTGGACCGCTGATGAACTTTTTTGATGCTTGCCGTGATGAAGTGTAAACTTCATTTTTCTAATCCTCCTGGTCAATTCAGGTATTGATTTCAGCAATACGAAACGAATTAAGTATTGCCACTGGCTGAGTGAGCCTTGTTTGTGAAGTGCTTATATGCCTGATATCCATCCAACTTGCACTGGGGACAGGGGTTCATCAAGGTTTGTACCAGCCCCAGTTTGTACGGGCACTTAGCACAGGGCGGTTTAATTTTATCGGCCAAATCCTTGGTGTTCAACGATATTTTCTCCCTTCTGGCGGGTATTTTGGAATAACGGCAAAGGGGACGGCTACAGCCGCCCCCTTGCTCCACCGTCAGCCCTCAAACCCGTCTGGATATTTGATGTCGATAATTGGCCTTATCTTGGGGTCAGGTATCTTTGTCGCCATGATCGTCTTATGAGCGGCCAGAAGCTGATCCCTGATCTGCTCCAACTGGGCCTTGCTTTGCGGAACGATGTACTTCTTGGAGCCTGTTTCGATCAGCTCCAGATACCAGTTGACCTTCTCCAGCTTCCCCAGGCAGTAGGATGAGATCATCTGCTTGTCGTTGGCGTCCTTGATTGCCTCCGCCTCAATCAAGACGTAGGACACTACATCATAAGGGATTTTCTTCAGCTTCTTTTACCGAAAAGTCCCATGCTCCACCTCAAATCTGTCCAGAATGTCGATCTGCAAAACGAGAGTCAACAACATCGCCAATAATTGCACCTAACATAATAAATCTCCTATCTTGGATAGTCTCTTAAATTCTCATGTCTACCACAAATTGCTGTATCTTTGCGCTTCTTTATGTCCCTGCTCTGCTGCTTTCTTGAGCCATTCAGCAGCTTTCCGATAACTTTCCCGAACGCCATTTCCATAGTAATAACACATACCAAGCTGATATTGTGCTCCAGCGTGCCCCTGTTCTGCTGCTTCCGCAAACAATTCCGCTGCCCATTTTTTGACTACCCTGACACCGTGGCCATTCTGATAGCACAGTCCCAACTCATATTGCGCTTCTCTGTCTCCCTGTTCTGCTGACTTACTGAACCATTCAAAAGCCAGTTGATAGCTTTGCTTTACGCCTTTTCCAGAAAGATAGCAACGCCCAAGTTTTACTTGCCCTTCTGCACAGCCTTGTTCAGCCGCCATTTGATACCATTTTGCAGCCTCCGCAATGGGATCTTGCGTAAATTTCTTAAAAGTACCCTCAAAGTATCCATTGCCCAGCTTCATCTGCGCGTTCAGATCGCCGCTCTCGGCAGCTTTCTTTAGTCTCATTATCTCGCAGTTGAATTCAATCTCAGAATCACCCAGGCAAATATATGTATTATTTTCAAATTCCTCCGGAATGACAAATTTCTTTCCATAAAGATAGATTTCAGTAATTCCTTTATTCAACAATTCAGACAGATCATCTTGGGAAAAGGCCACACGGTCCACCGCAGCAAGAATAGCATCATCAGCGGTAATTTGTTTAAGTTGTTCAAGATGCTGATTTCTTTTGGCAATATCGTCCAAGTCCACTTGTGCTGTTTTGTGTGCCGAATAATCTACGCCCAAAATATCGCACAGTCCCTCAACCAAACTGCCCGAAGCAGGGGCGAGAGCCGCAACCTTTTCGGCTTCTTCGTCATAGTAGCCGTTCTCCAGCCACTTTATCAACCGACCATTCTCATAGTAGGAAAGGACGGTCGCAAGGTCAAAATGTTCCCGCAGGTCCTCGACTGTCCGGACCATTGCCCCATCTGACATTTTTAGCGGAAATTTCACCGCCATATCCCTGTCATTCCCTTCTATCGTTTACCCGAATAAGAATTGCCACAGCTTTTTTCCCACCGCCTTTACGGTGGTCACGGCTTTGGAATTTTTGACCCCTTCCCAGGTAGCAATAGCCGTGTCCCGGACTGTGGTGTATACGTTTTTTGCAAATTTGGGGCTCTCCATGTGGTCGAGCAGACCGCCCAGCAGGTCTGTGAGAATTGGTCCACCTGGGAGATTATTTAGCTTTTTCCGCAGGCTCCTTGCTCCGACCCGGCAGCAAGCGGCCACACCGGCCCGGCCGGTGCGGTCCATAGCCTCTGTCAGCGTAATGTTGCCATTTGCGGCATCGCACAGCGCCTCGGCGCCCTCGACAGCGGCTCCGGCCAAATCACCGATCACCTCTATTGATGTGCCAGGAGGCAAGAGATCCGTCAAACCCCTTTCTGCGGAGACATGGACAGCTCCCGCAACCATAGCTTTGACTTCTTCTGGAGAGGATCGCATACCACTTCGGATGCCATCGCTGATTGCGGTATTGAAGTCTACCTCGTCTCCCTGAGCCCACTGATCCAAGGCATTTGCCGCACTGGATAACATCAATGCGTTGACCTGCTGCCCAATATCATAGGCTTTGGCTTTCAAACTGTACTTATTCCAATCCGTGGCCTCCGTCTCGGTGATGGACAGACCGGATACTTGGGCTGGGTCGATTTTGCCCATGAGCTGCATATTGGAGGCCAGCAACTCCGCCTCCATGTGCTGGAGGGCTTCTCCGGCAGCTTCCGGTGGCATATCTTCATAGGCATCCACTATCTGATCCGTCAGCCATTCTTCTCTGGATTGCCCTGCGTCAATGGCGGAGTTCAGATTTTGCAGCGTCTTGTCATAGCTATCCACAGCAGCCATGATCTCAGCCGTCAGCTTTGTGCTGGCCTCCGGGGTCAAGTCAGGCAGTTCCTGACAAAGCCTTTCGGACAGCCAACTGGAGAAGGATACTGTGGTATCACGCTTGGCGTAGGAGCTTATGAAATCGCCTACCACGCCCCGCAGGGCGGTGTTCTCTGTATGTTCTGTGTGATCCATATCGCATTACCTCGACGCTTTCTTGAATTTTCGTTCTTCGTACAGCTTTGCCATGCGATCCAGTTCTTCTTTCATGATTTCGGACAGAGAATGTGTGTGCTTGATGCAGTCCAGAATGTCCTCCGTAGTAAGTGCTTGACGGCCCGTCACATAGACGTTCTCAACACTCTCGCTGACCACGCCCTCAATATCCGCGCCGCTGTAGCCAACTGTAGCCCTGACCAGCTTATTCAGGTCAATGTTCTGAGCATCCTGCTTTCGGCGTTTGTTCAGGTGAATTTCAAAAATCTTCTTCCGCTCCCCGGTATTCGGCAGAGCTACATAGAAGATTTCATCAAAGCGGCCTTTCCGCAGCAGCTCGGGCGGGAGCTTGGTAATGTCGTTGGCGGTGGCAACCACAAAGGCGGCGCTCTTTTTCTCCTGCATCCAAGTCAGGAAGGTTCCGAACAAGCGGGTTATGACCTCGTTTCCACCACCACCGCTGCTGATTCCGGCAAACGCTTTTTCCAGCTCGTCTACCCACAGGATACAGGGGGAGATAGCCTCCGCCAGACGGATGGCTTTACGCATATTTTCCTCGGATTCGCCCACATACTTGCCCATCAGACGACCCATATCCAACCGGAGCAGAGGAACATCGAACAGTCTTCCCGCAGCTTTGGCACTCAGGGATTTGCCGCAGCCAGGGACGCCAGCAATTAGAACCCCCTTGGGCATGGCAACGCCAAACTCTGCGGCGGCCTTCATATTCTTAAACACAGTAGCTTTATTTTGCAGCCAGTCTTTCAGGATTTCCAGACCGCCAATGTCCGCAACGCTCTCCTTCAGCGGTATCATTTCCAGAATACCAGCTTTCAGGATCATTTGCTGTTTTTGGTCAAAGATAAGCTGTAGGGCCTTCTTGGTCAGTTCCCCGTCTTGGGATACGGCCAAGCTGAGCAGGTCCTTGATTTCCGATTCCGAAATGCCCTTAAACGCCGTAACCAGTTCGGCCCGGAAATCGGCGGGACCTGCGGAGATCTCGTTGTCCCGCGCAAATTGGTCTATAATGCGGCCGGTCTCGGCTTCATCCGGCAGATCAAGCTCCAGTACGGTAATCAGCTTTTCCAGCTCCTGCGGAATATGAAGTACGGATGAAACGATAATCACGGTGGCATCAATACCGCCATCCTCTTTCCGTATCTTTCGGGCGATCTCTTTCAGCAGAGCAATTACTTTATCTGATTTGCGCTGTCCGTTGGGATTGAGCTGTTCGTCGGCATCCTTGATGACCAGCAGCTTGCGATTCAGTTCTTTTCCGCTTTTCTGAAGGGCCAGCGTAGCTTCCAGGGACTGCTTCTCTATAATCGGGACCTTCGTCTTGAAATTGACAAAGCCATCGGCGCCATTCCACTCCAGGACCTCCCTGCGGCCAGCGGCAGAGGCGATATATTGGTCGGCCTTGGCTTCCTCATAAGTACAGATGTAGAGAATTGGGAACCCGGCATCAACATACTGCCTCAGATGATCTTGTACAGTTGGCAAATGCAGCATCAATATCCCCCCTTACAGTAACCTTTCTGCATCCTGGCCAGGCACATAGTTAGGGCAGGAATAGCAAGCCGGGGTAGTTGCTCCGTTCCGCTTGGTACATTTGCCATTTGTACTGCCATCGTATTCGTAGCCCACAGCAGAGTTTACGAATTTCATCTTGGCACTTCCGATCCAGAATTTACAGAAAACACAGTTTTTGGATCGTTTGGGATGGTGCTTGTAAATAGCGGACATGATTAAAGACCCCACTTTCTAAATTTTGATAGAATTAGCGCAATGAAAAGGGCTATTCAAGTCTGAGAATGAAGACGTCTGGAATAGTACGGCACGAAAGCCGCACTATTCCGTCTCGCCCATGCCTTCATTCTCTTTACGCCGCTTATTTAACAAATTCTCTATAACCCGTGCGGAATAGCCTCCGGCTCTGGCGATCTTAGCCCGTTCTCGTCTGTCTGTTTCTGTCTTGGCGAGATCAGCAATAAACTCCGGGCGATACAGACGCATAGGGCAGTCGATTTTGTCACCGTGGAAATGGGTATATATTTTGAGCATGGCATCCCGGCCTATCAGCTCATAGAGCTCCAAATAGATGTCGTTTAGGGCCTCACCCTCGTTGCCCTCAACTTGGAAGATGTCATAAACGATAGCATCATTTATGTTATCGAAGTCAATTTTCGTCATTATATCGCCTCCTATGCCGCAGTATAGCAGATCATTTTGGTATATTTCCAGTGAAGAAACAATGTCTTTTATCCATCGAAAATTGTCGTATTTTTGAGAAACACTTTATACAACCTTTTCTGTATGCACTTTGTGCCTGTAGGTGGACGAGCAGCCAATATCAAGGTATCGTTGGCCTGTTTTCTTCTCATAGCCATATTCATCGCCTCCCCAAAATAGTTGAAGCCTAGGGCGCACCCACGCCCTGGGCTTCTTGTATATGATATATCGTTTGGGGGCGGGCTTATACGATGTTTAGCGGCATATTGAGAAAGGATTGTCACAGGTCAGAGTTAAATGTGGATATTGCTCAAAGAAAGCAGAGAATAGGCAGCAGAAGAATTGTATTGCTATTTGATATACGTAGTGGTATAATAGGAACGAAAGGCGGTGTGTTAGATGGCAGCGAAAACAGCAAATGTCTTGGCTCGTGTGGAGCCAGACGTAAAAGAACAGGCCGAGGCAATTATGGCGAAACTGGGTGTCCCTGCCTCAACGGTCATCAATATGCTCTATAAGCAGATCATTATGACAAGAAGTATCCCGTTTGCTTTGTCTGTCCCCAGCGGCCCCATAGCCCGTGATGAAATGGATACAGCAACCTTTAATGCTATGATGGAGGAAGGATTGTCACAGGCTAAGGCCGGGCATGGATATTCCTTAGATGAAGCGTTCGATCTGTTGCATCAGGGTGTGTGAAAATGGAGTATGAAGTCAAGATAACTCCTTATGCGTTACAGCAGATGCAGGAGGTTGTACGCTATATCTCAGCAACGCTTCACTCATCGGAAAATGCGGCACGCTGGCTTGACACGATCAAGGCAGAATTGGCATCCTTGTCCTCTATGCCCGCCAGGATTCCTCTGACAGAGGAAGAACCTTGGCACAGCCAGGGCATACATAAAATGGTTGTAAAAAACTTCCTTGTGTATTTCTGGATTGATACCGATCATCTGCGTGTGTGGGTTACTGCTGTGGTCTATGGCAGACGTAATCAGCGGCGCCAACTTGAACAAATGGAAATGGGTGGGTAAGTAGACAAGACAAAGTTTGCCTACAAATCTGCCTACAGACCGTCCAACAGTGGCCAAAATCAGTTAAAAGCATAATTGTCTAATCAACAAGCAAAACCCGGCAAACCCTTGAAACAAGCGGGCTTGCCGGGTTTTCACAGGGAGCGCATAAAAGGGCTGAAAACCCGTTCGTCTTACTCCTAAGCGGAAGGCCGCTGGTTCGAATCCAGTTCGGGGTGCCAAAACGTCGATTTCGCTATGATTTCGGCGTTTTTTCTTTCATTTTGTTCTGATGTGGATTTGGGGCATTCCCCCGCTACGGAAGGGCTTACGACGCTCATTCCCGGGAGGAATCGAACGGTTTTTCCCCTGTTTGCTAATGAAAACGGGCATTTTGCTAATTTGCACTTTCGTGCCGTCCCGTGCAGTCTCATGCCCTCCTGTTACTTTGCGTACAAAATGGCTTTCAACTGACTTGCCAGTTCGGGGTTTTCCTGGAGCTGCGTCAACAGCTTTTGCAGATCTGTCCCCGGCTCCGGCTTCGGCGGGTTCAGATCCCGTTCCACCTGACGCATATCCGGATCGGCATAAAGCGCGATCTCAAATTTCTGGGCGTTGATTTTTCGCTCCTCATCCAGAATGTGGGCGTAAACCTCGGTGACCATTTGAGCCTGGGCGTGTCCGGTATCTCTCTGGGCGGCCTTGATATCGCCATGGTTGAGCTTCAGCTTGTAGGTCATACTGCTGTGCCGGAGAGAATGAAACACCACGTCCGGCAGGCCAAGAAGTTCATCCACCCCGTCCGGCGTGTACGGCTCCGTGAACGGGGGCGGGCCATCGGCTGCGGTATAGTCCACATCCAGGGAGACGGCGGGGAGATTCCTCTGCCGGGTGTTAATGGATTTGCAGCAGTTAAGCAGATGGTTTCGGATCACGGCTTTCAGCGGTATTGCACTCCAAGCGCTGTCCTTAATATACGGATATGACAAACGCCGGAGCGGGAAGTAACCCTCTCCGGCGTTTGCCGCGTTTACAGCATATTATCCGCTGGACAAAAGTTGAGATAATTTTACCGCAAAGGCGGCTGCCTCCGCCTTGGAAACACCCCCGGTCGGATTAAAGCGTTGGCCCGCTTTGTGGGATACCACGCCCTGTTCCGCACACCAGGACACCTCTGTCACCGCCCAGGCGCTGATCGCCTCGGTGTCTGCATATTGCGGGACGTCTGCGGGAGCGGAAACATTTTTCCTGCTCTTAACAAACCGATAGAGCATGGTCATCATCTGCTCGCGGCTGACCAGATCGTCAGGGCCAAAGCTGTCCTGGGAGTATCCCTGCACAATCTGCTCAGAAGCCGCCCATCGGATCGCCTCGGCGCTGGGTCCGCCGGCATCTACATCTTGGAAGCGCATCGCGTAGTTGACCACCGGCTTTCCGGCAATATTCCACAAAAGTTCCGCCGTTTGGGCACGACTCATGGCACTATAGGGGGCAAACGTATTCTTGGATGTCTCGGTCATCCAGTTCTGCTTCAAAACCTGGTCCACCGCCTCGTGGTACCAGGCATCTCCGTCCAGGTCGGTGTAACTCGCCGACGGGCAGTTGTGGGCCGTTCCCTTCTGTGCGCGGAAGGTAAATTTGGTGATGGAGTGGGCCGGGAAAACATAGCGGAAGCCGCCGGTTCCCAAATCCTTCTGCGCGGCGGTGATGCTCACCGCGTTGGGCTGTTCCGGAGTATTGATCGTGGTGAATTTCTCTCCGTTATACTCAGAAACGTCTGTTACGCCGGTATGGGTGTAGCCCTTCAGCGTCACTTCTGTTTCAATGGCCTCCTCGGCATGGTTGTTAACCACGATCAGTGTCAGATTTCCGTTCTCATCCACTGCGCTGAGCACCTTGAGAATATCCAAACTCTCCGTCCTGGCGTTCTCCGCAGGGAAGTAGGGAAAATCAGCCTTGCCAAAATCGGACTGGGGGTCATATCCATTCAAGGGGACGGTGGGGTTATTTTCCACAACAGCGGCCACCTGGGTCTGTCCGCTCAAGCCGCTGACCATGGAGAAAGCCAACCCTTTGGGCGCGATGATGAATTTATCGCTGCCCAAGCGGCTGTACACCATGGCGTTGTACCGCCGGGCGGTGGGGGCGTCGGTGGTGTCCGGGTCATAGGGCATGTCGTTGAGCAGGAAGTTGCAGGCCACACCAAATCCATTGTCGATAAAGGCGATCAGTTCATCGGCACACATGATGCCCTCGGCCAGATTGAGATGCCAGTCGGTCTGCCCCTTGGGGAAATTTCCCTGGGCATGGCCATAGGCGCTCAGAATCAGTTCCGGCGTATTGTCCCCGGCGTATTGCGCCAACTTCTCCAACCGGACTGCCTCCTGCTGCATGGTCACCGTCACGCTGGCCATCTGCTGATAATAGTGCTCGGTAAAGTCGGCTACGTCCTTTCCAGGCTGATTCGCCGAAAGAGGATGGTAAGAGATACTGTCGTAGGGGTGGACACTGCCCATCAACTGCATGAACTCTTCCCCGCTGATCTTGGCGCTGATGTGGACCCCGGGGAACTTTTCACGGATGGCGTAGTAGTAGTCCAGATAGCCCTCGTGCTCGGTCTGATAGGTAATCGTGATCTTGCTGTCCTTGGCGGGAATGGCGCCGTTGACCCCATCGCCGAAGGTGATGTAGCCCGTGTCATAATTCACTGCGCAGACGGACGCATCGGCTCCTCGTCCGCTCAGACTGTCTACGATGGTCCACTCCACGTCGTCCACATAGATGTGGCAGGTGCCGTTGTTCACGATGTCCACATAGGGCGCCCGCTTCTGCTGGTTGGCCGTACCGTCGCTGACGGCGGCGTTGGCGCTCAGGTCGTGGTAGGTAATGGTATTCACCTTGTCATACTGGACGATCCCGCCGAAGGCGTACAGGGCCTGGGCCTGATTGTCCTGCGTTACCTTGACCGCGGGCTCGTAACGGTCAGACAGCGAAACAAAACTGCCTGACCGCCATCCGTTATTCCAATCTTCTTCGTTGCCGATATCGACACGCGTCACGGCATAGGGTTTCTCATGACCGTAGGAGGCCCGCAGATTGGCCCAGTACTGAAGATCGGTTTCCGGATTTAGCTGCGAGAGGGGGGTGCCGTTGGCCGGCATGGTGGTGTAAGCCAGATACTGTAACGCCTCCTTGACCCCCAGCATATGGGAGTTGATACACAGATCCAGCGTCATTCCGCAGGCCTCGGCCATCTGGGCCATCTCATCCACGCCATAGTTCAGAATCTGTCCGGGATTGTTGGTGCGGGCATAGGTCAGCTTGCGCTGGCTGATGGGGCCGATGGCCTCCCGCCAGTCAAAGATCTGGCCGCCCATGGTGCCGCCGGGGTAGCGCAGTTCGGTGGCGCCCATGGTCTTAAGCGCCTCCACAAAGCCGGGATAGGGTTTACCCTCGGGGTCGGCGGCCCCTTCGCCCATGCGTCCCTGATTCTGGATTACGCCAAACAGTTGGGGGCTGATAGTCCGCAGGGACTGCCCCGGATCCACAGTGATGCGGGCCGGTTTGGAGACCGGCTGCGCCGCAGCGGCGGGCAGGGCAAGGCCCAGTAGCATGATTGCTGCAAGGATCAGCGCGGTACATCTTTTCTTCATGTTGTTCATCCTTTCTATTTAATTTCCCTGCGCCTGGACGGCAAATCGCGCCGCACCACCGCGGGAATTTAACACGGTGCCCTCTCTGAGGCCATGCGCATAGACAACGGTATCTCCCGGTGAAATCAGTTGGAAGGCAGGGTCCTCAATCAGTTCGCCGCCGGCAGCCGGTGGGGATGACCACGGCTCGATGCAGATAAATCCCGGTATTCCAGGCTTGCTCCACAGCACCAGGCAGCGGCTGTCCCGCGTATCTACACGCAGATATCGCCCCGTAGCGCGTTCCTCCAGTTGGACCCAATGGGAGCGCAGGTTTGGGTAGACAATCCGGCGGGATTGGAACATATCCCGCTGGATTGGGATGCTCTGCAACCTGGCCTCAAGGCCGCGCTCAAAGCGGATCAGGTAGTCCTCCGGTCCCAATCCATCGGAAAACGGGCAGCACAGTCCGGGATGATAACCCAACTGGGCGGGCATGGGCCGGCTGTCCAAATTGGTGACCGAAAAGATGACGCTCACTCCGTCGGCGCTGAGGGAAAAACGGGTGCGGAACGAAAAACTCCAAGGCCATTGGGTTTCCTCACCCCGCCAATCCAGGCAAAATTCCAGGAAGTCCTCTCCCTGGCAGACCAGCCGGTGCTCCTGTTCGCGCACAAAACCGTGCTGAGGGGCGGGGTATTGAATGCCTCGGTCCTGGAACAGGCCTCCCTTGAGTTTGCCGCACCAGGGAAAGCAGACCGGGGCGTGCCAAGGCCAGATATCCGCCTGCCCGGTCCACAGCAAATGGCGCTCCGGATGCCTCAAGCTGTGAAGATCACAAAGCTGCGCCCCATGGGTATCGGCTGCCAAAGCCATGAATCCATTTTGGATGGTATACTCCATAGGCATCCTCCTTTTCGATACACATCAGACGAGTTGATGAAAATCCTTGAGGAACACCTTCTCTGCCGGTGAAAGGCTGTCGGGATAGTTTACCAGCGCCGTCTCCGGTGGGAACATAATCCCTCTCCGGATGGGATCACCGCTTTGCTCCAGCCACTGTTCCAATTCCAACTCCATCTGGCTGGCAACCTGGCTATAGTCCGGATCGTCAATTCGGTTGACCCGCTCCAGAGGATCGCAGACCAGGTCGAACAACAGCCGCCGGGGCTGCGCATGACGGTAGAAGCCCGCCTCCAGGCGTAGGGACTTATCCGGGGAATCGTCACAGTTACAGGGCACAGGCCGCTCATAGGCACTGTAGCGGCGGATGTATTTGTACCGCGCCGTGCGGATGCAGCGCATGGGCTCATAGGCCACATGGAAGTTTACCTCCGCAAAAATGCTCCGGCGCACTGCCTCGGTACGTTTTTCCAACAGCGGGCACAGGGACACGCCCTGCAAACCTTCGGGCTTGGGAACTCCGGCCATCTCACACAAAGTGGGGTACAGATCCAGATGGGACACCAATGCGTCGGACACACTGCCTGCCATGGGGTTGCCGGGGTACTTCACGATCAGGCTGATCCCGATACCGGAGTCATAGAGGGTGCATTTCATATCTGGGAAGGCCAGGCCGTGGTCGGTGGTGAAAATCACGATGGTATCCCGGTCCCGGCCGCTCTGTTTGAGGGCGTCCAGCACGATCCCCGCCGCCTGGTCAGCGGTTTGCAGGCTTTGAATAAACCCCGCCATATCCATGCGGTTTTCCGGCGTATCACAGATCTGGGGCGGAGTGGCCACATAGTTTGCCGCATTGGGGTCCGTCACCTCCGGAAATACCCGGTGCGTATTGAAAAGGCCCATGGACAGGAAGAAGGGGGCGGTGTGTTTCTGGCCCAGATAATCCGCGGCGGCCCGGGCATTACCCAAATCGAAGGACTCCCAATCCCGCTTGCACTTGCCCATAGAGTAGTCGGCGTCTCCCAATATCATCTGATAGCCCAGCGTGAGCGGATCCTCCGCCTCATGCTGAATGCCGCACAGGACGCTCTCGTAGCCATGGGCCGCGAACCAGGCAGCCATATGTGTCTCCGGATGAAAGAGCGCGAATCCCCGGTGGGCCAGTCCCCACATACCATTGGTGTGCGGCATGGTACCGGTGAGCAGTCCCGCCCGGCTGGGGGAGCAGGTGGGGCCGGTGCAGTAAGCCTGACGGAACAGTGTGCCCTCCTGGGCAAGCTGCTGGAGATGAGGAGTAGGCAGGCCGCAGCCATAGGGCTGGATATACCGTCCGGTGTCGTGGGTGTGCAGGTAAAGAATGTTCATGCTTATCACGTCCTTTCCTGTGGGCAGGCGGCTAAGATCGGTTCTCAAGGAAATGGCTGTACTCCGGCGCCACAGGGTCCTGCGACTGCACCATAAACTCCAGCAGAGCGGCCCGGAACGCCTGAATCTGTTCCTGATGCTCCGGTTGGTCAATCAGGTTGTTCAGGGCATCGGGGTCGGCGTCAAAGTCATAGAACTCCTCCCGGCAGCGATAGTCGAAGAAATTCGTCCGCTGGGCGATGTCCGGATCGTGCTCCCCCGCCGCTTTCATGGCTTTGTAGGTCAACCCGGTCTTGGCCTCGTTTTTGAACAGCGTCTGGCCGTCGGCCCAGGCGTTGAAAATGTAGCCAAAGTGCCGGCTTTTTATACACCGCATGGGGAAGCTGCCCTTGGCGGCGGTGGTGTTGAACTGGCTGAATACGGTGTCCCGCATGCCCTGCTCCTGTCCCAGAAGGAGGGGAAGATAACTTCTGCCGTCGGTTTGGAGTGCATCGGACAGCCCCAATGCCTCCAGAATGGTGGCGGTATAGTCCACCCCGGCGATGTAGTGCTCCCGATCCCACCGCCCGGCCGGGATATGACCCGGCCAACGGGCAATAAAGGGGGTCTTGGTGCTGTTGAGGTAGCAGTTGGCCTTGGAAAATGGGAAGGCCATGCCGTTGTCGCTCATGAAGATAACCAGTGTATCCTGCGCCATGCCGGATTCATCCAAGGCGTTCAGCACAGCGCCCAGGGACTCGTCGCACCGGCGGCAACTGGAGTAGTACTGGGCCAACTCCCGGCGCACATCAGGCAGGTCGGGCAAAAAACCCGGCACCCAGGCCTCCTCCGGGCGGTAATAGCGGCTGGCATGGGTATGGAACCCAAAAAACCGGGTCAACTCATCTTCGCTGCCCGCAAAGGGACGGTGGGGGTCATGGGAGTTGGCCATGAAAAAGAAGGGTTTGCCCGCCTCTTTGGCTTCCTGGAAAAATTTCGCCGCCTCGCGGCCGTAGATGTAGGGGCTGCGGCCGAAACAGTTTTCCGGATTCTGAACGTTGTTAAAGTAGTCCCAGGCAAATTTGTGCACCGGCATACAGTGCTTGGTCTTGCCCAGAATCCCGTTGTAATAACCGTGCTCACGGAGAATTTCCGGCAGCGTCGCAACATCCTCCCGAATGGGGTCGAAGCCCAGCGCGCCGTTGTGGTGGGGGTACAGCCCGGTCAGCAGGCACTGGCGGGAGGGCTGGCACACGGCAATGGTGACATGGGCATTGTCGAAGCAAATGCCTTGGCTGGCCAGTTTGTCCAGGTTAGGAGAGATGTCGTCCACCGGGCAGCCAAAGCAATTGATCGTGTTGTAATTCATGTCATCCGCCAGCAAAAGCAGAATGTTGGTGGCCATAGAATCATTTCCTCCTCACGCGCCGGTGGTCGGCTTTTTGGTCAGCTTGCGGAACAATGCCTTCACGTCGAATTTCAGGCAGACGACAAAAATCACCGTCAGCACAATAAAGAACAGGCAGATGGGCCGCTGCAGGAAAATCTGGAAGCTACCGCTGGACATCACCAGGGATTTGCGCAGGTTGGACTCGGCCAGCGGGCCCAGGATATAGCCCAGAATCAGGGGGATGGCGGGAATTTTCATCAGCGAGAATACATAGGCCACCAAACCGAACAACAGCAGGATGTATACATTCGTCATACTGTTGGCGTCAGCGTAGGAGCCGGCAATGCAGGTCATTGCCAGCGCGGGAACCAGAATGGACAGCGGCACTTTGGTGATATGGACGCAGCCCATGCACAGCACACGGCCAACCACAAACATGAGAATGTTGGCAATGACAAGCCCAATGAGGATGGAATAGACGGTGGGACCATCCTCTTTGAACAGCAGCGGGCCCGGGGTCAGGCCGTGGATCATAAAGGCCGCCATCAGGGTGGCCGCGGCGGGTGCGCCAGGGACGCCCAAGGTCAGGGTGGGGATCAGCGCCGCGCCGGTCACAGCGTTGTTGGCCGCCTCGGGGGCCGCCACGCCCTCAATCGCCCCCTCGCCAAACTTTTCCGGCTCTTTGCTGATGCGCTTGGCGGAGTCGTAGGCAATCACCGAGGCCACGCCGCCGCCCACGCCGGGAATGGCCCCGATGACCACACCAATGGCGGATGACTGCAGCATCACCGGCAGGCACTTGATCAAATCCTTTCCAGTGAACCGGTCCTCCTTTGTGCGGTTGAGGGAGGCGGCGTTTTTGGCGTCATTGTTTTGGAGGATTTCCTCCACCTTTTCCAGAATGACAAAGACGGCGAACATACCCATCAGCACCGACGCCAGGCTCAACCCGCCCATCAAATTGTAATTGCCAAAAATAAAGCGGGATTTTCCTGTCATGGTGTCCAGCCCGATCAGGGATACCAGGATGCCCAAGCTGCCGCTGAGCAGCCCTTTCCAAAAGCTCTTGCCGCTGATCGCAGCGATGACGGACAGGCCAAACACCGATACGGCGAACAACTCCGGCGGGGCAAATTTGATGGTGACAACGGACACGAAGGGGGCGGCGACCAAAAGCACCAGAGCGCTGATCACACCGCCCACCGTGGATGCCACCATCGCGGTGATAATGGCTTGGAAGGGTCGGCCCCTCTGGCTCATCGGATAGCCATCCAGCACCGTCATGGCGGCGTTATTGGTGCCGGGCGTTCCGATGAGGATGGCGCTGATGGAGCCTCCGAAGCTGGCGCCGCAGAAAACGCTCAAAAGCAGCAGCATAGCGGGAATCGGCTCCATCCCATAGGTAAAGGGCAGACACAGGACGATGCCGATGTTGGCGTTCAGCCCGGGAACGGCGCCGAAGATAATGCCGATTGCCATTCCGATGAGCATGGCCGCCAGGTTGCTTACGGTAAAAACATTTTGCAGTCCGACCAAAAAGTTTTCCATATCATTACCTCCCTCACATCACGGGAAATGCACACCCAGCACGTGGGTGAACACCAGATAGAGCGCCACGGCGAAGCAAACGGCAACCGCGTAGTACAGGGGTTTCCGGCACCGGTAAAACAGCAGCGTGACCACGGCAAACACCACGGAGGGGATCAGGAAGCCGAACTTGCCCATGCACACCACGTAGGCGGCGAGAAGGACATAATAAATCAGTTTCATCCCCTGAAGCTTCACATCCACCGTTTTGTAATCCTCCCGGTGGAACACCGTGCTGTTCACAACCAAGACAACTCCGACGATGCTGATCAGCACACAGAAAATCTGGGGGAAAAGTCTGGGATCTGTGGCCACGCTGTTGCCGGCGGACCCGATTTGATAGGGAATGGCAAGCCAAATGGCCACAGCCAGGACTATACTGAAAATCCCGGCGCACAGGTTTGTCGGTATTTTTAACTTCATACGCGCCCTCCTTAAAACTCGGCCCCGGCGTCTGTGCGCAATGACGCGGGAGACACCGGGGCCGGTGATGCCACTATGCCCGGTTGGCTTTAACCGGCGGTTTTTTCATACAGTTCCTTGGCAATTGCCACGTTGTTGGCAATCATGGCGGCCACATCGGCGCTGGGGGTAGCGGCCAGTCCAGTCAGGTTGGCCAGATTGCCGCCCTTGGACTGATAGTCGGCCTGAAAATCAGGATTAGCAAAAACCTCCTGGAGTTTGTCATACAGATACTTCACAACGGCCTCGTCAGTGCCAGCCCGAATGGCAAAGAACTGCAGGCTGGGGATATCATAATCCTTGCCGGTCAACTGCTTGAGGGGGGGAACCTTGGTGCCGTCGGCGTAGGTATACTCTTCCTTCTCATACGTGAACAGGGGAATCAGGGAGCCGTCCTTCACATATTGCTCAGCCAGGGTCATGGAAGCCAGCGTCACGTTGGTCGTGCCGGCAATCACATTGACCAGACCCTCGGCGGCGGAGTCATGGGGGATGGTCTCGGCCTTCAAGCCCAGATCCTTGTAAAGAGCGGCCTGCATGAGGTAGTTGGCCACGCCTTGGCCGCCGCTGCCAAAGAGCAGAGTTTCGCTGGCGTCCCAGTTCTTCAGATCTTCAAAACTCTGAATAGGGCCGCCGGCCAAAGCAAAGACGCCGTTGGCCTCGGAGTTGTAGGCGGCGATAGGAGTATAGTCGTCCAGGGTATACTCCAAATCGTTGTACAGCGGGGAAACGGTGAAGATATTGGCAGGCATAAAAATAATCGTGTCGGTGTTGGGCTTCTCGGCCAGATACTGGGTCGCGGCCACCACGCCGCCGGAGCCAGCCTTATTTTCTACCACCACGTTGACTCCCATCGCGTCGCCCAGGTAGTCGGCAACGGCGCGGCCCAGCACGTCCATATTGCCGCCGGCCTTCACGGGGATAATCAGGTTCAGGGTATTGCCCGAGGGATATTTGACCTCGGAGACCGGTTCCTTGCTGGTGCCGACGGGCTGGGACGGGTTTGCCGACGGGGAACCGGATTCCGGTTTACAGGCGCACATCCCAATGATGCAGCACAGCGCCAAGGTCATTGCGAGCATTCTTTTCTTCATTATGACTTCCTCCTTTTGTTTGGTACGGCCTTTTACATCCAATTTCAGCTCCGTTTTGGTCGTTTACACGCCCGGTCTGCCTTTCGGACCGCCTGCGAAGCGGTATATGTAAACGGATTCCACTCCGGATGCTGCTTCCCCAACTGGGTCAGGAGACGGTGCCGGTCCAGGCAGGCCCACATGGCCTGCTGCCGGTCAGGGGCGACGCCGCTTCCCATCAGCAGTTCCCGCAGATGATGGCACAACTCCGGGCTGCTGCCAGCCAGATTTTCCAGTTCATCCGGGTCCCGGTCGGTGTCAAAGAGCATATCATGCTCCGTCGTCTCTCCATAGCAGATCAATTTTTTCCCATTCTGATGGATCATGCGGCCAACGCAGCACTGCTGATCCAAAACGTCGTAAAACTCACTCACCGCATATCGGCCCGGCTGCCGCACTCCCTGCAAAAGCGGCAGCAGAGATGATCCATCCGCGTCTGGAAAATCGGGAGCGCCAGTCAGCCGACAGAGGGTCGGCGCAAGATCCAAAATGCTTACAGATTCGTGGATGCGACCGGGAGTCAGACCACACCCGGCGAAAACCAACGGGATTTTGGCTGAGCGCTCAAAAAATGTCTGCTTCCCATACAGTTGTTTATAACCAATCTGATCGCCGTGATCTGAGAGATACACGAAAATGCCCCGCCGTCTGTTCCGCTCCAGGTAGCGCTGGAAAGCCGTGTAGATCTGCCCAAGTTGCTCGTCCATCTCCTCCACAAGGGCGTAGTAGGCGGCACGAAGTTCGATCACATCGCCGGCGTCCGCATATTGGATTTTCCTGTTTAGCGTTTCTACCGGAAAAGACGCCCGCTCTTCCCGATACGCTTTCCGCAGCGCGTCCCGGTAATGCTCCATGCGTTCAGCGTCCGCCACATAGGGGAAATGGGGTCCGTAGGTCCCCACCACCACCATCTGAGGCCGCTCGTAGTCCCGGGAGAGGTAGCCCAACGCATCGGCCACTACTTTCCGGTCGTATTCCCGGATCGGAGTGTCTCCGCTTCCAATCAACTCCAGGCACCCCTTTTGATTCATCCCCCGGGCAAAATCTCCCAGGTCAGGCCGAATCTGAGCAGAGTATCCCCAATAGCTGCCGGTGATATCCTGGCCCACACGCCGGGTAAAACCATGATGGAAATCCATCCCATTAAAGTGCATCCGGCCGATCAGGACGGAGTCGTATCCTGCCAGAGCGGTAAGGTGAGCGAAGGTAATCTCGCTGCTGCGGTAATCGCAGGCGTTGTTGAACATCTCCATCTTCGAGGGAATACGCCCCGTCATCAGAGAAGCCCGGGCAGGTGCGCACAAAGGGCAAGAGGTATAGGCGTTGTCAAATACCACGCCTTCACGGGCCAGCCGGTCCAGATTAGGCGTGCGGACGATTGGGTCTCCCATAAAGCCGGAGACTGACGCCGTGTGCTGATCACTGCAAAAGAGCAACACTTCACATCCATGAGTATCCACAGCTTTCCTCCTCACTCAGAGTGTTATCGTTAACATATCTTGATCGTAATAGTAGCGTTTTGCGGGCGTGATGTCAATATATTTTATATATATTTGACGTTTTAACTATTTATACGCCCACATAATTGTATAATACGACTATAATTTTATGTTACCGTTAACACATCTGAATAAAACAGGCCAAAACAAATGTTGTTTGCTGCGCGGCCTTGTGTTATACTTGTATCATCATCTGGTCTGCTATGACAAAAACTGCACGCAGACAGCAGAAGAGGGTGAGCGGAATGTCAAAGATTACCATCAAGCAGATTGCAGCTGAGGCCGGCGTATCAGTGGGGACAGTTGACCGCGTGTTGCACGAGCGCGGGAAGGTTTCTTTGGAGAAAAAGGCGCGCGTCCTCGATATCTGCCGGCAATACGGCTATGAGCAGAACATTGTAGGCAAGGCCATGGCCATGCGGAAAAAGCAGCATATGGTTGCGGTTATGATAAACCCAAAAGATATGAACAGTTTTTCGGCCCAGATTTACCTCGGGATACAGGCGGTCGAGGCGGAACTGACCGATTATAATATTACCTTTGAATATCACGACTTGTGCCAGGGCTCTATTGACGAGCAGATGTCCATCCTCCGGCATTTGGAATCCCTTCCCCTGGCCGGGCTGATTATCAAGCCCATCGACAGCCCCTTGATTCAGCTGCAGCTCAATCGCTTCGCAGCCCGGGGGATTCCCGTGGTTTTATGCACCTCGGACTTGGGCGGGGTCAACAAACTGTGCTTTGTCGGACAGAACCACTATCGGGATGGCCGCCTGATGGCCAATACGTTATCTAAATTCGCATCAGGCCCGCTGAACATCTTGATGGTGACCGGTTCTTTCCGGACAAACGCCCGTCGCGCCAGGGTGGACGGCTTCCTTTCCTATATGCAGGAACATGAGCGCCCTTTCCACATCTGTGACCTGTGCGAAATACCCTCTCAGCAGGATGCTGCCCGCCGGAGCATCCTGTCTGCACTGGACGCCCACCCGGAGGCCAACGCGCTCTATATCAACATTACAGAAATCGAACCCTGCCTGGAGGCATTGGAGTCTTATGGGCGTTTTCACGGCCTGCGCTTCTGCTTCGGTCAGCGCAAAAAGATTGGGCCGCTGCTGGCAGAGGGAAAGATCGACTTTGCCATTGAGGAATCTCCCTTTCAGCACGGTTACAGGTCTGGGAAGGCCATATTCAAATATCTCCTCAGTCAGGAGGTTCTTCCCCCCAAAAGCTGCCTGTTCTGCGGAAACATTTTGCTGGAGGAAAACAGCAGCGATTGATTCCGGCCGGACACTTTCAAGAAAGTATCAACACCCCCCCAACGCCGGCGAGTTCCGGCGTTGGGGGGTGTGTCACTTTTTATTGAATTCGGGTGCGCTGCTCTGCCCGGGCAATTGTCAGGAGCCGCTCTTCGGAATAAGCAAAAAAGCGCTGAAAAGCGGAGCAAAAGTAATTGTGAGGCTCCGGTTCATTTGTCCAGTCATTTTTGCAGCCGCCGTTACACAGGACGCGCCAGCGGCAGCGCACACACTCGACAGGTTTTTCCTGCCTCCATTGAAAAAACGCCCGCGCCGTTTCCCCCTGAGCCAGTTCTTCCAAAGAACTCTCACCCAACCGCCCCAATCTCCACCGGTCTAAAACAAAGAAATCACAGGGGTATACGCTTCCATCCCCCTCCACAACAAAATAACCGCCGCATCGTCCGCAAGTAGCGCAAGTACTGGGAGCATCACCCAGCAGCAGATGGACATAATCGTCGAAAAGACGTACACTGTGGTATTTCCCATCCTCCCAATCCTGATACCATAGGTCAAACAAACGGCACAGGAACCGTCCGTAATCTTCCGGCGTCAGAGAATATGGCATCTGTTCTCTGGGAGTGTCTAGTGGATCTAAGCAGGGAATAAACTGCAAATGTTCAAAGCCCAGCTTTTTTAGCTCCGAATAGACCCTGTCCGGATGGCGGGCACACTGGGCCGTCACCACACACAGCGCGTTGACCATCACCCCACTGCGCTGAAGCAGCCCCAAACCGCGCACGGCTTTAGTCCAAGTCCCGCCGCCTGCCCCGTCCTTGCGGTACAGGTCGTGCAGATCCTTATAACCATCCAGGGAAATTCCCACCAAAAACCGGTTCTGGGCAAAGAATTCCGCCCAATCCCGGTTCAGAAGGACGGCGTTTGTCTGAATGGAGAAGCTTATCCCCACCCCCGCCGGACGCAGGGCCCGCGCCTGTTCCACAAAGCGGCGGAAAAAGTCCAGCCCGGCCACTGTGGGCTCCCCACCCTGAAAGGCGAAGCCCACGGTCCCCCCCGGTTCTATGCTGTGGAACGCGTCCTCCAGCAGAACCCGAACGGTTTCCTGGGTCATGACACCCATGCTTTTCTCCGCCCGGTTGTTGGAAATATCATCATAAAAGCAGTATTGGCAACGCAAATTACACAGGCTGGATGCGGGCTTAATGAGAAAATGGATTGCTTTCATAATATGTCCCCTCCGTCTTCCGGACCCGTTTCAAGGCGGTGCTTTCTGCAATTTTTCGGCGACTCAGGCCATGCGGTATGTTCAGTATAGCAGAACCAGACTTCTTCTGTAAAGACCGCGCCGCAAAAACGCCCCCCCGCGCTAAGCGGCTTCATATCATCCCGATGTAGCGATACAGGTTATAGCAGCTGATGCCGGTAATCAGCGCCAGCATCCAGCGGAACAGGACGTCCACCTGGCTGTTGGACATTTTCTTGCTGAACGCCCGGCCGATAAATCCGCCCAGAACGCCCCCCGCCACCATGCTGGCCAGCACCAGAGGGGAGAAGTCGGGAATCTTTCCCAGCGCGATCGTGGACACCAGGCTGGCGATCTGGCTGAACAGGATGACGTAGATGGAGTTGAGCGCCGCCGTCTTTGTGTCCATGGAGAAGCAAAAATAGAGCACCGCCAGGTTGATGGGGCCGCCCCCGATCCCCAGGAAGCTGCTGAGTATCCCCAAAACCAGGCCCACGAGACAGCAGGCCGCCGGGTTTTCGATTTTGCAGGATCGGATGCGGTCCTTTTTCAGAACGTAGACCAGGACCCCCAAGGTGAGGACAATCATCAGCACGCTCTGGATGGACCCCACCAGCCCGTCGCTGCCGAACCCGCTTTTGACCATGTCGAAGATGTACTTCCCCGCTACGCCGCCCACGGCGCCTCCAACGGCCAGCATGGTCCCTTTTTTCGGATCAATCCTGACCTCCCCGCCCCGGCTGCGCAACAGCGACACCACCGACATGGACAGCACCGTGCAGCCGGACAGGAAGCCGATGGCGGACACATTCAGCCCGCCCAGCGCGTCCAGCACCGGCTTGATAATCACCCCGCCGCCGATACCCGCAATGGCCCCCAGGGTGGTGGCGGCAATGCAGATGAAAAAATAAAATACAAAATCCATAGCATTCTCCCCATTTAAGCCATCGTCCGCCGAAGGCTTCTCCGGCGGACGATGAAAAGACGTTTTCAAGGGCTTTTAGGCTTTAACCCCGGCCGTTGGTACCGTCGTAGGGCAGGTCCTTCATGCACAGGTGGACGGCGCTCAG
>CAJTTS010000024.1 GCA_910579155.1 uncultured Oscillospiraceae bacterium | reverse complement strand
TTTATTCTATCACATTTCTTATCCTACGGGTAATTTAATCAGTGGTTCCTTAAAAAATGGGGGAACTGTACTTGGATTGAGAAGATTTTCCTCTTTACAGCAATTGGTGAAACACTGCTATTTCATAGTATCGGTGGAAAGGCTATGTGGACCGCTATACATTGTTTTAGATAAAACAGTAGTGGCACAAGCGGTTCCGGTATTTTAACGAAGAATTGCCAATTAGACGTTTAGCAACAATTATGTTAAAAAGGGATAGGAGGACTATTGGATAAAGTAAATTGGGTACTATGTCCTGCCTATAACTGTAAAATACGAATAAAGATACGGAATGATACCGTGCTTGAAAATTATCCACTCTATTGTCCCAAGTGCAGGCAGGAGACATTGATCAACATCAAACAACTACATACCACAGTTATCAAAGAGCCAGACGCTTAGACGCAGAGCCGATAACAAGCAGATTTTGAACTGCTGTTATCGGCTTTGTGATTCCCAGATTCGCTTTAGACAGGCTGTGCGATATCAGCTTCCATCAATTCATGTACCATGGCGCGGGTTGACGCTAAAATCAGCCGTTGTCCTTGCTTCGGACAGGCCCGATATAACCCAATCAGCTCTTGGAGGCCAGTGTCCTGATCGTTAGGGGATGCAAACAGGAAATCGAACGATATGCCCAATACGTCAACCAGCGCGGCCAGCACCTCAAAGGACGGGTTCATCACGCCCCGCTCAATGCGGGAAATCGTGCGTACCGCGAGACCCGAAATATCAGATAATTTCTGCTGGCTCCATTTGCGGCCCTTCCGAAGCTGCCTGACCTGTTTACCGAGCTTTTTCAAGTTATCATCTGGCGTAAATTTTTTATTTGACATATTTGTCACCTCAACCTTATTCTATCGGTCCAGAACAAGGAATAACAGCACCTTATCAGTCTGGCAAGCAAGCCCTATCAGTCTATATTCTGAAAACTTCCATTCCGGGAAGCTGTAAAAAAACGGCAGCTTTGCGGAACGCTTTCCTATGCTCAAAAAGCCATAACTGCCGTTTTGGAGGCAGCTATGGCTTTTTTATTTAGCTTGCCTGCTCTAAAGTCAGGCCAATCGTCAAAAAAATCTGTGACAGCAACGTGCCCTCTTGTCTCCATGATAATGACCAATCTGTCCAGGATAAAAAGACAAATTATTCCATGAAGCAGGAGGCCGGATACTCGCCAAGGGTATCCAGCCTCCTGCTTTGTCGAATAATAGCAAACCCTGTCGGCTCCTGCGGGTGCCGAGGCCCGCCCTCCGTTTCGATGCAGCACCGTCCCAGCTCATTTACGAACGAAACGGAGGTAAACACAATGTTTGACCCTAAGAGCGACTATGCTCTGAACAAAATGGACCCGGAGGCCATCGTATATATTGATTCCAGGGGAACCCTGATTCGGCTCACTGTAGAGAACTTCACCAGCCCGGAGGAATTTCGGCGCTGGAAGGAGTGGTCTGACGGTGATTACCATAAAATTGACAATGCGGGCGTTGCTTTTTCCAAGCGCACTTTGTCATTGCAGGGCTTGTCGGAGCAGACCATAGCTGTGCAATCGCCGGAGGAATATCTAATCATGCTCCAGGAGCAACAGGAACGTGCGGAACTGCGCCGCTTACTCATGGAAGGCGTGGATAGCTGCCTGACCGCCACACAGCGCCGCCGTTTGTGGCTATACTGCGTAAACGATCTGACAGTACGGCAAATCGCAGAAGCGGAGGGCGTCCAGCATCCGAGCATCGTTGAGTGTCTGGCTGCGGCCAAGAAAAAACTTTTGCTATTTTTGAAAAATATGGCCTGACATCCCTACCAAAACCCCGTTTTAAGGACGTTAGGTGAAGGGCACGTTTTCCTTTCACCCTTCACTCGTACATCGACAACTGAACATACGGTATTGCGGGTACAAAACCCATGCAGCAGCGGGATAGGGCGCGCCGCCAGGATGACAGCTTGTGAAAGGGGGAATATGGACAAGCTGTAGGAGCGATCAATGAGGCCCTTGTAAACTGGAGTCGCGTCCAGGACGCATTGACCTACATGGGGGACAATGAGACTTGCTCACGCCCGTCCATAGACTTGTGACGGAACCCTGCGGCATACGTTCAGAACGGTGCTGTGGAGTTATGACGGCCGCGCCAGCGGCGACCCATGAATAAGAGGCAATACCCCCTTTCGCCGGGGATGCGTGGCAAATACGGCGAAACTGCATCGAAACGGAACATACAGCCGCGCCGGAACATGGCCGCAGATGTTTGCGGCACCGCTATATCCCGGCGCGGCTGTCCTTATTCAATGGGAGGCATCTATGAAACACATTGCTGCCCCTGACGCTGGGGCACGGGAGGCACCCAACTCACTGGATGTGACCTCCACCTACCGCTTTGATGGCCGGACCTTCGTAGTCCAGCCCGTGTTCCAGGAAACCGGGGAAACGTCCCTGGCAACGCTGCTGCTGAATCTGATGCGTACCGACGCATCGTTCCAATAAATACTGCCGCATCCGTGACATTACCGGCCAGACGTGGTAAAGTAAACCCGTAAATACTGCTGTTTGGCTGCCGGAAAGGAGGCTGTGATGAAACAGTCAAAGAGCAAAAAGGGCCGCGAGACCACGGCGTTCCACTATGAGCGCCTTTCCCGCGACGATAATTTGGATGGGGACAGCTACAGTATCCAGAATCAAGAGAGCATTTGTCAAGGGGGATTTCACCCAAAAAGAGAAAGCGCCCCGTTAAACTGGAATTCAGCAATCTGACTTCTCGTTTCTCTTATCTATGGTAAACTGTTCCAAATTTATTCTATGGTTGTATTTTACAGAAGCTATCTTATCTTTTTCTATGATAAATTTATTTATATCAAGGCCATTTAGTGCAGCAATGGCAACAGCGTAATGTATCACATCCGCCAGTTCATTACCCAGTTGAGCTTGTAAATCCTTACTATCCGGCTTTTTCCTTCCTGCTTTTTTATTTAGAACTTCGGCCACTTCACCAATTTCTTCTACGAGTTTCATAAATAAACTTTGGTCGATCCCACCATTCCTGTAATGGTCAAGTAAATAAGCTTCCAGTTCCGCTATTGTCACTTCCATAATACAATTTCCTCCGCAAACTGGGATTTGTCGAATTAGCACGAACCAAGTATAGCACTAACGCAAGCGACTTTCAACCCTCATTATAGGCGTTGATAGTAGTAGCAAGCAATGCGCCGTATATACCCGGCGCGTGCTTGTTGATGGCTCACGGCCCCCAAGTCCCCAGTGCATCGGCGAAGCTCTGCCCGACGCACAAGCCGCCGTTGGCGTCTGCTGGCCTGTCCATACTGGGCAGGAAAGGAACGTCCGGCGGGAGCCGTCCCCGGAGGGCGCACGGTTGCCGTCAGGCAGTACCACCATCGCGCCCAAGCCGGTGGTGGGCAAGTGCGCTCTTAGCAGAGGGCCTATAAAGAGAACGGAGCGCCCGGGTCATCCCCGGACGCTCCCGCTTCGGTTCCCTCCTGCTGGTCGATCACCGCCTCTCCAGCCTGTGCCATTCTGCCACAAATGAACCGCAGTCAATGTAATGTAGTCCACCCTTTATACATTACATCTCATAAAATCCGTCCAGTAAGTCTGCCAAAGCCTTCGGCGCCTCCTCGTTTACAACGTGTCCGGTATTTTCAATGATTCTCAATTCCGCATTTTTAATATTTTCAGAAAGATAATAGGCCGACTTAATGTTTGCACGATCTTTCTTTCCGCAGACTATCAGCGCCGGACACTGAATATCTCGCAACTTGTTACTGAAATCCAGATTTTTCATGGAATTTCCCAAAATGAAAGTGTCCTTTTTGCCAAACGCCATATTTTCAAAAACCGATTCCGGCAAAAATCTAAAAATCACATTTTGAAGGCCAAATGCTGCTTTTGGTACTTTGTGAGGCGTTCCAATCAGGACCAGCGTCTTCACTTTCTCCGGATGATCCAGGGCATAGCTTAACGCTAAAATCCCTCCCAGGGAAATGCCGCACAAATGAATTTGTTCATCAATTCTACTGCAATATTCCGCGAAAGAAGCGCGCAGGTTCGGATAGTCCGCCTCTTTTCCGTTCAGAATCGCGGACAAATTCGGGCACAAGATATCGTCTCCGTGCCCCATATAAGAGATTGTCTCATTCCAGCTCGCGGCCTTATGCCCCGAACCGTGAAGAAAAATCTTTGGCATCACAAACCTCCGCTTTACGTCACGGCTTAAAGCTGTCCTTCAAGCTCACCGCCCGGTTAAACACCAGGTGTCCGGACTTGGAATCCTTGCTGTCGGCGCAGAAGTACCCCTGACGCATGAACTGGAACCGGTCCGACGGCTGAGCGTCCGCCAGCCCCGCCTCCACCTTGCACCCGGTGAGCACCTCCAGGGAATTGGGGTTCAGGCACTCCAAAAAGTCCTTGCCCGCCGCGTCCGGCTCCGGGTCGGAAAACAGGTTGTCGTACAGCCGCACTTCCGCGTCCACAGCGGTGGCAGCGTCCACCCAGTGGATGGTGGCCCCCTTCACCTTGCGGCCATCGGCGGGGTTTCCGCCCCGGCTGTCCGGGTCGTACTCGGCGGCGATCTCGGTAACGTTCCCCTCATCATCCGTCTCGTAGCCCACGCACTTGATGAGATAGGCCCCCTTCAACCGGCACTCCGGCCCGTTGGGGTACAGGCGCTTGTACTTGGGAATGGGCTCGGGTAGGAAGTCCTCCGCCTCCACCCACAGCTCCCGGGAGAATGTCACCGTCCGGGTGCCGTCCTCCGGGCGGTTGGGGTTGTTCTCCACCTCAAAGCTCTCGCTCTGCCCCGCAGGATAGTTGGTGATGACCAGCTTCACGGGACGCAGCACCGCCATCACCCGCCGGGCGGTCTCGTTCAGGTCCTCCCGGAGGCAGTATTCCAGGAAGGCGTACTCGATGGTATTGTCCGACTTGGTCACCCCCACCCGGTCGCAGAAATTACGGATGGACTTGGGGGTGTACCCCCTCCGGCGCAGGCCGCACAGGGTAGGCATACGGGGGTCGTCCCAGCCGGACACCCGGCCCTCCTCGACGAGCTGGCGCAGCTTGCGCTTGCTCATGACGGTGTGGTTGATGCCCAGCCGGGCGAACTCGATCTGCCGGGGCTTGTGGTAGGGGATAGACACGTGCTCCACCACCCAGTCATACAGGGGACGGTGGTTCTCAAACTCCAGGGAGCACAGGGAATGGGTGATGCCCTCCAGCGCGTCCTCGATGGGGTGGGCGAAGTCGTACATGGGATAGATGCACCACTTGTCCCCCTGGCGGTGGTGGTGGGCATGGTTGATGCGGTAGATCACCGGGTCGCGCATATTGAAGTTGCCGGAGGCCAAGTCGATCTTGGCCCGCAGAGTCATTTTTCCCTCCTCGAACTCGCCGTTCTTCATCCGCTCAAAGAGGTCCAGGGACTCCTCCATGGGCCGGTCCCGGTAGGGGGAGGTGGCGGGCACGCCGATGGCGCCCCGGTGTTCCTTGAACTCCTCCGGGGACAGCTCGCACACGTAGGCCAGCCCCTTCTTGATGAGCTCCACCGCGTACTCGTACATCTTGTCGAAGTAGTCGGAGGCGTAATAGAACCGGTCTCCCCAGTCGAAACCCAGCCAGTGGATGTCCTCCTGGATGGCCTCCACGTACTCCACGTCCTCCTTAGTGGGGTTGGTATCATCCATGCGCAGGTTGCACATGCCGCCGTACTTCTCCGCGGTGCCGAAGTCGATGGTCAGCGCCTTACAGTGGCCGATGTGGAGGTAGCCGTTGGGCTCGGGCGGGAAACGGGTGTGGACAGTCATGCCCTGGTACTGCCCGCCCTGAGCGATGTCCTCATCGATAAAGTCGTGGATAAAGTTCTGGCTCATGGATACGTTCAGCTCTTCAGCCATGTCTGTCACTCCTTGTAAATAAAATGGTGGGCTTTGGCAACTTCCAAAGCCCACCTATTATATCCGGTTTTGTTCGGAAAAGCAACAGGGACTTTTACAGGCACTTCCCAGATCGCACCCGCGATATTTGGCCGCTGATACCGGCGAAGTTTACACCCATCACGAACCTCGGCGCCTGGCGCTGCCGCCCATGACGGCTTCAGGCCAGCCCCAGAGTCAGGCGCTGGCGCTGCATGGCATCCAAGGCATCCGCCAGTACGGTATATATTTCTTTGCGCCTGTTTTCCGCATCCAACAAGATACTGGCAGGCCCCTCGGGCTTCCACAGGCTCGCTTCCCTTGCCCAAGCCAGCACGTTGGAATTCGTGGGACGAGTTAACGAGGCAAAGTCGAAGAGAGAGGGGCGCCCCCCCTGGCCGGTCCAGATAGAACTGCAAATGCAGTCCTTAAAGCAATCAGCGAAGTTACCGGGGCCGCCGTCTCCCAACAAATCCACCTGACCAACACAGATATACTGCCCGTTCGGTATGAGATCTCCGCGGTAATCAATATAGTTCAAATCCTTTTTTTCCAGGACGCCTCTCTCGATCAAATCATCGAGGAAGGAATCGTATTCCTCCTGCGTCATGTTGTCGGGATCATAGCGCGTGGCAAGCTCCCTGATGTCCTCCTGGGCCAGCTCCGCCCGGATAAAGGGCCCGTTGGCCTCCTCCTCGGCTTTCCGCTTCTCCTGCGCGGCCCGGACCTCCCCCATCAGCGCGGCAAAGTCCGCTTCGGGGCTGCCCAGGCTCTGGTCCTTGGTCTTGGTTACGCTGAAGCCAAACCCAGGGATGTACAAGGCGTCTTGAATGTTGAACATCTTTTACCATCTCCTATTCTAAACTGGCGCAATCCCTTGCATTCTTGATTGATTTGATTGGGCGCAGTCCCTTGCCTCCCTATTTATTTTATCGGAAGCTTGCAGAGAAAAATAACCAATGTTCAGCAATTGTAATCTGATTGTCGTTCATTTCTATGTCTCTCCAATTTATTAAGAGTGGGACGCTCTCGGAGCGTCCCACTCTTGTCAGCATTCGGTTTATTCCTCCGCCATGGCTTTGGCCGCAGCGATAGCCTTCTCCTGAGCGGCGGGCGGGCACTCCTCATACCGCACGAAGTGCAGGGTGAAGGAGCCCCTGGACTGGGTCATGGCCCGAAGGTCGATGGCGTAGGTGGTCATCTCGGCCATGGGCACCTCGGCCTCCAGCACCTGGTAGCCGTTGCCGGCGGAGTTCATGCCCATCACGCGGCCCCGGCGCTTGGTGATGTCGCCCATGACGTCGCCCATATAGCTGTCGGGGATGGTGACCTTCAGCTCGCCCACCGGCTCCAGCAGCACGGGGGACGCCTCGGGCAGGGCGGCCTTGTAGGCCAACTGGGCGGCGGTCTTGAAGGCGATTTCGGAGGAGTCCACGGGGTGGTAGCTGCCGTCGTACAGCGTAGCCTTCAGATTGACCATGGGATAGCCTGCCAGCACGCCGTGCACGCACGCCTCACGCAGGCCCTTCTCCACGGCGGGGAAGAAGTTCTTGGGCACCGCGCCGCCCACGACCTCTTCGCAGAACTCCATCGTCTCGCTCTCGCAGGGCTCGAAGCGAATCCACACATCGCCAAACTGGCCGGAACCGCCGGTCTGCTTCTTGTGGCGGCCCTGCTTGGAGACGGGCTTGCGGATCTTCTCGCGGTAGGCCACCCGGGGCTCGGACAACTCGGCGTCCACGTTGAAGCGGCTCTTCAGCTTGCTCACCAGCACGTCCATCTGGATGTCGCCGGCGGTGGTGACCACCATCTGATGGGTCTCGGCATTGTTCACCACGTTGAAGGTGGGGTCCTCTTCGTTGAGGCGGCCCAAGCCGGCGGCAATCTTGTCCTCCTGGCCACGGGTCTTTGGGGTAATGGCCTTGGAGAAGTTGGGTTCAGCAAAGGGGATGGGATCCAGCTTGATGAACTTGCGCTGGTCGCACAGGGTATCGCCGGTTTTGACGCGGTCCATCTTGCCGATGGCGCCGATGTCGCCGCAGCCCAGCTCCTTGACCTCCTCGCTCTTCTTGCCCTTCATGATATACAGGCGGCCCAACTTCTCGTTCTGGCCGGTGGTGGCGTTGACCAGGGCCATATCGGAGGTCAAATCGCCGGAGATAACCTTGACGAAGGAGAACTTGCCGTACTGGTCGGCCACGGTCTTGAACACGAACGCGGCGGGGACCGCGCCCTGGGAGACGATAAAGTCCTCATGCTCGCCGTCCTTGCCGGTGGCGGAGGCGGGGATGCCCTCCAGGGGGTTGGGCAGCAGGTCCACGATCATATCCAGCAGCATCAGGGTGCCCAGGCCGGTGAAGGAGGAGCCGCACACTACGGGGACCAGGGAGCAATCCCGCACGCCGGCCCTCAGGCCCTGCATGATCTCGGCGTAGGTAAACTCCTCGCCGCCGAAGAACTTCTCCATGAACTCCTCGCTGGTTTCGGCCACCGACTCCATGAGCTGGCCGTAGATTTCGTCAATGACGGACACCTTGTCCTCGGGGATGGGGATTTCCTTGCGCTTGTTGCCCGCGGGCTCGAAGGCGCGCTTGTGGAGCACATCCACCACGCCGGTGACCTTCTTGTTGGCGTCCCAGATGGGGACCACCAGGGGAGCCACGCTCTTGCCGAAGCGCTCACGCAGGGCCTCGAAGGCGGCGTTGAAGTCGATGTTGTCCTCGTCCATCTTGGAGATATAAACGATACGGGGCAGCTTGCGGTCCTCCAGCAACTGCCAGCCCCGCTCGGTGCCCACGGACATGCCGCCCTTGGCGGCGCACACCAGCACGCCCGCGTCGGCCACGGACAGGCACTCGGCCACCTCGCCGGCGAAGTCGAAGTTGCCGGGGGCATCCAGCACGTTGATCTTGCAGCCGTTGTACTCCACGGGAGCCACGGCGGCGGAGATGGAGATCTGGCGCTTGATCTCCTCGGGGTCGTAATCACAAACGGTGTTGCCGTCGGAGGTCTTGCCCAGACGGTCGATGACACCGGTCATGCGCAGGAAGCTTTCCACCAGGGTGGTCTTGCCGTTGCCGCCATGGCCCAGCAGACAGATATTGCGGATATTGTGGGGAGAATAGCTCATAGTTGTTTCCACTCCTTAACGATTACTGCTCGGGCCCGACAGGCGGCCAAAGCGTCACTGAAAACAATTATACAATAATCCCCGCCATTTGGCAACGGTTATTTGAGGAATTTGACGAATCTTTTTTGCCTTTTACTTTTTGTGCTGCTGACGCCCTGCTCTCTAGGATATTCGTTGTAACGCAGACAGACCGATGCTGTCTCGAGCGTCAGTCTCATAAAGAAAACGTTGCCTTTCTATGAGAACAGGGGAATGTTTCCCTCATAGCTTTCTGACTTCTCCAGCAGAGGCCCTTTGGCCCCCATGGTAAATGCGATATCGCTGCTGCGGATAGACAATAATTGCATATTGGGCCTTATGTCCAGGAAGCTCATCATTTCTTCCGTCAACATAATCTGCCCTGTTTCCGATATATCAACCCAGCAATAAGAGCGGCCTTTATATTGGATAAACTCTCCGCTCCCGGAAGCGTAGCTTTGCAAGTCAGGATTATCCACCAAAATATGTCCCAGCTTTGACGGCTTCAACAATCCCTTCCGGGTAACACAAAATCCGCCTGTACTTTTACTTCCGGTAAATAAGTAGACCTTTTTGTCCACAGTGATGTGATATTCTTCTATCGCTTGTGTGGGTATTTGAATGCGTCCGGTTTCTTGGAGGACAGACTTACCAAATATAAACTTGCCTCCTTTATTCATCTGTGGCATTACCGTTTACCCCCATAGAATTAAGATTTGGCAGGCACTCTTTTTCCAGGGCAGGAAAAAGAGCCGGACCGCGCCTGTGGCCCGGCCTTTTTGTTTACTTTTTGCCGTAGGCGGCGTTTTCTTGCCGCAGCGTGCAAAAGGCTCAAAGAGCCTTTTGCACGAATTTGGCTATGGCGTCGCTCACCTTCCGGGCGGTGCCGGGGCCGTACTTTTCCAGGTTCTCCTGGAACCGGGGGTCGTTGGCGTACATCTGCCCCAGGCAGGCCAGAATGCCGTCGGTGCAATCGTAGTGGTGCTGGGTGATGTGCGCCTGCCAGCGCTTCACCAGCGCCTGCCCCTCCGGTCCCTCCGGGTGGTTGCACCGGCCGAAGGCCCGGAAAATCTCCTCCATCTCGGCGTTGATCTGCGCCTCCTGCCCGGGGGTGTACTTGGCGTGCTTTTCCCGGCTCTCCAGGAACGCCTCGGTATTGCCCCAGCGCTCCGCCGCCTCCTGGGCGTACTGCTCCTTGACGGCTTCCCAGTCCGCCTGGGTGGGCTTGGGTCTCTCGTCGTACATTGCGATACCTCCTATCGTCTCATCCACCAGCCGCAGCATGTCGTCCAGCCGCCGCCGCTTCATCAGCAGCAGCGTCCGGTGCTTTTGCAGGGCCTCGGTGCGGTCGTGATCGGGGGCGTTCAGGATGCGTCCGATCTGCTCCAGCGGCACGTCCAGCTCACGGTAAAACAGGATCTGCTGCAAAGACGCCATAGCCATATCGTCGTAAAAACGGTATCCGGCCTGGGTGGTCTCCGACGGTTTCAGCAGCCCGATCTCATCGTAATAGTGCAGTGTCCGCACACTGACGCCGGCGCGCTTCGCCGCTTCGCTGACCGATAACCTCATCTTGTTCGCCTCCTCGAAAAGACTGTACGCTATGACGCGGCGTGAGAGTCAAGAGGTTTTTAAAAATTTTTCTGTACACAGGCGGGGCGCTGTGGTACAATACCAGCGACCGACCTCCACTTCGGTCCAAACGGCGGGCAGAGAGCCGCGAATGGGAAAGCGCGTTCCCATTCGGAAGGGACGCCCGCCGCTGTGCCAATGCGCTGGCACTCTAAACATAAATTGGAGGTGTTTTTATGCGCAAGTTTTCTGTTCGTGACCTGACCATTGCCGCCATGGTGGCGGCGCTGTACACTGTGATGGGCTATTTCGCCAACATCTTCGGCCTGGATTTCGGCGTGGTCCAATTCCGTTTTGCCGAGGCCCTCACCGTCCTGCCCTTCCTGTTCCCCGCCGCCACGCCGGGACTGATAGTGGGGTGCTTCCTCACCAACCTGCTCTCCCCCTACGGCCCGCTGGACTGGCTGTTCGGGACGCTGGCCACGGCCATCGCCGCCTACCTCACCATGAAAATGCCCAAATGGTATTTGGCGGCCCTGCCTCCCGTCATTGTCAATGCTCTTATCCTGTCCCCTATGTGGGCCTGGACAGAGATCGGCGCGATTACCCCCGCTTTCTGGACAGCCTGCGGCTGGAATGCCCTCACCTTCATTCCTACCGAGGCGGCAGTGTGTTACGTGCTGGGCACGCCGCTGCTCAAACTCCTGCCCAAAATCAGTGTTTTGAGGCCCGCCCTGCGCCAGACGGCTCAAATTCCGACAATGTAACTTCCAGAGTCCCCGGGCGGTGGAGCGTCCGGGGACTTTTTACGTCCAGGCTTTTTTTAATAGGGCGGCGGCTTGTGCCAGTTCCTCCTCGGTCAGTCCGGCGAAGCCCAGCACCACGGTGGAGGGCCTGGGCTCCACGCTGTGGCAGTAGCGGCTCAGGGGGTGGATGCCCACCGACTTTGCCGCCGCCCGCTCCACCAGCTCCGCCTCCGAAAACCGGGGGAGGGTAACCAGAAAGTGGAGCCCCGCGTCCGCGCCGGAGACGGTCACGCCAGGGATTTCCGCCAGCGCCCCGGTGAACAGGGCGCATTTTTTGCGGTACAGGTTGCCCGTCCGCCGCAGGTGCCGCCCGTACAGCCCTTGGGTGATGAACCGCCGAAGGCTCTCCTGCTCGAACCGGGAGACGGTGCAGGCCCCATGGGAAAAGGTGGCCCGGTAGCGCTCCAAAAGCAACCGGGGCAGGATCATATACGCCACGCGGATGGCCGGGGCGATGGACCGGGAAAAGGTGCCCATATACACCACCCGTCCCGCCCGGTCCAGCCCCTGGAGCGCCGGGATGGGCCTGGAGGAATAGCGGAACTCGCTGTCGTAGTCGTCCTCGATGAGCCAGCGGTCCGAGGCGGAGGCCGCCCAGTGGAGCAGGCGGCTGCGCCGTCCGGCGGGCATGGTCACCCCCAGCGGGAACTGATGGGACGGGGTGACGTAGGCCAGCCCCGCGCCGGATCGTTCCAACGCTTCCGGGTCCATTCCCTCCGCGTCCACGGGGATGGGGACGGCTTCCCGCCCATGGAGGGAAGCGGCGGCGTAAGCGGCGGGGTAGCCGGGGTCCTCCAGCGCGATGGCCTTTTGCTCCGGCAGAAGCTGGAGAAGCAGAGACAGCAGGTAATCCGCGCCCGCGCCCACCACCACCTGTTCCGGGGAACAGCGCACCCCCCGGTATTGGGCCAGCAGCGACCCCAGCGCCGAGCGCAGGGGCAGATCCCCCTGAGGGTGGCCCCGCTGGAGCAGGCCGGGGTTTTCGTACACCGCCTCCTTCGTGATCCGCGCCCAGGAGGAGAAAGGAAACGCCGACGTGTCCACCGCCGAGGTGGAGCAGTCATAGACCCACTTGGGCGGCAGGGCCGGGGCCGTTTCCGGGATGGCCGCGGGCGGGCTGGGAGCCGGGGGGAGCAGATGGGCGCAGACATAGCCGCTGCGGGGCTTTGCCAGCACGTAGCCCTCCGCAGCCAGCAGGGAGTAAGCCGTTTCCACGGTGCTCATGCTCACCCCGGCCAGGGCGCACAGCCGCCGCTTGGAGGGCAGCTTGGACCCGGGAGACAGCACCCCGGACTGGATGGCGGCGGCAATGTGCCGGTAGAGCTGGTCGTACAAAGGAGTATCCCCGCTGAACACGGGCAGGGGAAAGGAGTCGGGCATGGGATTCACCTCGCAAAAATCTGACCCCATAAAAAAGACAATAACTGGGCATGGAAACAATGCCAGATGTGAATATAATAGCACCATAGCAAGCTGACGTCAAGCAAGCCCATATGAACTTTGAATAGGAGTTGATCCGCTATGAATCCCGAAATCGAAAAACTGTTGCACAAAAAGCTGATCCGTGAGGAAAAGCTGCGCAAAATGACATCTGTCGCCATGATGGCCGCGCTGGTGGCTGTGGGGTCCTATATTCAAATTCAACTTCCCTCCATTTTGGGAAGCAACCGGTTCCATCTGGGCAACGTGATGTGCGCCCTGTCCGGCCTGCTGCTGGGGCCGTGGTGGGGCGGGCTGGCCTCCGGGCTGGGCTCCGCCCTGTATGACCTGCTGCTGGATCCCACCCGTTTTGCCGAATTCCTCATCACGTTCGTGACCAAGGGGTTGTATGGCCTGGTAGCCGGTGCGGTGTTTTTCAAGGTGTTCAAAGCCAGGAGCAACTATATCAACGAGGCCATTGCCACCGCGCTGGCGGCGGTTAGCTACATTGTGGTGTACCTGACGAAGAGCTTCTTCTATAATGGGTTGCTTATCAAGGGCCTGACCGCCGACGCGGCCTGGCTGGGCGTATTGGAGCGCGTGCCCTCTTCGGTGTTCAACGGTGTGGTGGCGCTGGTGCTTGCCCCAATTCTGGGTGTTGCACTGCATAAGGCGCTGAAAGCGGCGCATTTGGAAACGGCAGGTGGGTGAAAAACAGCGGCGTATTCACGCTCCAGTTGGGCGCATGGCCGCCGGGCTTTCCTTGCCTCGAATGGGGTTCCCGCAAAGCCGCCCTTTGGTTTTGCGGGGAGAGGCGGGACAGCAAAGCGGATGAGCGTTCCCTGAAAGGGGAGGCGAGTGAGCGCAGCTTGTCCCGACGACATCGCGCTATGTGAAATGAAAGCCCCCCGGCGTGAAGCCGGGGGGCTTTCATTTTTTGAGAAAAGAGAGAGGGAGGAGATTGTCTGGTTTTTGTTCCTGACGAGATTATAATACCAGGGACGGCAGGGGAAATGTTGGACGATTTGAGAATCTTTTGTGAAGAAATCATGAACGTTGTGAAGTTTTCATGAACAACGGAAAAAATCCGGAAAAACGCGAAAAAAACGACAGGGTCAACGCCGGCCCCGGTAATTGGAACCGGCCCGCCGGCCGCCCCCCGCCCTGCTGTAGCGCCGCCGGGCCTTCCGCTTGGGAAGCACCACCGTCACAAACACAACGAGGGTCACAACCGCCACCACGCCGGCCGCAACCAGCGCCTTCACCCACCACTGGCCCCAATAGTATTCCACCTGCTGGATCGTGTACAGGAATTCGGACCGCTCCACGCTGTCCATCGCCACCATGTCCAAGGCGCCGTATTCCACACCCTGGTAGATCAGGGTGACGGCGCCCAGCTTCTGTCCGGCAGCGATGGGGGCCTCCACCGGCTCCGTGGGCAGGTCAAAGTCCAGCTTCACCTGTTTGGGGTCAAAATCGGAGGGCATGGTGGCCTCGATTGATCCCTCGGGCTGAACCAGCACGTGATCTCCTTCATCGGACAGAGAGACCTTCACCTCCCGGATTACATTCTCCGTGTCCTGATCCAGCAGCGTGGTGCGGTGGAAGTTGTCAAAGGCCCACTCCAGCAGCCGTTTGCTCTCGGAGAAGGAAAATTTGTGCCCGGTGCCCTCCTCGTCCTCGGTGCCCAGCACCACGCAGTAGAAGGTACGTCCCAGCTCGTCCACGGCGGCGGAAGCCAGGCAGCGGCCCGCCTCGCCGGTGTAGCCCGTCTTGATGCCAATGGCCTTGGCGTATGTATAGCCCTGTCCGGCATAATAGCCGGTCAGCAAGCCGTTGGAGGAGTAAATGGTCCGTTCCTCCTGGAGATTGGTAGCCGGAAGGTTATAAGAGGAGGCACGGACGATGGAGCGGAAGGTCTCGTTCTGCATGGCGGCGTAGGCCATGAGATAGATGTCATAGGCGGTGGTGTAGTGCTCCGGGTCGTGGAGCCCGTGTGGGTTGGCGAAGTGGGTGTCCTCCATGCCCAGCTCCCGGGCCTTGGCGTTCATCCGGGCCACAAACTCCGCCGACGTGCCCGCCACCGCCTCGGACAGGATGTTGCAGGCCTCGTTGCCGGAGGGCAGCAGGTCGCAGTAAAGCAGGTCCAGCACCGTCAACTGCTCCCCCGCCTTGATGCCTGCGGTGGAGCTGTCCCAGGGCAGGTCCACCGCCTTGGCGGAGGCCGTCACCTGGGTGTCCAGGCTGATCTCGCCGTCGGCCACCGCGTCCAACACCACCAGGGAGGTCATGATCTTGGTGATGGAGGCGGGGTACATCCGCTGGCGGGCGTTGAGGTCATATAGAATCTCGCCGTTGTCCCCATCCACAATGATGACGGCCCGGGCCAGGGGCTCCGGGTCCTCCAGGGCCAGGGCGGGACAGGTGAGGGCCAAAGCCATGAGCCCCGCCAGCAGCACAGAAAGAATTCGATATTTTTTCATAGGAATCTCCCGCATTCTATGATATAATAGGAACCGCCACTGGAAAGCGGTCTGTTCTTACAAGCAATATTGTGATAATTATATCAGAAAGTTTTCCCCCGCGCAACTGGGGAAAACAGGGTTTCGGTTAAATTTGGAGGACGGGATGAAGCTGACAAGGGCCGGACGGCGGCTGGCAACGGTTATCATGACGGCTGTTGCCGTCATGATCCTGTGCTTCGCAGAGCGAAGCACAAAAATTGTCGCGCCCTCACCGCTTCCCTACAATCCGCCCTCACCGCTTCCCTACAATCCGCCCGCAGCAGTAACCGATACGGCCAGGGACGGGCGGGTGGATATCAACGCCGCAGGGCTGGAGGAGCTGATGTCCCTGCCCGGCATCGGGGCGGTCCGTGCCCAAGCCATTCTGGATGACCGGGAGGCCAACGGCCCCTTCCGCTATCCGGAAGATTTGCTCCGGGTCAAGGGGATCGGCGAGGGCGTTCTCGGCGGCATATTGGACCAGATCACAACAGGAGGATAAAAACATGCCCAGGATATTGGTAGTGGACGACGAGCGCGTCATGGTGAAGGGGATCAAGTTCAACCTGGAGAACGAGGGCTATCAGGTGGACACCGGCTCCGATGGGGAGGAGGCGGTGGATAAGGCCCGCGTGGGCCAGTACGACCTCATCATATTGGACCTGATGATGCCGAAGATCGACGGGCTACAGGCGTGCATGAAAATCCGGGAGTTCTCCAACGTGCCTGTCATCATGCTCACGGCCAAAAGCGAGGACACGGATAAGATCATCGGCTTCGAGTGCGGGGCGGACGACTATATCACCAAGCCCTTCAATATCCTGGAGCTGAAGGCCCGTATCCGGGCGCTGCTGCGCCGGGCCGGGGCCGCCGCCCAGCAGCAAAAGGAGGCCGACCGCCTGACCCAGGGGGCCATCACCCTGGACGTGGCGGAGCGGGCCGCCTGGCGGGACGGCAAGCCGGTGGAGCTGACCGCCAAGGAGTTCGACCTGATGGCCCTGCTGATGCAAAACCCTGGCCGGGTGTACAGCCGGGAAAATCTGCTGAACCTGGTGTGGGGATACGAGTATATCGGGGAGTTCCGCACGGTGGACGTACACATCCGCCGCCTGCGGGAGAAGCTGGAGCCCGACCCCGCCAACCCCGAGCACATCCTCACAAAGTGGGGCGTGGGGTACTATCTCAGCAGCAATATGACCAACGGATAGAGAGGATCGAGATATGGCCAATCCGAGAGAAGCTCCAAACGGGGCCCCCGCAAAGCCGCCCTCCGGCTCTGCGGGGAGAGGCGGGGCAAAGGAATTGAGTGAGGGATGCCCGCCTGGGCCTCCCAAACGGAACGGACCTTGCTCCGACGCGGGCGTGCCCCTGTTCCGCAGCATCCAGGCCAAGTACGCCCTGACCTATCTGCTGGTGGTGGCGGCCATCCTCATCGTGATGAACACCTATCCCCTGCTCATGGCGGAAAACATGGTGTTCACCTCCAAGGAGGACACCCTCAAGCGCCAGGCCCTGGTCATCAGCTCCACCCTGGCGGTGTCCGAGACCCTGACCCGCGAGAGCGTGGAGCAGACCATGGCCCTGCTGGAGGAGGCCCAGGGTACCCGGGTGCTGGTCACCGACGCCTCCGCCCGGGTGCTGTACGACAGCTCCACCCTGGACAACCGCATCGGGAACTACGCCCTCATGGGCGAGGTGGTGTTCGCCCTCCGGGGGCAGGACGCCGCCCGCTCGGAATACCGGGACGGGGCCATCCGCACCAAGGCGGCGGTGCCCGTAATGTACCACGGCATGACCCTGGGAGCGGTATACCTCTATGAATACGACACCGAGCAGGCGGACGTGCTGCTGTCTATTCTGGCCAATCTGCGCTACATCTCCATCGTCATCTGCGTGGTGGCCCTGGTGCTGGTGGTGCTGTTGAGCAAGACGCTGACACGCAACACCGTGCGGCTGCTCTCCGCCATCCGCCATGTGCGGGAGGGGGAGTACAGCCACCGGGTGGAGTCCCAGGGTCGGGACGAGATGGCCCAACTGGCCGACGAGTTCAACCAGCTCACCGACCGCCTCCAAACCACCGAGGAGGCCCGGCGGAGGTTCGTGTCCGACGCCTCCCACGAGCTGAAAACCCCTTTGGCCTCCATCCGCCTGCTCACCGATTCCATTTTGCAAAACGAGTCGGTGGACATGGCCACCGTGCGGGACTTCGTCACCGACATCGGCGAGGAGGCGGAGCGCCTGACCCGCATCAGCGAGCATCTGCTGGCCCTGACCCGGCTGGACGCCGGGGCGGAGCGGGCCAGCGAGCCGGTGGAGCTGGACCGTGTGGCGGACAAGGTGGTCCACCTGCTCTCCCCTGTGGCCCAGACGGCCCGGGTGGAGCTGAGCGCCGGCCTGGAGCCCGCCTGCGCCCTGCTGGCCAACGAGGACGACATCTACCAGGTGGCCTTTAACCTGATTGAGAACGCCATCAAATACAACCTGCCCGGGGGCCGGGTGGACGTGACGGTGCGCCGCCGGGAAGACAAGGTAGTCCTCACCGTCACCGACACGGGCCTGGGCATACCCCCGGACGACCTGCCCAAGATTTTCGACCGCTTCTACCGGGTGGACAAGGCCCGCTCCCGGGCGGCGGGGGGCACTGGCCTGGGGCTGTCCATTGCCCGGGACACCGCCCGCCTCCATGGCGGCGACATCACCGCGGGCCCCAACCCCAACCGGCGGGGCACCCGGTTCGAGGCGGAGTTCCCCGCCCTGCGAGAGGAGGGACCGGCATGAGGAAGACCCTGGCCCGTCTCCTGACGGCGGCGGCAGTGCTGGCGCTGGCCTTCGGCTGCGCCCCCGTTCAGGAGGAAACGCACAACGGCCTCAAGCTGTGGTTTCCCACCGACCCCGCCCTAGGGAAGCTCTCCTTTGCCCTGGACACCTGCCCCTATGGAGGGGAGGACCAGTCCATCCCCGGCCTGCTGTTCGCCCTGCTGTCGGGGCCGCCCGAGGACGAGCTGAACATGATCCCCATCATCCCCGAAGGCACCCGGTTGTTGAGCTGGTCGCTGGAAAACCGGGTGGCCAACGTGGAGCTGTCCGCCTCCTACGCGGAGCTGGTGGGCGTGGAGCTGACCCTGGCGGACTATTGCGTCACCCTGACCCTGGCCCAGTTGGACAGCGTGGACGCGGTGCGCATCACCGTCAACGGCGGCGGGCAGTCCTACCGGGACCGCCACCCGCTCTATCCCGAGGACGTGCTGTTCTCCGGCGCGGAGGAGGTGCCCGTGGAGATCACCGCCGCGCTTTACTTCCACCGGGAGGGCGGCGATTCCCTGGGCTATGAGCTGCGGAAGTTCCGGCTGACGGAGGACAAGGTTCCGGCCAAGGCGGTGCTGGCCGCTCTCATCGCGGGGCCGGAGGACAAGGGGCTGCTCCCCTTGCTTCCCGCCGAGCTGACGGTGCGCTCGGCCTGGGTGGATGACGGCACATGCACCGCCGACCTGTCCGCCCACCTGCTGGACTTGCCCGAGGAGGAGCGGGCATTGGCAGTGCAATCCATCGTGGAGACACTGTGCAGCCTGGACACGGTGGAGCAGGTGCATATCCTGATCGAGGGCGAGCCCCTGAGTATGTCCTGAGGCGGAGAGGGGCAGCCTTTCACGGGTCTGGTGTGTGGGCAGAGGGGAAGCCCTTCCTTCGCGGGGAGGACTCGAACCGGGACATGCAAAATGGAGAAGGTTTCTGCCCGACCCGGTCTGAACTGTCCCCGCGAAGGAAGGGCTTCCCCTCTGCCCGAGATACCGTTGAGCACCGCCGTTCCAACACATTCCCCGGCTTCAAGCCATTACCATCAATAAAGGAGAGACGCACGATGAATTTCGACACCAATTGCCTCCACGCGGGCTACCGCCCCGGCAACGGGGAACCCCGGAACATCCCCATCATCCAGTCCACTACCTTCCGCTACGAGACCAGCGAGGACATGGGCAAGCTGTTCGACCTGGAAGCGTCGGGCTACTTCTACACCCGGCTGCAAAACCCCACCAGCGACGCGGTAGCGGCCCGGCTGTGCGCCCTGGAGGGGGGGACGGCGGCCATGCTGCTGTCCTCGGGACAGGCCGCCAACTTCTTCGCCGTGTTCAACATCGCCTCCGCCGGGGACCACATCGTGGCCTCCTCCGCCATCTACGGCGGCACCTATAACCTGTTCGCCGTCACCATGAAGCGCATGGGCATCGAGTTTACCTTCGTGGACCCGGACTGTACGGAGGAGGAAATGAACGCCGCCTTCCGGCCCAATACCAAGGCGCTGTTCGGCGAGACCATCGCCAACCCCGCCCTGACGGTGCTGGACATTGAGAAGTTCGCCCGCACCGCCCACACCCACGGCGTACCCCTTATCGTGGACAACACCTTCGCCACTCCCGCCCTGTGCCGGCCCTTTGAGTGGGGAGCGGACATCGTCACCCACTCCACCACCAAGTACCTGGACGGCCACGCCGCCGCCGTGGGCGGGGCCATCGTGGACTCGGGCAGGTTCGATTGGAACGCCCACGCGGATAAGTACCCCGGCCTCACCACCCCCGACGACAGCTACCACGGCGTGACCTACACCCAACGCTTCGGCCTGGGCGGGGCCTATATCACCAAGGCAGTGGTGCAGCTCATGCGGGACTTCGGCGCCACCCCCGCCCCCATGAACGCGTGGCTGCTGGGCATGGGCATGGAGACCCTCCCCCTGCGCATGGCCAAGCACTGCTCCAACGCCCAGGGCGTGGCACAGTGGCTGCAACAGCAGGAAAAGGTGGCCTGGGTGCGGTATGCGGGCCTGCCTGGGGACAAATACTATGAGCAGGCGCGGAAGTACCTGCCCTGCGGCTGTTGCGGCGTGGTGTCCTTCGGCGTGAAGGGCGGACGGGCCGCCGCGGAGCGGTTCATGGCGGGGTTGAAGCTGGCCTCCATCGCCACCCATGTGGCGGACGCCAAAACCTGCGTGCTCCACCCCGCCTCCGCCACCCACCGGCAGATGAACGACGCGGAGCTGTCCGCCGCCGGGGTGTCCCCGGACCTGGTGCGGCTGTCCGTGGGCATCGAGGACCTGGACGACCTGATTGCCGATCTGGGCCAGGCGCTGGAGCGGGTGTAAACTCGGACAGGCAGAGGCAAGACCCCTCCCCCACGGGGATAGTTCAGACCGAAATACTGCCCGAAGCAGTGAGAGTACCCTCCCTTTGCGGGGACGACTCGAACCAGGACATGCAGAACGGGGAAGGTTTCTGCCCGACCTGGTCTGAACTGTCCCCGCAAAGGGAGGGTACTCTCGCTGCTCACGCACCCGCAAATTTTCAAGGAAATTTAAAAAAACCCTTGACCTTCCACCTGCTGGAGGGTGTACTTTGAATACAAGGAGGGAGGCAAGTCCATGAAGATCAATCAGGTAGAGCAGTTGGTGGGAATCACCAAGGGCAATATCCGCTTCTATGAAAAGGAAGGGCTGCTCACCCCCGGCCGGAATAGCGAGAACGGCTACCGGGACTACAGCGACGCCGACGTGGCGTGGCTGAAAAAAATCAAACTGCTGCGGATGCTGGACGTGCCCATTGAGGAAATCCTGCGGCTGAAATCCGGGTTGCTGACCCTGGAGGACGCCATGGGGCGGCACATCATCCAGTTGGAGCGCAAGCAGTCCAACCTGGCGGCGGCTCAAGGCGTGTGCGCCCAGATCCGGGACAGCCGCAGCCAATTGGACGCCTTGGACGCCGACGGGGTGCTGGCATCCATGGAGCGGCAGGAACAGGAGGGGACCAAATTCATGAACGTGGGAAAACAGGACAAATTGACCCGGTACGTCAGCCCCGTTGGGGCGGCGGTGGTGGTTCTGGTGATGATGGCGGCGGTTCTGGCCCTCATCGTCTGGGGCTTTACCACCGCGCCGGAGGAGGCACCGCCCATCGGCGTCATCATCGCCATCGCGGCGGTGCCGGTGGTGGTCATCATCGGCATACTGGCGGCGCTGTACCAGCGCATCAAGCAGATCAAGGGAGGGGAAGAGGATGCTGCTGCTCAATATTGACCACATCCCCGGACGGGAAATTGAGGCGTTGTCCATCGTAAAGGGCTCGGTGGTCCAGTGCAAGAGCTTCGGCAAGGACTTTATGGCCGGGATGAAAACCTTCGTGGGCGGGGAGATTGAGAGCTACACCGCCATGCTCAATGAGGCCCGCCAGCTTGCCACCAAGCGGATGGTGGACGAGGCGGAGGCCCTGGGGGCGGACGCGGTGATAAACGTCCGCTACGCCTCCGCGTCCATCATGCAGGGGGCTGCGGAAATCACAGTGTACGGCACGGCCGTCAGGTACAAGGGGTGAGTTTCGTGAAAGGCAAACGCTATTGGCCCTTCCTGCTGGTGATCCCGCTCCTTGCGGCGGCGGTAGCGGGCTGGTTCGTCCTGCCGGAGGAACTGGTCATGCAGATCGGCATGGACGGCCGGCCCAGCAATATGATGCCAAAGCAGTTTGGACTGCTGATCCCCCCGGCGGTAGGACTGGTGGGGGCGGGCATCGCCTCAGGCGCCGACAAAGAGAAGCGCCTGGCGGGCTTCATCACCCTGGCCGTGGCGGCGGCAATCGCCGGATTCACGTTCTTCATGAACCTTTGACCTGCTGGAACCTTTGAAAGGAGGGGATACCATGGGGCTTTTGCGGGCGCTGGGGCTAGGGAGCCAAAAGATCGCCGCCCAGGGTAACCGGACGGTGGGGGTCGTGACCTCGGCGGAGACCTGCTGGATGATCAAGGTGAACAAGAGCGCCCTTCGGGCGCACCCTCTGGACGGGGCCGCGTTTCCCCATTTCATCCGGTTCACCTACATCGTAAATGGGACGCAGTACACCGGAGGGCGGTTTTTCGACGCGTTCACCCGCTGTCCGGATGTGGGCGAGACCATCCAGGTCTATGTAGACAGCGGCGACCCGGCGAAATACGCCGTGATCGTCTGACACTAGCACTGTAAAGGAGAGAACACCATGCTTCGCATCGAACACTATTCCAAGACCTATCCCGGCGGCAAAAAAGCGGTGGACGACCTGACCCTCCACGTGCGCCCCGGCGAGATTTACGGCTTCATCGGCCACAACGGGGCGGGCAAGACCACCACCCTGCGGGCGGTGGCGGGAGTGATGGACTTCACCGAGGGGACCATCACCATCGACGGGCATGACGTAAAAAAGGACCCGGTGGGGGCCAAGCGGGCCACCGCCTTCCTGCCCGACAACCCGGACCTGTACGAGTTCATGAAGGGCATCGACTACCTCAACTTCATCGCAGACCTGTACGACATCCCGGCGGACCAGCGGACCGCCGATATCGGCAAATTCGGCGGCGCCTTTGAGCTCACCGGTAACCTGGGTTCCCCCATCGGCAGCTACTCCCACGGAATGCGGCAGAAGCTGGCTCTGATCTCGGCGTTCATCCGCCATCCCCGCCTGCTCATCCTGGACGAACCCTTTGTGGGCCTGGACCCCGCCGCCTCCCACATCATGAAGGGGTACTTGGCGGAGCTGTGCCAAAAGGGCTCCGCGGTGTTCTTCTCCACCCACGTGCTGGAGGTGGCGGAAAAGCTGTGCCACCAGATCGCCATCATCAAGGACGGGCGGCTGGTGAAGTGCGGCCCCACTGAGGAGCTGGTAGGCGATTCCTCCCTGGAGGACGTGTTCCTGGAGCTGGAGGGAGAGAAATGAAAAAGTTCTTCGCGCTGTTGAAGGTGAGCGTCAAGTCCATGCTGCTGTCCTCCTCCGGGATGGGCCGAAAAAGCCGCAAAAAGGCGGCCTCCGGCGCGGGAGCCATGGTGCTCATCGCCTGTTTGGGGCTCTACCTGTCCGGCTTCTACAGCTTTATGCTCATGGAGGCGCTCTCCCCTATGCACATGGAGGTGCTGGTATTCATCCTCATGGGCATGGGCGCGCTGGTGGGCGGGCTGATGTTCACCGCCTTCGCGGTGAAGGGCGTGGTATTCGGCGGGAAGGACAACGACCTGCTGTTGTCCATGCCCGTGTCCTCCACCATGCTGATGGCCAGCCGGGTGTCGGCCATCTACCTGGAAAACCTGCTGTTTTCCTTTTTTGTGATCGGTCCCGCCGGAGCGGTATGCGCCTTCATGACCCAGAGCGGGGTGGGGCACAGCGTGCTGTTCTGGGCACGGCTGCTCATCGCCGTGCTGGCCCTGCCCCTGCTGGACACGGCGCTGTCAGTCCTGCTTGGGGCGCTGGCGGCATTCCTGTCCGCCAGGGTGTCCAAGGGCGCGTTGGGACAGAACATCATCATGGCCGCTTTTATGGTGGCAGTGTTTTGGTTCGCGTTCCACCTCAACGGCATGATCGAGGAGCTGGCCGCCAACGCCGCCGGGGTGAAGGAGTCCCTGAGCTGGGCCGCCCCCATGCTGTGGATGGCGGACGGCATTATGGGGGACTGGGGGCTGCTGCTGGCCTTCGTGGCGTGTTGCGCCGTACCCTTCGCCCTGGTGGTGTTCGGGCTGGGCAAGGTGTACCGAAAGGCGGTCACCGCCTTCGCCGCCCGGTCCGCCCGGAACGACTACAAGCTGTCTGCCCAGACCGCCTCGGGACAGCGAAAGGCTCTGCTGATGAAGGAGGTCAGGCGCTTTTTCGGCACCCCCATGTATATGTGGAATTCCGGCATCGGCCTCATTTTACTGCTGGCGGCGGGCGTGGCAGCGCTGGTGATGCGAGGCGACCTGCTGACGTTCCTCGCCATGGCGGGGGAGGGCTTCCCCGTCATGCCCGTGGCGGCGGCAGTGATGGGCTACTGCCTGTCCATGTGCGCCATCGCCGCGCCGTCCGTCAGCCTGGAGGGGAAATACCTGTGGATTTTACGGGAGGCCCCCATGGATGAGAGTTCCCTGCTGTGGATCAAAACAGGCTTTGAACTGCTGCTGACCATCCCCTGTACCGTGATCGCCGGGGTATGCATCGCCGTCGCGCTGGGGCTGCCCCTGTGGCAGGGGGCGGTGCTGATCGCCTTTACCGTTGTGTTCGACGTGGGCCACGCCGTTTTCGGGATGCTGATGGGCCTGTGCTTTCCCAAGCTGGACGCGGTAAACGATACGGTGGTGGTCAAACAGTCCATGGCTGTCGTGCTGGGCATGTTCGTCCCGATCGGAATGATCGCCGTGTGTATGCTGCTGTACTGGCTGGGCGGCATGGTGAACGGCGCGTTGGCGCTGGCCCTGCCCATGGCCTTGCTGGCGGTGTTCACGGTAGTATGCACCGCGGTTCTGGCAAAGCGGGGCCCGGCTATGCTACGGGCGCTGTAAGTATGAAAAACCCGGCGTTTTCCGTTGGAAGCGCCGGGTTTTTCATTATCCCCAGTCATGCCGGGTGGTATTCAGTCCTGCCGCGTGGAACAGCTCCACAATGCGTTCAATGCGCTGGAAACACTCAGGATCGTCCAGGGCTTCATCGTTCAGAATCGTTTGGATGCCGGAAATCAGCTTTGCGGCTTTGGATTCCGCCAAAGGATAGTCAAATTCCCCGTGCCGTGCTTCCAGATAGTCTAACGCCAGGTCACCGATGGCTTTCGCGTAGAGTTGCTTTAGCGTTGGATCGTTCACTGTACTCACCTCAAATTTTATTATAGGACAGTTTAGCCCTAAAATCAATAGGACAATTTGACATACTATGTGCTGGGTGATAGTATGTCAAGAGTACGGGAACTCCGAAAGGCCCTCGGCTATACGCAAGTTAAAATGCAAATGCTTACGGGCATTGACCAGAGTGCCTATTCCAAAATCGAACTCGGGCAACGCTATATGTCGTTTGAGCAATGCAAACGGATTGCGCTTGCGCTGAATACCAGCATGGATTATCTCGCTGGCTTGACGGATGATCCCAATCCATATCCCCGTGCAAAATAGAACCGGGCCGCTTCTGCGGGCCGGTTTTTCCTTTGTTCCAGTTGACACAGGTGATATAATGTCCCCAATGGGGGGATGGAACATATGAAACAGACAGGCAGGCGTGTTTTGGTAGCCATGAGCGGCGGCGTGGATTCCAGCGTTGCGGCGTGGCTGCTGCGGGAGCAGGGATATGAGTGCATCGGCGTCACCATGAAGCTGTTTGGTAACGAGGCGGTGGGCCTGACCCAGGGCCATCCCTGCTGCACTCTGGACGACGTGGAGGACGCCCGGGAAGTGGCCCGGCGGATGGGCATTCCTCACTATGTGTTCAACTTTTCTGACGACTTTGAGGAGAAGGTTATCCGTCATTTCATCGACGCCTACGAGCGGGGGGAGACCCCCAATCCCTGCATCGATTGCAACCGCTTTTTGAAATTTGACAAGCTCCACCGCCGGGCGAAGGAGCTGAAATGCGACTATATCGCCACAGGCCATTACGCGCAGATTCTGGGCGGCGGGGCGGGCAGCTTTCGCATGGCAAAGGCGGCGGATTTGAGCCGGGACCAGAGCTATGTGCTGTATCCCATCCCCCGGGAGCAGTTGGCCCAGACCCTGTTTCCACTGGGCGGACTGACGAAAGCAGAGGTACGGGAAATCGCCCAACGGGAGGGCTTCGTCAATGCCCGGAAGCACGACAGCCAGGACATCTGTTTTGTTCCCGACGGGGACTACCTGGCCTTTATGGAGCGCCACACCGGAAAAACCTATCCCGAGGGGGACATTATAGACCAGAGCGGAAAGGTGGTGGGCCGCCACCGGGGCGCGGTGGGGCTCACCATCGGCCAACGCCGGGGGGTGGGGGTGTCGTCGCCCGGCCGCATCTATGTGTGCGGCAAGTGCATGGCGGACAACACCGTCACCGTGGGCCCGGAGGAGGCGCTGTACTCCAGCGGGTGCATCGCGGCAGACTGGAACTGGCTGATTGAGCCGCAAAAAACGCCCTTCCCCGCCCTGGCCAAAACCCGCTACCGCCAGGTCGAGCAACCTGTGACTCTTATCCCCGACGGGGACCGGGTACGGCTGGAGTTCGCCCAGCCCCAGCGGGCGGTGACGCCGGGGCAGGCGGCGGTGGCGTATGACGAAACCGGCGCCGTGCTGGGCGGCGGCACCATCGTCGAAGCGAGGCCCGATTTTACAGCGTAACCAGCTCGTACTCCCGGCTACCGACTCCCAGGTCGGCGGCGGCTTCCACCGTGTGGACGCCGTGGAGGGACTCGATGCGTTCGATGAGGTCACCCTTGCCCGGGTCGTCGGACTGGTACACCAGGTCCAGGCACGCCTGGTCCACAGCCACCGGGTCCAGGGAGGCCAGAATGCCGATGTCCCCGATCTTGGGGTCGGCGGCCACGGCGCAACAGTCGCAGTCCACGGACATGTTCTTCATCACGTTGATATAGGCTGCCTTGCCCTGGAAACGGTTGTGAATAGAAGAGGCCGCATCCGCCATGGACTCCAGGAACGAATCGTGATCGGCGTCCCAGAACTTGTCCATATCCCCCGCCCCGTGGATATACTGCTTTCCCCGGGAAGAGGCGATGCCGATGGAGATGTTTTTCAGCGCCCCGCCGAAGCCGCCCATGGGGTGGCCCTTGAAGTGGCTGAGCACCAGCAGGGAGTCGTAGCTGGCCAGGTGCGCGCCCACGTAATTTTTCTGGATCACCTTCCCGTTGGGGATGGCCAGCTCCATATCGTCCGTCTCGTCCAGGATGTCCACCTGGGCGGCATTGACCCAGCCGTGCTTTTCCATGGTGATCTTGTGGGCACGGGTGGTGTTGCGCTCACCGTCATAGGCGGTGTTGCATTCCACGATGGCGCCGCCCACCTTGTCGATCATGGGCTTCCAGAAACCGGGGCGCAGGAAGTTTTGGTTCCCCGGTTCGCCGGAGTGGACCTTGACGGCCACCTTGCCGGGGAGCTGGACGCCCAGGGCGTCATACAGCCGGAGCACGGCCTCGGGGGACAGGTCGCGGGTGAAATAAACAGTGGATTTCATAATAGTCCTCCTCAAAGTTGTACAAATAAAATCATAGATAGTTTATCGGAAATGGGACGGCGCGTCAAGGGAAAGATGTCCATTTTGCGCCTTGTAGCAGAGAGACGGTTGTGGTATAATGCTGAAAATATGGCGAACGGAGGGAGTGCAATGACTGCGCTGGTGATGAATTGCAGTCCGGTAAAAGACGGGGCCACGGCTGCGACGGTAGATATTGTGGCCGCATGCCTGCGGACTAGGTATGAGGTGGAAACGGCCTGCATCGACGACTATCGGATTGGCTTCTGCAAAGGGTGCAGGACCTGCCACAAAACCGCGAAATGCGTCCAACGGGACGATGTGGAGCGGCTGATGGGCCAGTTTGAGCAGGCGGACCGGATTGTGCTGGTATCCCCTTCCTATTGGGCGGATGTGCCGGGGCAGTTTAAGGCGTTCATCGACCGGTGTACACCCTGGAGCAATACCCACGAGCCCCACGCGGCGATTGGAAGCGGAAAGCTGGGTTACGCGGTTGTTCTGAGAACCGGTCCGGGCATGGCAGAATGTGAGCGGATCGCCCGGACCATTGAGCATTTTTATGGGCATTTGGAAGTTGCGTTTTGCGGCAGTCTAGGTCTATGCAGCGTTGAGCATCGAGATGCGGTAGGCCCACGGGAAGCGGAAATCAGAACCTTTTGCGCTAAGATATAAAGCGAACGGCCCCTCCCCCGCGCAGCGGGAGAGGGGCTTGCATTTATTGGATTCCGCCCAGGTCGTACCCATCCAGCCAGGCCCCGGCAGCCTCGCACACCGTGCGCAGGCACTTCTCGTCGAAGGGGCTGTCCAGCCCGGCGTTTTTCAGCAGCTCGGTGAAGGTGCGGCTGCCGCCCTGGCGGGTGTAGGCCATATACTTCTCCCACGCCTCTCCCTTGTCCTTTTGCAGCAGCGCCCAGATCTGGAGCGCCACCGTCTGGGCCAGGCAGTAGTCGATATAATAGAATGGGGAGGCGTAGATATGGCTCTGGCGCTGCCACGCCTCGCCGTCGGCGAAGAAGGGGATGTCCCCGTCCAGCCGCACCCAGGGCATATAGGTCTGCTGGAGCTCCTTCCACACCGCGTGGCGCTGGGCCGGGGTCATGTCCGGATTGGCGTATACCTCGTGCTGGAAGTGGTCCACCAGCGTGCCGTAGGGGATGAAGGTCAGCGCCCCGGCCAGGTGGCTGTACAGGTACTTCCGCGTGTCCGGGCCGAAGAAGCCCTCCGCCCAGGGCCATGCCATGAACTCCATGGACATGGAATGAACCTCGCAGGCCTCCATCCCCGGCCAGACGTAGCTGGAGGGCACCCGGTCCCGGTTCATCCAGCAGGCGAAGGCGTGGCCCGCCTCATGGGTGACCACCTCCACGTCCCCCTGGGTGCCGTTGAAGTTGGCGAAGATGAAGGGCACCTTGTACTCCGGGATGGAGGTGCAGTAGCCGCCGCCCGCCTTGCCCTCGGTGGACAGCACGTCCAACAGCTCGCCGTCCAGCATGGTCCGGAAGAATTCGCTGGTCTCCGGGGACAGCTCGTCATAAAACCTTTTACCCTGGGCCAGGATGTCGTCCGCCGTGCCCATGGGCTTGGGGTTGCCGGAGCGGAATTTCAGGGCGTTGTCGGCGTAGCTCAGGGGGTACTCCACCCCGATGCGCTCTGCCTGGGTCCGGAACACCCGGTCGGCCAGGGGCACCAGGTACTTGCGCACGGCGGCGCGGAACTTCTCCACGTCGTCCTTGCCGTAGCAGTTGCGGCCCATGCGGTAGTAGCCCAGGGTGGTGTAGCCCTCGTAACCCAGCTTGCGGCCCATCTCGTCCCGCAGGTGGGTGAGCTCGTCGTAAATGCGGTCCAGGTCGGCCTGGTGCTCCTTGAACCACCGGCCCACCGCCTTCCACGCCGCAAGGCGGCGTCCGTCGTCCGGGTCGTTCTGGAACGGGGTCATCTGGGACAAGGTATAGGTCTTGCCCTCGAAGGGAACCTGGGCGGAGGCGATGAGTTTCTGGTACTCTTGGGTCAAATCGTTTTCCCGCTGGAGCTGGGGCACAATTTCCGGGGAAAAGGTTTTCAAGGCAATCTCGGTGTTGAGGAACATGAGGTTACCGTACTCCCCCTCGAACTCAGGGCGGAAGGGAGACTCCAGCATGGCCACCTTCCACGCCTGCTCGTACTCCTCCAGCTCGGGCAGGGCGGCGTTCCAAAAGTTCATCTCGCCATCGTAAAACTCGTCCCTGGTGTCGATGGTGTTGCGCACCTGGGCCAAGGTGCACAAGGTCTCCATGCGCTTATCGGCCTTCTCCTTCTCCAGAAAAACGGCCTTGGCCTCGCCGTAGCTTCCCGCCGCCTTGAGGCGGGCGGTAAAATCGGACAGTTGGCCCTTGACCGCCTCCAGGTCGGGGCGTTCATAGGGCATCTCGGAAAATTTCATATGACATACATCTCCTTATCGATTCAATACGATGGTCCTTCCGTCCAGCACGGCCCGGATCAGCCGGTCCTCGCCGGTCTCCGACCGGTAGTCCAGGGTAAGCAGGAACGGGGGGCCGTCCCGGGCCAGCAAGTCCAGAAAGATGGCGTCCCCCTCCCAGATGGGCAGCTCCGTTATCCTCTCTTTGGGCACCCAGGCCAGCTCGCCCTCGCTGCAATTCATGTCCAGCTCCCCCGTCCAGCCCGTGGCGGTAAACAGGTACATGAATTGATCCGATTCGCTGTCGCAGCACAAAAAGGTGACCACGCCCCGGAACTGGAAGTCGGTGAGGATGAGGCCGGTCTCCTCCCGGACCTCCCTGCACAGGCATTCGTCGGGACTCTCGCCCTCTTCAAATTTGCCGCCCACGCCGATCCACTTGTCCTTATTGATATCCACCTTCTTTTTTACCCGGTGGAGCATCAAATATTCGCCCTGGGGATTTTCCAGGTAGCACAGGGTGCTGTTGTGCATCGTTTGTCTCCTCCTGTCATTACGCCCCAACTCGTCGGCACAAGCAACGCTCAGGCGCTCCGTCATCAGAAGGGCAGATTCAGCCCGCCGGTGAACTTGGCCATCTGGCCGGCCGCGTCCTCGTTGGCCTTGCGCAGCGCCTCGTTGACGGCGGCCACGATCAGGTCCTGGAGCATCTCCACGTCGTCCGGGTCCACGGCCTCCGGGTCGATGGTCACGCTGACCAGCTCCTTCCTGCCGGACACCGTAGCGGACACCACGCCGCCGCCCGCCCCGGCCTCATAGGTTTTGCCCTCCAGCTCCTCCTGGGCCTTGAGCATGTCCTGCTGCATCTTCTGGGCCTGGCGGATCATGTTGTTCATGTTGCCGCCGCCCATGCCGCCCATACCGCGGCTGTTGAATCCCTTTGCCATATTTGTGTACCTCCTTCTTACTCTACAACAATATTTCCGCCGCCCTGACTCAAAAATGCCTCCAACGGGTCCGCCGTCCCAACCGGGGCGGCGGGAAGCTCCTCCGGCGGGGCCTGGCCCACCTTGAATTCCACCGGATGGGTCGCGCCGGTGAGCTGCCGGCACAGCGATCCCATGGACCGGGCGATGTCCGGGCGGCTGAGCTGCTCCTTCAAAAAGCTGTTGGCCACCCAAACGGTGAGCTGCCGCCCGTCAAAGCGGCCCTCCGCCATGGCGGGGTTGCTGAGGAAGCTGTAATCGCTCACCGCCAACATGCCCTTCATCCGGTCCCGGAACGCGGACCAGCCCGGCCAGCCGGGGACGTTTTGGGCGGCGGGCGCTTCCACGGGCACAGGTTCCGGTTTTGGCGCGGGCGCGGGCCACGGCTCAGCCGCCTGCCGGAAGGACTTCGGAGCGGGCGCCGGCTCATCCCAGGGGGGCGCGTCCCCGTCCCGCAGGGGGGGCTCTTCGGGAAGGGGCGGCTCGTCCCGGGGGACCTCCTCCCGAGCATGGGGTTCCGGCCCTGCGGGCGGGGCCTCCCGCTTCGGGGGCATTGCCTGGGGCGCCGTCCCGGCCCTGGGGGCGGGGATTCCTCCCTGCTCCAGCCGGGCGATTCGGGCGGACAGGCCCGCCGGGAAATCATCCAGGGCAGGATCGCACAGGGCGAGCAGGCACAGCTCCATATCCGTGCGGCGGTTGGCGGACCGGGCCAGGTCCGCCGCCGTGCGCTGCAAACGGTTGAGCATCTGGGCCAGCCTGGGCACGTCCAACCGGGCGGACAGCTTCTTCAGGGTCTCCCCATCGAAGCCGCCGGTCATCAGGGCCGCGCCTGTCCTGGGGGCGGTCTTGCGCACCAGCAGGTCCCGCACCAGCGCGGACAGCTCCCCCGCCAGGGCGGTCATCTCCTTGCCGTTGGCATACAGCTTATCAAGCCGCTCCAGAGCGGCGCCAACATCTCCCCCGGCGGCGCATTGGAGCAGGGCCGCCGCTTCCAGGTTACCCGCCAGCCCCAGGGCGGACAGCACCCGGTCCTCGTCCACCGCCCCGCCCCCGCCCGAGCACTGGTCCAGCAGGGACAGCGCGTCCCGCATGCCGCCGTCGGCCAGCCGGGCGATGAGGGCGGCCCCGCCGTCGGTGAGGCCGATGCCCTCCTCCTTCGAGATGTGAAGCAGGTGGGCGGCGATGTCGCCGGGGTGGATACGCTTGAAGGCGAATTGCTGGCACCGGCTCTTGATGGTGGCCGGCACCTTGTGTACCTCGGTGGTGGCCAAAATGAACATCAGGTGCTCCGGCGGTTCCTCCAGAATCTGGAGCAGGGCGTTGAACGCCTGGTTGGACAGCATGTGGACCTCGTCGATGATGTACACCCGTTTTTTCACCGTGGCGGGGGTGTACACCGCCTCATCCAAAATGGCCCGGATGTCGTCCACGCCGTTGTTGGAGGCGGCGTCCAGCTCCAGCACGTCCAGGATGGAGCCGTTGAGAATGCCCAGGCAGGAGGGGCAGGCGTTACAGGGGTTGCCGTCCTGGGGGCTCTCGCAGTTCACCGCCCGAGCCAGCAGCTTGGCGCAGGAGGTTTTACCCGTCCCCCGGGTGCCGGTGAACAGGTAGGCGTGGGACAGGCGGCGGTTGGCCACCTGCCGCTTCAGGGTCTGGGTGACGTGGTCCTGGCCCACCACCTGGTCAAAAGTGCGGGAACGCCACTTGCGGTACAGGGCCTGATACATGGGATCACCTCCGGGAAATAAAAAGAAACGCGCAGCGCCTTCTGTACGCTGCGCCTGTTACCGCGATTCCTTGTCACACTCGCGTTGGGCTGGCTTACGGCTCGGCTTCCCTCCGACTCGGACTGGTCTCCAGCCCGCTGCGCGGGCCTGCCAGCCTACGATCGCGCTTCCTTGTCACGCTCGGGCTGGGCGCATGGCCGGGTCGCTTTCGCTGCGACTCAAGCAAAACCCGGTCCCACTGCGTGGGCCCTGGGCTTTTGCTTTCGCTCCGCTCCAAGCTCCCCTATGCGCCTGCCCTCGCGCTTCGGCGCAAAACAAGACCGCGCACCGGCCTTTGAAGGACAGGATATGCCCGTTACCCATACAGCCGGCTCAGGATCGGCAGCCCCGCGGCACACGCCCAGGTCCGCTTAGTGCTGCTCGGTTCCCCGCCTGACACGGTTCACGGGTGAGCGTTGCGCGGGACCGATCCATCATCGCTGCTTATATGGGGCAGACGGCACAGCCTGCCTCCGGGGGCCGGGATTCATCCCTGCTGTAGCGGGTTGCAGGTACAGGGCACCGCTAACTCCCCAACTAGCGCGGCCTTGTTTTGCGCCGAGGCGCTCACAAGCCAAGGTTATTTTATCACGCCCGGGAAAATTTATCAACTCTATTTTCAAAAAATCCCGGAAGCGCTCGGATGGCGCACAGGGGCGGAGTCAAGCCGCCCCGTAACGCGCCCAGCCCGAGCGTGGCAAGGAACCGTTCCCCGCCCTTGCAATCTTTCCCTCCGTCTGGTATAATATCCCTCACTGAAATCCAGCGGGGAGGCGGATTATGGGCACCGTTGTCATCACAGATGGAAAATACCGCGCGTCCATCGCCGAGATCCGGATGCTGGGGCGGGCCGGATACCGCGTCGTCGTCACCCAGACCCGGGCCGACCTGGCCCTGGAGCCGCCGGGCTTTGCCTCCCGCTATGCGGCGGAGAGACACTGGCTGGAGGGTTCGGATGCGGACCCGGACTATCCGGACAAGCTGTACGCCCTGCTGGAGGAGTACGGCCATCCCGTGCTGTTCTGCGTGGGTGCGGCCAGCCTCAACGCCGTGTCAAAGCAGCGGGAGCGGTTCGCCCAGGTGTGCGATTTCCTCATCGCTCCAACCGAGGTGCTGGACGCGCTGAACGACAAGGAGGCAGTCCACCGGCGGTGCGAGGAGCTGGGCATACCCGTCCCCAGGGAGTACGAGGGGAAACCGGACGCCTACCCCGTTATCATCAAGCCCCACTGCGGGGAAAAATTCGGTCTGAAGGCCAAGGACCGCTATGCCGTGGCAAACAACGCCCGGGAGTACGCCGCCAAGCTGGCCGCCATGGCCCGCTACGACCCCCGCCCCATTGTCCAGCAAAAGGTGGAGGGCACGGGGGCCGGGGCCAGCTTGCTGCTGGACCGGGACAGCCGCCTGATCGCCGCCGTCTGCCACCGGCGCGTCCGGGAATACCCCGCCTCCGGCGGGCCGTCCACCTGTTGCGAGAGCTTTTACGACCCCGCCCTCATCGACCGGGCCTACCGTCTGCTGGCCTCCTTCGGGTTCGTGGGTATGGCCATGGTGGAGTTCAAGGGGGAATACGTCCTGGAGGTCAATCCCCGGGTGTGGGGCAGCTTCCCCATGACGGAGCGGGCGGACAGCCCCTTCGCCTGCCGCTACGCTCAGGCCGCCGCCGGGGAGCGGCTGGACTACGTCCCCCAGGACTACAAGGCGGGGGTGCGGATGCGCTTTACCCTCAACGACGGCGCGGCCATGCTGGACTACCTGCGCCACGGCAGGCCCGGCCCCTTTTTCCAGGGAATGGCGGACTGGTTCCGGGCTGAGGAGGCGCTGAGCGCCAAGGACGACCCCGCCCCGCTGCGCCGTTATCTGCGCAATACGCTGCTGAGAAGGTAGATCATGGAGATCAGGCTTGACTTGCACATACACTCCCACCGCTCCCCGGACGGAGTCATGACCGTGGAGGAGATCGTGTCCCTGGCCAAAGCCAGGGGGCTGAACGGCGCAGCCGTCTGCGACCACGACCTGGCCCTGACCGACGCGCCCCAATTCCACGATTTTCTCCTCATTCCCGGCATTGAGGTATCCACCCAGTTCGGCCACCTGCTGGGGCTGTTCATCACCGGACCGGTGGAGACGAAGGACTTTTTTGCGGCGGCGGACGCCATCCGCGCCCAGGGCGGGCTTGCGGTGCTGGCCCACCCCTTTGAACGCAGCCGGGACGGGGGCCGGCTGGCCCCCGCCGTGCCCCATCTGGACGGCGTTGAAGTGTGGAACAGCCGCGCCGACCGGAACATCCACGATGCCAACGAGCTGGCCTCCAGCTTTGCCCGGGTGTGCAAACTGCCTCCCTTCGGCGGCAGCGACGCCCACCGTCCCCAGGAGGTGGGCAACGGCTTCACCGTGGTGGAGGCGGACGCGCTCACCCTGGAAGCGGTAAAGGCCGCGCTGCTCACCGGGCGCGCCCGGACAGAGGGCCGCCGCAGCCGGGCCTGGTACGTGGCCCGGAGCCAGCTCACCAAGCGCCGGAAAACCGGGGCGGGGCCGCTGGGCTACGCCAAATGGGCGGCTTTCGCCGTCAAGTGCTGCGCCCAGGATATTTTTTGGAGAGGAGACTGAGCATGTCGCTCATTGTGAAACTCGGGAAAAAGGGAAAACAGGTGGTAAAAAAGCTCCTTCCGGAGGAGAAGCACCATCTCAGCTACACCCGCCGCATCGAGCGGGTCAAGACGGACAAGCGCATCTGCGCCATGACCTTTGACGACGGGCCCATGGACATGCCCGCCTCCCCGGACCGCTTCGAGGGCCGCTCGCTCACCGACGTACTGCTGGACGTCCTGGGGTCATTCGACGCCAAGGGCACCTTCGACGTCATCGGCGATACCAGCGAAAACTACCCCGACAAGGCGGGCAAGACCGGCAGCGCCGCCTGGGGCGGCACCAGGTTTGACCACTACCCCGACATGGGCTGTGACGCCAAGGGGGGCGCGGTCCACAACGACCGGCTCATCCGCCGCATCCTGGACGAGGGCCACCAGGTCACCAACCACGGCTACCGCCACATCATTTTCGGCAAAAAGCCCTTTGTCTACGGGGCCAGGGAGTACCTGGGCACCGTGGACAAGGCGGTGGACGACCTGAACAAGCTGGACCAGCTCATGCAAGAGCAGTACGGCTATCAGATTACCATGTCCCGCCCGCCCCACTACGTGGACGTCATGCAGGACGGCTTCACCAGCTACGACGTGTACGACCGCCTGGGCTACCAGTATATGGCCGCCTCCTTCGACGGGGCGGGCTGGCTGCCATCTACCCTGTCCGACCCGGAGGCGGCATTGGAGGCGGAGGTAACCGCCATGGTGGAACCCGTGAGAAAAGCGCTGGAAAAGGACCCGGATTTCTTCTGCGGCCAGATCATTTTCCAAAAGGACGGCTATAACATGGCCAAGCGCACGCCGGTGGCCTGGGGGCTGCGCAAGCAGCTTGAACTACTGAAGGAGTACGGCTACCAGGTGGCGACGGTGGAGCGGCTCATGGAGGAGAGCCCCTTTGCCGACCTGGGCCGGGACGACCCTCTGTTTGAAAAACTGTGCCGCCTGCAAACCGACCGGGCAGTGGCCTACTCGGATAACCGGGTCCGACCGGACCAGCCCATGACCTGGGGGGAGCTGGCCATGCTGCTCTGCCCCAAAAGAGAGGCCATGGGCCGCCGCTGGGCCAGGATACGCCGCACCGGCAAGCACGAGGCCGCGTATTGCGGCGCGCTGGAGTGGTGCGTGGAGCAGGGACTGATCCCCAAGGGGACGAAGTCCGACGGCCCCGTCACCGCCCTGCCCGGCGGGCACTTTGGCCCGGTGGAGGGCTTCACCCGGCGGGACGTGTACGCCGCTTATCAGGAATAAACGCAACTATCCCCGGCGCCCGCTGGACGCCGGGGCCCTGTTTTGGGCTTGAAAACCGGGGAGGACTCTGGTATAATCGTCTAAAACGTTTGTTTGGAACGGAGGCTCGGCCATGCCGGAGGAGATGGAATTGCGGACAGAGCAGAACCAGGTGGCGGGCACGGTGTCCGCCGTGCTGTTCCGCAACGAGGAGAACGGCTACACCGTGCTCAAGCTGGAGTGCGGCGAGCGGGGCGAGATCACCGTGGTGGGCTGTATGCCCGGCGTGGCCCCCGGCGAGGAGCTGGAGCTGGAGGGTTCCTGGGGCCGCCACCCCAGCTACGGCGAGCAGTTCAAGGCGGAGATGGTAGTCCGGCGGATGCCCGTGGGCGAGAAAGCCATCATCGAGTACCTGGCCTCCGGCGTGATTCAGGGAGTGCGCATGGGGCTGGCCAGGCAGATCGTGGACCGTTTTGGCGAGGAAGCGCTGTCCGTCATCGAAAATGAACCGGAGCGGCTGGCGGAAATCCGCGGCGTGTCCCCCAAGCGGGCCAGGTCCATCAGCGAGAGCTTCCGGCAGAAGATGGGGATGCGGCGGCTGGCCGACTTCCTGGCCGAGCACAGGCTGCCCCTGTCCGCCGCCATGCCTCTGTACCAGCGCTTCGGCGCGATGGCGGTGGACGTGGTGCAGGATAACCCCTATCTGCTGGCCGACCGCACCCTGGAGATTCCCTTCTCCCAGGTTGACGCCCTGGCCATCGAGCTGGGCGTGGCGGGGGACGACCCCCAGCGGGTGGAAGCGGCCCTGGTCTTCGAGCTGGACCACAATGCCGACAACGGCCACGTGTTTTTGCCGGAGGGCAAGCTGCTCCACGCCACCGCCGCCCTCATCGGGGTGGAGGAGGACTGCCTCTCCCAGGGGCTGGACGCCCTCATTGAGCGGGGCGAGGTGGTCCGGGAGGACATCGCCGGGGTTACCGCCTGCTACCCCGCCGGGCTGTACGGCGCGGAGTGCTACGTGGCCATGCGCCTGGGCGAGATGTGCCGGACGGAGATCGTCCCGCTGGAGGGGCTGGACCGGCTCATCGACGCCATCCAGCGGGAACAGGGCATCCGGTACGCCCGGCAGCAGCGCACGGCGGTGGAGCTGTGCGCGTCCCGCCAGGTGATGCTGCTCACCGGCGGGCCGGGCACCGGCAAAACCACCTCCCTGCGGGGGGTGCTGGCCCTGTTCGACCAGCTCGGGCTGACCACTGCCCTGGCCGCCCCCACCGGGCGGGCCGCCAAGCGCCTGGGCGAGACCTGTGGCGCGGAGGCGGTCACCATCCACCGGCTGCTGGAAACCCAACTGGACCCCTACACCGGGCAACTGGCCTTCACCAAAAACCAGAGCGACCCGCTGGAGGTGGACGCGGTCATTGTGGACGAGACGTCCATGGTGGACGTGTCCCTGATGGCGGCGCTGCTGGCCGCCCTGCGGGGGGATTGCCGCCTGGTACTCGTCGGGGACCCGGACCAGCTCCCCTCGGTGGGGCCGGGGAACGTGCTGGACCACCTGATCCGCTCCGGGGCGGTGCCTGCGGTGTCGTTGACGGAGATTTTCCGCCAGGCCCGTGAGAGCGCCATCGTCATGAACGCCCACGGGGTAAACCGGGGGATCGTCCCCGAGCTGAACAACAAATCCAAGGATTTCTTTTATCTGGGCCGCCGGGACGCCGCCCGGACAGCGGACACCATTGTGGAGCTGTGTCAAACCCGCCTGCCCAAAAACATGGGCATCCCCCCGGAGCAGATTCAGGTGCTGACCCCCACCCGGAAGCGGGGGGCGGGCACCGCCGCCCTGAACCGCGCGCTGCAAGAGGCGCTCAATCCCGCCGCCCAGGGCAAGGGGGAACGGGCCTTCGGCCCCTTTATCTTCCGCCAGGGCGACCGGGTGATGCAGGTCAAGAACAACTACGACCTGCCCTGGGAAGACCCCAATACCGGCGGCCGGGACCTGGGGGTATTCAACGGGGACGTGGGCATCATCCAGGAGGT
>CAJTTS010000023.1 GCA_910579155.1 uncultured Oscillospiraceae bacterium | reverse complement strand
CCGCAGGCGCACGTAATGGTGGTCTGCTGATACTTGGGATGGATGCCTTCCTTCACAGGGATTCACCTCTTTCTGTCGATCAAAAGTCCAGGAGCGCAAAATCTCCTTGTAAACGCAAAACGTATCTTATCATGCCCACCGTCAAATTGCAAGTGGTTTTTTAAAATTTCCGAATCTTTTCGCCGGGCTTACAGCTCCACCTCGTGGCCCACGCCAAAAAACCACAGGCACCGGCGGCGCACCGTCACCTGCGCCGCCTGGGACAGAGCCCGGGTGTACGCGTCCAGTTGGGGGCGGTAGTCCTCGGCGCGGCTCTTCACGGTGTTCTCGCTCACCCGGTCGGTCTTGAAGTCCACCACCGTCACCGTGCCGTCCTCCTCCACAAACCAACAGTCCACCACGCCCTGGAGGAGCACCTCCTCCCCCGGCTCCCCCCCGGGGTAGTAGTCCTCTGCGGGCGCCAGCAGGGAAAACTTGAACTCCCGCTCCAGCCGGCTGGAGCGGCGCAGGCGCAGCCCCAGATCAGAGCGGAAAAAGGCCAGGATATCCGCCGGGTTCACCGCCTCCCCCTGCCGGGGGGTAATGTACTGCCCGGCCACCAGGCGGGCAATCTCGTCCGAAATCTCCCGCAGATCATTGGTGTGGTCATAGTTCAGATACTGCATCACCATGTGCAGGGCGGTGCCCCGCTGGGCGGGGGTGAGGGGCCGTTCTCCCTCGAACACCGGAGGTTGCAGGCGGGTGGCCTGTGGGGGCGCGGGGCGCAACTCCACTCCGTCCTCCGCCGCCTCCGCGTCCTTTTCCCTCCCTTTGAGCTGGGTGGCGGTGAGCTTGGAGGCGATGGCTGCGGAAGCCGCGTGGGGATAGCGCCAGCTCAGCCGGTCCACCAGATCTTCGGGCAGAGCGGCGGCGGGCGCTTCCGCCACCCCGCCCCCCGCGCCCTGGGGCCGCTCGAAGTCCGCTCCGGACAGCATATGCACATCCCAGGGATAGCCCTCGTCCGCCGGGAAATCGGGCCGGGGGACGTCCAGCTCCGCCCAGAGGGGGGCGCTGTCCCTCCGGCACAGCACGGGGACAAGGACCCACTCCGCCATGGACCGGGCCGCCCCCATCTGACGGGGCGGCGGAGGGCATTGGGCCTGTCCCGCCAGCGCGGCCAAGCTCCCGCCCCGGCCGTTGACGGCGGTGAACAGGATCAGCTTGTGCTCGGCGCGGGTCATGGCCACGTATAAAAGCCGCATCTCCTCCGCCCGGAGCTGCCGCCGCAGCGCCAGGACCACCGCGTCCCGGGCAATGGTGGTGTACCGCAGCCCTCGCGCCCGGTCGGTGCGCTTGGGTCCCAGCCCCAGCTCCGGGTGGAACAGGATGGTGGACTTGGCGTCCGCCTCGTTGAACTGCCGGTCCAGCCCGCACACCAGCACCACCGGGAACTCCAGCCCCTTGGACTTGTGGATGGACAGGATGCGCACACCCCCCGCCTCGCTTTTCGGCACGGGGACGGGGACGCCGTTCTCCGCCATCCGGCTCAGGTGGAGCAGGAAGGCCATCAGCCCCCGGTGCCCGCCGCTCTCGAACCGGCACGCCTCGTCGTACAGGGCCATCAGGTTGGCCCGCCGCCGACCGCCGCCGGGCAGGGCGGCAAACAGGTTGGGCACGTCCAGCTTGCCGTAGATATACCACAGCAAGCGGTGGCTGCTCTCCTCCGCCGCCAGCTCCCGCAGCTCATCCAGGAGCGACAGAAAGGCCACACAGTCCTCCTCCCCCCGGTCCGCCCCGGCGGCAAGGCAGTCGTACACTGTCCCCTCCCCCACCCCCCGGAGGCGGGCCAGCCGGTCCGGGGTGAAGTCGAACAGCGGGGAACGCAGCGCCGCCAACAGCGCCACGTCCTGCCGGGGGTTGTCCAACACCTGGAGCAAGGCGATTGCCACGGAAATCTCCGTGGTTCCAAAAAACTCCTGCCCGCCGTCGGCGGACCAGGGGACGCCCGCCTCGTCCAGGGCGGCGGCGTAGTGCCGCAGCACTGGCCCCGGCGAGCGCAGGAGAATGACGACATCCTCCGCCCGGACGGGGCGGTCCCCCACGGGCAGGCCGCTGTCCAGCAGCTCCCGGATGCGCCGCGCTGCGGTTCGGGCGGTGACCAGGTCCTTGTCCGTCTTTTCCTTCCCCTCATCGTCGGCCAGGGCGGACAGGTCCACGCAGTTCAGCTCCACCCGGTATCGCTCGTCCGGCGGCAGGTCCGCCCGCCCCGGCCGCAGGGCCTCGGCCTCGGTGTAGTCCAGCTCCCCGGCGGCGCGGGTCATCACGTTGCGGAAGATAAAGTTGACCCCGTCCAGCACCTCCGGACGGGAGCGGAAGTTGTCCGACAGCAGGATTTTCCGTCCCTGCCCCGGCTCGGCCCGCGCCGCCGGGGAAAAGCGCTTATACTTATCCAGGAAGATGCCCGGCTCCGCCAGTCGGAAGCGGTAGATGGACTGTTTTACATCGCCCACCATAAACAGGTTGTCCCCCGCCGACAGCGCCCCGAAAATGGCGTTCTGCACCGCATTGGTGTCCTGGTACTCGTCCACCATGATCTCCCGGAACTGCTTTCCCACGTCCCGGGCCAGATCGGAGGGCGTTCCATCCGGGTTGGTGAGCAGCCGCGCCGCCAGGTGCTCCCCGTCGGCGAAGTCGATGAGATGGCGGCGCTGCTTCAGCCGGATAAACGCCCCGTCGAACTGGGCCGCCACCTCCAGCAGGGCGGTCATGGCCGGACCCACCGCCCGCAGGTCGTCCATAGCCTGCCCCGCCGTCACGTCGAACCGCTCCCCCAGCTTCTTGATCTGGGCCTTGCACTGGTCTCTCATGGTAGCCATCCGGGTTTTCAGCATCTCGTTAAACTCCCCCCGCTTCATCCCCGGCCGGGGGAAGGGGACAGGGAAGCAGGCCGCTGCGTCGTCCCAGCCCCCGTTCAGGGCGGCGCGGAGCTTTTCCAGACCGCCGATGGTCTCCTCCAGAGTGGGGCCGTAATTTTTGTCCAGCAGATTGTCCCAGGCGATTTCGTTTCGCAGGGCGGTCATGGCCTCCAGCCAGTAATCCGCCAGTTCAAGGCCGTCGGCCAGCAGGGCCTTCCCCCAGGGGGTGTCCTCCGGGCCGGCGCCCACCGGCAGCGCGAAATCTTCCTTACGCGACCTCAGCCACTTCACCGGGTCGGCCTGGGCCTGGACCCGCCGGTGGACGTCCAGGATCACATCCTCCAGGGTCTGGTCGTCCCGCTCCCCCGCCAGGGCGTCCACCAGGGCGGCGAAGGGCGCGTCCTCCCCAATTTGGGCGTACCGTCCCTCCAGCACCTCCTCCAGGGCGCGGCGGCGCAGCTCGTCCCCCGTCCCCTCGTCGCACAGGCGGAAATCCGGGTCCAGATCTGCCAGATGGCCCCATTGGCGCAGGAAGTCCAGGCAGAACGCGTCGATGGTGCAGATGGGGGCCTTATATACCAACGTGGCGTTGCGGCGCAGGTGCTTATCCCCCGGCCGCCGGGCCAGCCGGGCATGGATGGCGGAGGCAATGCGGTCGCGCAGCTCGGCGGCGGCGGCGTTGGTGAAAGTGATGACCAGGAAGCGGTCGATGTCCTCCCCCTGCTCCACCCGCGCCATCAGCCGCTCCACCAGTACCCGGGTCTTGCCCGACCCGGCGGCGGCGGACACCAGCAGGTCCCCGCCCCGGTCGTCCACCGCGGCCTGCTGCTGCCTGGTCAACTCAATCGCCATGTCCGTCCTCCTTTCGGGTCAGCCAGTTCCAGAATTCCGCCGCCCGTACCCCGCGCCGGTAGCGTTTCGCGTCGCCGCAGCCCTCCTCGAAATGGCAAGCCGCCCGGTAATCGCACCAACGGCAGGGATTTTTGTCCGCGCTGTGCCAATAGGGGTCCGCGTCGATGTTGCCCCGGGCCAGCTCCCCGGCGGCGGCGCGCAGGGTGTCGGTGACGTATTCGTCCAGCAGGTCCATCTGCTCCCCGCTGACCAGGTAGTCCGCGCCGCCCCGGCCCGTGCTGACGGGCAGGAAGCGGTAGCCCTGGGCGGCGTGCTCCATGGCGGACAGCACCTCGGGCTCGTCCAGCACCAGCCCCTGGCGGCGCATCAGCCGGTCCCTGGATTTTTGGATTTCCTCATCGGACATGCCCCGCTCGCCGTCTACCAGCGGGGTGCGGGCGGGGACGTACAGCACCCCGGCGGGCACAATCTCCTGGTCGCCGAATACCCGCCGTCCCTCCCGGCTGAGAGCGAAGAGGTAGAGCAGCATTTGCAGCCCCCGCCCGTCCTCCACATCGGCAAAGTCGAAGCTTTTTTTGCCGGTTTTATAGTCCACCACCCGGAGATAGCGTTTCCCGCCGTGCATCCACTCGTCCACCCGGTCCACGTAACCGGTGAGCCGCAGGCGCACTCCCCGCTCCACTTCCACCGGGGGCAGCTCCTTCCCCGGCCCGAAGCCCAGCTCGAAGGCGGCGGGGGTGAAGTCGGAGGCGGACAGTTCGGCGCACACGCTCTGTACCACCGCCAGCGCCGCCTGCTTCATGCGGCCGAAGAGGTAGCGGAACCGGGCGGGCTCGTCCTCCAGGCCCGCCAGGACCTCCCGCTCGTAGCGGTCGGCGGACTGCTGGGACAGGCGGCGCACCTCATCCGCGTCGTCCAGTGAAATCCCCTCGTTTTTCACCAAACACAGGGTATTCTCCAGCACGTCGTGGACAAAGGTCCCGTAGTCCGACGGACGGAACGCCGCTCTCTGCCGGGGCTTGGCTTTTAGCCCGAAGCGGAGGAAGTGGCTGAAGTGGCAGGAGTTGACCAAATCCAGCCGGGTGGCCGACATGGGCACCACCGTGCCGAACAGCTCGTCTACCGCCGGCCGGGACAGCCGTCCCCGCCGCCAGTGGGCAGCGTTTTGAATGCGCTCCACCCGGGGGGCCAGCCCAGGCACCTGCCGCAGGGCATCGGCCACAGCCGGGTCCCGTCCCGCCAGCTCCAGGGCCGCATCCGGCGCGGCCAGACGGACCAGGGGGGCCCCAGCCTCCGCCACGGGGGCGTCCGGGAACAGCGCCGCCAGCCGCTCCCAAAGGAAACAGGGAGCGCGCTGGCCTTCCCCCGCCCCGGCGGCATAGCTGACGTATAGCCGCCGGGAGGGCCGGGCGCAGGTCTCATAGGCGATGGTCATCTCCCGGCGCAGCTTGTCCTCCTGCCGGGGGGCCAGCTCCACCTCCATGGCCGCCAGCACATCCCGGTCCTGGTCGGTAAACAATCCCGGAGAGACGGAGCAGTCCGGGATGGAGTTGCTGTCCGCCCCCAGCAGGAACAGGGCCTTGACCTCCTTGTGGGCCATGCGGGGGGCGTCCCCCACCGTCACCGCGTCCAAAGACACGGGGATGGCCCCCACGTCGTATTGGCTCAGCACCAGGGAGAACAGCCGGGAGAACTCCTCCAGCTCCAGCTCGGCATCCCCCAGCAACAGGGCGCACTGCTCCAGCCCTCCCACCAGGATGTCCCAGAGCTGGCGGTACTGGGCGGCGCCGTTCCGGTCCCCCCGGGCCTCCAGGCTGTCTGCCCGCTGAGCCAGGCGGGTGGGCAAGTCGATGTCGTCCAACAGCCGGTACAGGGCCAGGGCGCGGCCTTTGCCCGTTTTGTCCTTGTTTTTGCGCAGGGCTTCCAGCGGCGCGACAACCTTCCGGCGCAGTCCATCCAGCCGGGCCACAAATTCGGCATCCCCCTCCCGGAAGGTCTGGCCGTAGCCCTCCGGGTGCATATCCCAGGGCTTTTTTCTCGTCCAGGCGGAGCCCTTCAAGTCCCAGGTCAGGACGTAGTTCTCCAGCAGGTCCCGTTCCTCGTCCGTAATGCCCGTCAGCCCCGTTTTCAGGTAGCGGAACAGCTCCTCGTAGGGGTAGTCCTCCGCCACCGCCGCCAGGGCGGAGGTGACCAGCGCCAGCACCGGCTTTTCCAGCACATCCTCCATGGCGGACAGAAACACCGGCACCCCGTACCGGGCAAATACACTCTCGATAAGTTCCCCGTACCCGTCCAGCTTCCGGGCGCATACGGCGATCTCCCGGCAACGGTAGTCCTCCTCCCGCAGCAGGCGCAGAATCTCGGCGGCGCACCACTCCACCTCCTGCCGGGGGGTGGCGGCGGCGGCGCGGGTCACGGCGCACTCCCCGTTCCAGCCGCCTTCGGGCATGGAGCCGAACAGGTTTTGCTCCAAAAAAACCAGGGAGGGATGGCGGGCAAGGGGGCGGTCCAATGTCTCCTCCAGGAGAAACGCACCGTTTTCGCGGGCCAGCCGCACCAGCCGCCGGGAGGCCCGGAACGCGGGCTGAAAGACACCCAACCGGTCGTCCCCGGCGTCGCACACAAAGGCCACCGTCAGTTCCCCCTGGGCCATCAGCGCGGACAAAACCTGCTCCTCCTGGGGGGTGAAGTCGGTGAAGCCGTAGACATAGAACGCCATCCCCGCCCCCCAGCGGGTGTCCTGAAGCTGGACCGCCAGACGGTCCAGACGGCCCCTGGGGTCGGCGGCCCCCTGAGCCTCCATCGCTTGATAGGCGGCGTAGATCATCCCCAGGTCCCGGAGCTTGTCCCCCTGGCGGCCTCCCAGCTCCTCCCCGGCGGAGATGAGCGATTCCGGCTCCACCCGGTAAGAGCGGCACTCGTCCACCGTGGCCAGCAGGCCGGTGAGGAACGCGGGCTTCCGGGAGGGCGCGCGGTAGGTGGTCAGCGCGTCGGACACCCGCCGCAGCGCGGCGTATATCAGCAACATCCGCCCGCCCGCGTCCAGCATGGGCGCGGCCCCGCCCCCGGCGGCGTCGGTGAGCCGCCCGGCCAGCCGGGTGAAGGACAGCACCTCGCATTTCATGGACGCGCCGCTCCCCAGCGCGGCGCACATGGCCCGCTCGCTCTCATGGGAATACTGCTCGGGCACGATGAGCAACCGGCGGCGGGCGGGGGAACGGCCCATCCGCTCCAGCAGCTCCCCCCGGATGTCCTGCCCGGCCCGGGCGTACAGCAGGTCCAGCATGGCGGGACCCCCTTTCGCGGTTTTTCTACATTATAACAAACGCCATCCTCCGGGGCAACTGCGGTGTGGAACAAATTCTCCCTGCGCCAAAAGAAAAAACCGAAAAATTCTGTTGACAAACCTTCCCCTATCTGGTATGATACTTGGGCAAAAGGAAGCAGGAATGGCGCCGCCGTCCTCACCTCCCGCCGCAGGCGAAGGGGTCAACATGGTGAGATTCGCACGGAAAGTGCGTGTTTCGTTGTGGACGTGGGTGCCTTGCCGCATTCACGTTTTTTATTTTTGGAGGTGCGTGACCATAGCTAATACGGCTCATCAAATCAACGAGGAAATCCGCGACCGGGAAGTGCGGCTCATCGGCGCCGACGGCGCTCAGCTTGGCGTCATGTCCGCCCGGGAGGCCCAGGTCCGCGCCGACGAGGCCGGGTTGGACCTGGTCAAAATCTCTCCCACCGCCACCCCCCCCGTGTGCAAGCTCATGGACTACGGCAAGTACCGCTTTGAGCAGGCCAAGCGGGAGAAGGAGGCCAAAAAGAACCAGCACGTGGTGGAAATCAAAGAGGTGCGGATGTCCCCCGGCATCGACATCGGCGACTTCAATACCAAACTGCGCAACGCCCAGAAGTTTTTGGCCGAGGGCAACCGGGTGAAGGTCACCGTCCGTTTCCGGGGCCGGGAGATGGCCCACACCGACATAGGAAAGAAGCTGCTGCTGGACTTCGCCGAGCAGTGCGGCGAGTTGGCCGTGCTGGACAAGGAGCCCAAGCTGGAGGGCCGGCACATGAGCATCTTCCTGTCTGCAAAAAGCGCGAAAACCAACAAGTAAGAAGCGCGGAGCAGGCGGTCCGGCCGCGTGCAAAGCGTGACATCATCAACTACGAAAAGGAGACAACCGCCATGCCTAAAGTGAAAACCCACAGCGGCGCCAAGAAGCGTTTCAATCTGACCAAGAACGGAAAGGTCAAGCGCGCCCACGCCAATAAGAGCCACCTGCTCAACGGCCACGGCAAGACCCGCAAACTCAAGAGAAGCCTCCGCAAGGGCGGCTATGCCGACGTGACCAACGCGGCCACCATCAAGCGCATGGTTCCCTATAAATAAGGAACGGCATCATATTTTACTCAATACAGGAGGCTGAACAACAATGGCACGAGTCAAAGGCTCAATGATGACGCGCAAGAGAAGGAATAAGGTCCTCAAGCTGGCCAAGGGCTACTGGGGCGCCAAGAGCAAGCATTACAAGATGGCCAACGAGCAGGTCATGAAGTCCCTGCAATACGCCTATGTGGGCCGGCGGCTGAAGAAGCGCGACTTCCGTCAGCTCTGGATCGCCCGCATCAGCGCCGGCTGCAAGATGAACGGCATGAACTATTCCACCTTCATGCACGGCCTGAAGCTGGCCAACGTGGGCATCAACCGCAAGATGCTGGCCGAGATGGCCGTCAACGACAAGGCCGCCTTCACCCAGCTCACCGAGCTGGCCAAGGGCAAGCTGGCATAAGAAGCGCGAGGATAGGCACATAGGGACGGATGGACCGGAACGAGGAGTAAAACCCAGGGCACGCGAAGCGGAGCCGGATTTTCTCCGAGTCGGAGGGAAGCCGTCCCGTAATGTGCCCAATCCGGGCGTGACAACACCAGAAACAGGGGGCTGTTCAAGCCCCCTGTTTTTTGATATAATACGATGAAACTTGTCCCAAGGAGTGATACGCCATGCACGAAAATCAACTGGCCGCCCAGGTGGTGGGCGAAGTGAAAAAGGCCGTGGTAGGCAAGGACGAGATCGTGGCCAAGACCCTCATGGCGGTGCTGGCCCGGGGCCACGTCCTGCTGGAGGACATCCCCGGCGTAGGCAAGACCACTATGGCCATCGCCTTCTCCAAGGCCCTGGGACTGCAATACAACCGGGTGCAATTCACCCCCGACGTAATGCCCTCCGATCTGACGGGCTTTTCCCTCTATAACAAGGCCACCGGGCAGATGGAGTACCAGCCCGGCGCGCTGCTGTGCAACCTGTTCCTGGCCGACGAGCTGAACCGGGCCACCAGCCGCACCCAATCCGCCCTGCTGGAGGCCATGGAGGAGGGCCGGGTGACGGTGGACGGCGCGGTCCATCCCATCCCCGATCCCTTCCTGGTCATCGCCACCCAGAATCCCACCGGGGCCTCCGGCACCCAGATGCTGCCCGACTCCCAGTTGGACCGCTTCGCTCTGCGCCTGACCATGGGCTACCCCGCTCCGGCGGACGAGATGGAGTTGCTTCAACGCAAAATGCGGGGCGGCCTCATGGATACGGTGTGCCAGGCGGCGGACCGGGAGCAGTTGTCCGCCCTCCGCGCCCAAGTGGACCGGGTGTTTGTGGACGACGCCATCCTGGACTATATCCTCCGGCTGATCCAGGCCACCCGGAGCCATCCCCAACTGGCCCAGGGGGCCAGCCCCCGGGCGGCCATCTCGGTGTCCGCGCTGTGCCGGTCCTGCGCCTTTCTCCGGGGGCGGGACTACGTCATCCCCGAAGACGTGAAACTCGTCTGGGTGGACGCCGTCGCCCACCGTCTGGTCCTCCCCGCCGGGTCGGCGGGGGGCTCGCAGCGGGCCATCGACATCGCCTCGGAGGTGCTCGCCGCCACCCGTGCCCCCCGCCTGCGTTGACGCCATGATCCTCCGCCGCATATTGTACGGCCTCACCCTCGTCGGGGTGTTGCTGTTTCACATCACCAACGAAAACTACCTGGCTCAGTTCCTGCTGTGCCTGTGCGTCGCCCTGCCCCTGCTGTCGCTGGCGCTGTCCCTGCCGGGTATGCTGGGGTGCAGGCTGGAGCTGTCCTCTCTCCCTCCCGCCCTGGAGCGGGGCGCGGACGGCCGCTGGCAGGCCTCCATCAAGACCCCCAACGGCCTGCCCCTGTCCCGGCTCACCATCCACCTGCGCTGTAAGAACCTGCTCAACGGCCAGAGGGACCACCGCCGGTTGGTGCTGTCCGGGGTGGCCCGCCGCCGCCCGGTGGAGCTGACCGTGTCCACCGACCACTGCGGCCTGCTGGAGCTGCGGGTGGACCGGGCCCGCGTATACGACTACCTGGGGCTGTTCTCCCTGCGGGTGGCCCGGCCGCAACCCGCCCGGATGCTGTGCCGCCCCATTCCCGTCCCGGTGGAGCTGCCCACCCTGCCGGAGGCGCAGGGCGCCCGCCCTTCCCCCGTCAGCGCCGCCCGCTCGGGCCCCGGGGAGGACTATGAGCTGCGGGACTACCGCCCCGGCGACCCCATGCGCTCGGTTCACTGGAAGCTGTCCTCCAAGTGGGACGAGCTCGTCGTCCGGGAGCTGGCCGAGACCCTGATCCCCCTGCCCTTGCTCACCCTGGATCGGTTCGGCGAATCTGACGCGCTGGATCTGCTGCTGGACCGGACGTTGGGGATGAGCCGCGCCCTGCTGGCCGTCCAGCGGCCCCACGCCCTGCTGTGGCTGGACAAAGACGGGCAACCCCAACTGCGCGTGGTGTCCGACGAGAAGCAGCAGACCGAATGCCTGCTGGACCTGATGGGCTCCTTCGCGCCCCCGGCGGGTCCCTCCCTGGACGACCACCCCGAGCTGCTCCGGGGCCCCGACGGCCCGGTGTTCCGCATCCACGTCACTCTGAAGGGGGGCGATACCCGTGACTGACCGCGACGCCCGTTTCTCCCCCCTCACCGTTCTGGGGGACGGCCTGCTGCTCCTCTGCGCCATCGCGGGTTTCACCCTGTCTTTTCTGTCCCTGTACGGCGGCGAGCGGCTGGACGAATTCATCGCCACCCCAACCACCGCCCTGGACCTGTGCGCCACCCAGCCGGGCATCCTGCTGGGCCCGGCGGTGCTGTTCGCCCTGGCGACGCTGTGCGCGTGGTCGCTGCCCCGGTTCCGGTGGGCGGCGGCGGGCGGGCTGGCCGTCCTGTGGGGCCTGCTGCTCTTTTTCAACTGGGACCGGACGGTCCAGGGCGCGGCAATCACCGTGCGCATCATCTCCGACCTGTTCACCCGGCAGGTGACCTGGGGCCGCGCCTTCGCCTATGAGTCCGGCCTCACCCCATCCCAGGAGGGCGCCGCTGCCAAGCTGTTCCTGATGCTGGCCCTGGCGCTGCTGGCCCTGGCCCTGGGCTGGGCGGTGGCGCGGGCCCGGCGGTGGTGGCTGGTGCTGGCGCTCACCCTGCCGCCCCTGCTCCCCGGCCTGCTGGCCGACCTGTACCCGGACTGGCCTCCCTTTATGGCCCTGGCTTTGTGCTGGTGCGTCATGCTGCTCACCGACCTGTGCAAGTGGGCCGCCCCCGACCGCCGGGGCGTCCTCACCCTGGCCATGCTGCCCTGCGTGGGGCTGGCGCTGGCCCTCATCACCTTCGCCTTCCCCCGGGAGGGCTACACCCGACCCGACTGGGCCCTCCGGGCGGAGGTCCGGCTCAGCGACACGGGAATCCGCCTGGCGGACTTCTTCGCCCAATTCGACGGCCCCTTCCATAATACCGTTACCTACGTGGGCGCGGCGGAGGAGGCGGACCTGGCCCACGCCGGGCCGCTGAACTACTCCGGGCGCACCGTGCTCCGGGTGTCCTCCGACTGCCCGGACCGGCTCTATCTCCGGGGGGCTTCCCTGGCCGTCTACGAGGAAGGGGTGTGGCAGCCCCTGCCCCAGGGAACCTATCAGGAATACTTGGACCGGGCGGGCGAGGACGCAAGTTCGTTTCCGCTGGAGTTCCCCGCGCTTGCCAGCATGGGCGAAGACGGAGCGGGGGGACCTTACACCGCCACAGTGGACGACGTGGGGACGGCGGGGACTTGCGTCTATACCCCCTACTTTCTGTTTCAGGCACAGTGGGACGAGTGGGGAATGCTGCCCGTGGAGGACGCCTATTTTGCCCGGAGGCAGGGCCAGCGGCAACATACCATGACTTTCATGCAGATCGACCCCCGCCGGGGGCTGTTTCCGGAGGATTTCGCCCCGGCTCTACTCGCCGAATACCGGGACTATGTACTCGCCCACTATCTGGATATGGAATCGGAGCTGAGCCAATATCTGGCCCGTCTCTGTGTGGACGGCGGAGCCGCCGGCGCGGCCCGGTACGGGGAAAGTTATGACTCCATCCAGGCCGCCCTGGACGTCGCCGCCCTGCTGGACAAGCTGTGCGAGTACGATCCGGAAACCCCCGCCGCCCCAGAGGGGGAGGACCCGGTGCTCTACTTCCTCAACGACAGCCGCCGGGGATACTGCATGCACTTCGCCTCCGCCGCCACGCTGATGCTCCGCTCCCTGGGCGTCCCTGCCCGGTATGTCAGCGGCTTCACCGCCGTCCCCCGGCCAGGGCGGACGGTGGACGTGCCCGACCGGGCCGCCCACGCCTGGGTGGAGGTGTGGGTGGACGGCTTCGGCTGGTATCCCGTGGAGGTCACCCCGCCCGCCGCCTTTGAGTGGTATCAACAGGGGGAGCTCACCCCCATTGCCCTGCCCTCCGATCCTGTGGAGGAGAGCGACGGCCCGGAGTCCACCCCCACCCCCACTCCCTCCGACGACCCCGCCCCCTCCGACGAACCCAGCCAGCCCCAGGGCGGCGACGGGGAAGGTCCTGCGGGCGGGCTTGACCCGGCTATTCTAATCAACATCGCCAAGGCGCTGGCCGCCGCCGTTGGCGTGGCCGCCCTGCTCTGGCTGGGGCAGTACCTGCCCAAGCGAGTCCGGATCAAAAAGCTGTCCGCCCCTGACCGTAACCGCGCCGCCCTGGACGGCTACAACTACCTGCTCCGTATGGAGCGCTGGGGCGGGCGGGTGGACCAGCGGGCGGTGGAGCTGGCCCAAAAGGCGAAATTCAGCCCGCATACCCTCACCGGGGAGGAGCTGGACGAGCTGCGCACCCTGGTGGACCGGGAGCGGGAGCGGCTGTGCATCGTCCTCAGTCCCGTGCAGCGGCTGGTGTTCCGCTACCTCTGGGGGATGCCCCGGCGGCCTGAGCCACCTGGGTCGGAGCAGCCCCCGGAAAAGCCGGAATAAAGCCAAAATTTTGGCATAAAACGCCCATCGGCCCCTTGACAATTCGCAAATGATCCTGTATCATAGTTTAGTCTGCCGCTTGATGAAAAAACAGGAATCGCGGCAAACCATCCTTGCCTCCGGCGGGACCGGAGGCCATAAGACCATAAGGAGGTGCAAAACACAATGGCAAAAGTGAGTGGAAATTACGAGGTGCTCTACGTCCTCAACCCCAGCCTGGGCGAGGAGGAGACCGCCGCCCTGGTGGCCCGCTTCAAGGAGCTGGCTGAGGGCCATGGCGCCGTATCCGAGGTGGACGAGTGGGGCAAGCGCCGTCTGGCCTACCCCATCAACGACCTGGAGGAGGGCTACTACGTCCTGATGACCTTCTCCTCCGACCCCGCGTTCCCCGCCGAGCTGGACCGTCTGATGCGCATTAATGTCAGCGTCATGCGTTCCATTATCGTGGCCAAGGACGCCTGAGAAGGAGAAAAACATGCTCAATCATATCGTCATCATGGGCCGTCTGGCCCGTGACCCGGAGTTGCGCCACACCCAGTCCGGCACCCCCGTCGCCAGCTTCCGGCTGGCCGTGGACCGGGACTTTAAGGACAAGAATACCGGCGAGCGCGCCACCGACTGGATCGATGTGGTGGCCTGGCGTCAGACCGGCGAATTTGTCAGCCGCTACTTCTCCAAGGGCCGCATGGCCGTGGTGGAGGGCCGTCTCCAGATCCGGGAGTGGACCGACAAGGAGGGCAACCGCCGCACCACCGCCGAAGTGGTGGCGGACAACGTCTATTTCGGTGACTCCAAGCGGGACGGCGACGGCGGCTATGGCGACCGCAGCGGAGGCTACGGCGGCAGTTACGGCGACCGCGGCGGAAGCTACGGCGGACGTCCTTCCGCCCCCTCCGCCCCTGCCGATTACGGCATCCCGTCCGGCGGCGACCAGTTCTCCGACCTGGCCGACGACGACGGCGAACTGCCCTTCTGAGCGAAGGAAGGGCCATCTCAACATAAGGAGGTCTGCCAATATGGCTATGGATAATGTGAAGCCCCGCGGCAATCGCAAGCGCCGCAAGGTATGCGCGTTCTGCGTGGACAAGGTGGAACAGATCGACTACAAGGACGCCCAGAAGCTGAAGCGCTACCTGTCCGAGCGGTCCAAGATTCTGCCCCGCCGCACCACCGGCACCTGCGCCATGCACCAGCGCCAACTGACCGACGCTATCAAGCGCGCCCGTCATGTGGCCCTGCTGCCCTATGTCACTGACTAAAACGTCATGAAAACCCCCGGAGCGTTGCTCCGGGGGTTTTTTCACACCTGCCGTCTCAGCTTCATTCGGGAGAAACCTAAAAGGAATCTTCAAAATTTCCTAAGAGGACCTTTGTTGCCATTTTCTGATTTACCGCTATAATGGCATTAGTACTAACGTCCAGTTGATAAAGAGAGGATCATGTCCCATGGAAGATAAACGAGGCAAGGTCATGCTGTGGGCGCTCACCGCCGCCATTCTGGGCGGCTGCGTGTGGGCGCTGTACGCCACCGGTTTTTTCGAGGCCGCCGGCTCCCCGGAGCGGATGGGTGCGTATATCGCCCGCTGCGCCCCCTGGTCCCACCTGGCTTACTTCGGCGTGCAGTTGGTGTCCGTCATCGTCGCCCCCATCCCCAGCAACATCACCGCCGCAGCGGGAGCGTACCTGTTCGGGCTGTGGCCCTCCTTCCTGCTGACCTGGGCGGCGGTGAGCCTGGGCTCCGCCCTGGTCTTTACCCTGGCCCGGGCCCTGGGGCAGCAGTTCGCCGGGCAATTCGTCAGCGAGAAGCTGTCCGAGAAGTACCTGGACCTGATCCGCCGCAAGCGGGACACCTTTCTGGCCCTGGCCTTCCTGTTCCCCTTCTTTCCCGATGACCTGCTGTGCATTCTGGCCGGCCTGACGGACATCCCCTTCCGGCGTTTTTTCCTGCTGACGGTGCTGGCCCGGCCCTGGGGGCTGCTGGTGGCCTGCGCGGTGGGCAGCGCCACCGTGACCATTCCCCTGTGGGGCATGGCGCTACTGGGCGTCGCGGGGCTGGCGGCGTTCCTGCTGGCCATGAAATATGGCGACCGTCTGGAAGAGGCGGTGATCCGGCGGCTGAAGCGGTAAAACTTTCCTTTCATTTTCTGCCTGGGAGGGGGTGGATTCCCTTGTCATTTTTCGGCCGATCTGTTACAATCATATGGAATACTTTCCGACCGGAAAAAGACAAAGGGGAACACCACATGAAAAGACGATGGACAGCCGCGCTGCTGGCGCTGCTCCTGACCGCCGCCCTGCTGCCCGGGACTGCTCACGCCGCCCAGGCCGACCACTCTGCGGGCGCCCGCCTCACCGGCACGGACCGGGTGGTATACGACATACTCCGGGCCGAAGTAGCCAAGATCGCCGACGGCGCCAGGACCTCCACCACCATCCGCATTCCGGACCAGGCCGCCTTGTCCTGGACCTTGGAGGAGCTGGGTATGTCCGGAAGCAGCGCGGAGAACGTGCTGGCAAAGCTTGAGCAGAAGTTCAGCGAATCTGTCCACATGAGCAGGGTTTTTTTCGCCCTGTCGGCGGACTGCCCCTATGAGCTGTATTGGGCCAGCAACCGATTTTCCTGGGGCTTTTCCTCCGTCCGCCAGGGCAACCAGGCCAGCATCAAAAATTTCACCGTCTATCTCCAGGCGGCCCAGGCCTACCAGGGAGACGACAGCACTAACGTCAGCGCCGCCAGGGTATCAGCCGCCAAGCAGGCGGCCCAGACCGCCAAAGCCATCGTAGCCAAGTATCAGGACTGCTCCGACTTTGAAAAGCTGGCCGCTTACCGGGACGAGATCTGCCGCCTGACCTCCTACGACATGGACGCTTACCTGAACGATCCCCCCTACGGCGACCCCTGGCAACTGGTGTACGTCTTCGATGGCGACCCGGATACCAGCGTGGTGTGCGAGGGCTACGCCAAGGCGTTCAAGTACCTGTGCGACCTGTCGGACTTTCGCGGCGACGTCACATGCTACACCGCCAGCGGAACCATGAACGGCGGCAGCCACATGTGGAACGTGGTTCGGATGGGGGATGGCCGGAACTACCTGGTGGACGTGACCAACTGCGACAACGGCATGATCGGCTCGGACGGCAAGCTGTTCCTCTCCGGGGCTACCGGCAGCAATGGCGGCCAGACCTACACCGTCTCCAAGGAATATTGCCACGCGGTCTACACCTATGGGGCGAATCAAGCGGACCTGTTCACTGACGGCTATCCTGCCATCAGCGGCGGCGATTATGTGGACAGGCCCCCTGTCACCATTACCATCGATCCTCCCCAGTTTACCCAGCCCCCTGAGCCCACCGGCAACGGCTCCGCCCAAACCTTCACCGATGTGTCGGCGGACGCCTATTACGCCGACTCCGTGGCTTGGGCTGTGGAAGAGGAGATCACCAACGGCACCTCCACCACCACCTTCTCCCCCGGCCTGCCCTGTACCCACAGCCAGATTCTCACCTTCCTTTGGCGGGCGGCCGGGGAACCCCCGGCCACAGGAAGCGCGCCCGATGGAGTCAGGGACAGCGACTACTTTTATGACGCCGTCCGCTGGGCCGCCGGGCTGGGGATGCTGTCCGAGGACTTCGACCCCAGGGCAAGCTGCGCCCGGGCGGACGCGGTGCGGTACATCTGGTCCGCCTTTGATAAACCCTCCGCAACGGCGTCCTCCTTCACCGACGTGGCCTCCGGAGCCGTCTACGCCCAGGCGGTGGATTGGGCGTTGGACAAGGGCGTCACCACTGGCGCCACCGCCACCACCTTTGATCCCGGCGGCATTTGCAGCCGGGGGCAGATCGTCACCTTCCTCTACCGGGCCTATCACTGAAACAGAAGGACCGCCCTCCCCGCTGGGGAAGGCGGTCCTTTGACTCTCAGGCCGTTTCCTTATTCCGGCTTTTCCGGGTTACAGACTACGTCCAGGATGAGCTGGGCGCACCGCTCGATGCCCACCAGGCTGGAGTCCAGGGACAGATGATAATTCTGGCTCATGCCCCAGTCCCGGTCGGCGTAGTGCTTGTAATAGGCCCGGCGGCGCTTATCCTTCTCCTCCAGGCGCTTCTCCGGGGCCGAGTCGGACTCGCCGTACAGCCGCACCACCCGGTCCGCCCGGAAAGCGATGGGGGCGTGGATAAACACGTTGAGCACATCCGTCCGCTCCCGGAGGATATAGTCGGCGCACCGGCCCACGATGACGCAGGGACCCTTTTCCGCCAGATCCATAATCACCCGGCACTGCATCACCCAGAGGAAGTCGGCGGTGGACAGGCCGTTCATATGCTGCCGGGAGCCGTTGCCCGCGAAAGCGTAGGACAACAGGCTCTGCCAGGGGGAGGCGTACTCCCCCTCGTGCTCGATGAACTTCTCATCGAAGCCGGTTTCCACCGCCACCTGCTTCACCAGATCCTTGTCGTAATAGGGCACGTTCAGCAGCTCCGCCACGCGGTGGCCCACGGACCGGCCGCCGGAACCGAATTCCCGGCTGACAGTGATGATCTGTTTCCTCATATGGGACCCTCCTTTTTCTCGGTCAGTTCATTGATATCCAGCCAGACAACGGCCTCCGGGGGCGTGTCGTGACAGCACACCGCCGCCCGCCAGCCCGCTCCGGCGTAGCTTCTGTGGGGGCAGGGGGGCGGCGTCTCCACCGCCCTTGGGGGATAGAGCGGTCCGTCCTCCCGCTTGCACCAGCTCTCCTTCAATGTCCACAGGCGGAAGAAGTCCTCCCAGGTGCCGTCGAACGCGGCCCGCTCCCCCTCGCTCAGCACATAGGTAAACAAACCGGCCCGCCGGGGGCGGATCAGCTCCACGTCCACCCCCACCGGGGCTTCGGACAGGGCACACAGGGCAAGCCCGCCGCTGTGGGACAGGGAAAACCACCTGTCCTCCCGGCCCACGAACGCCGGCTTGCCTCTGGGGGAGTGTTCCACCGGGGGCAGGGCCGTCCAGCCCCAGCAAAGGCCGACTGCCCGCTCCAGCAGCGGCCACGCCAGCCGCCGTCCGTCCTCCCCCGATACGCCGTAAACGGCCGTCATGATCTTTCCCACCTCTCGGCTTTGTGTATATTATACAACGCTCCCTCCAAAATTTCAACCCCTTTGTACAAATATTGCAGGAGCTCCTCTGTTGCGCCCCACGCCACGCTCCCGTTCACGTCCCGACGGGACACTGCCGTCCGGTGTGGTCAATAGTATAGTCCTGGCCATAGGCGCCGGGCAGGACGAGCTGGGAAATGGGTACAAAGGTGTAACCCTGCTGCAAAAGCGCCTCAATGATGCCGGGCAGGGCCTCCGGCGTGTGGAGGGCGGCGTTGTGGAACAGCACAATGGACCCGGGCTGGACCTTGGAGGTCACCCGCTTTGTGATCTCCGGGGCTTCTAAATTTTTCCAATCAAGGCTGTCCACGTCCCACTGGATCGGCTCAATGCCCAGGGACCGCACGGCGTTGATGACATGGTCGTCGTACTCGCCGTACGGGCAGCGGAACAGGGTAGGCCGCACCCCCGTCACCCCTTCGATCTTGTCGTTGCAGGCGTTCAGGTCGGCAATGATCTCCTCTGAGGAAAGGCTGTTAAAGTGGGCGTGGGTGTTGGAGTGGCCCATCACCTCGTGGCCTGCATCGGACAGTGCCTTCACCGACTCCGGGTATTTGTCCACCCACTCGCCCACCACAAAAAAGGTGGCCTTGACGTCATACTTGCCCAGGATGTCGATGAGCTGCTGGGTGTCCTCGTTGCCCCAGGCGGCGTCAAAGCTGATGGACAGCACCTTGTAGTCCTTCTGTACACAATAGATGGGCAATTGCCGGGTAGTGGCGGACGCCCCCACCACCGTCGGGTGGTTCACCACCCAGAACATCATTACGGCAGCCAGGGCGCAGGCCCCGACGGCGATGAGTTTCCTGCGCAGGTAAATGATCTTGGTCCCATTCATAGTTGACCCCTCCAAAGCTGGATTTGTATCACTTTATGCGGGGCGGGGCCTTTTCATGTTTTAGAAGCAACAGCGCAAAAAGGCCCCGCGTCCGCAGACGCGAGGCCTTTCTTTGCGCCCAAACGCTCAGCGCTTCCCGCCCCCGCCTTCCGGCGGGGCGGCCATCACAGACAGATCATAGCAGGGATCCTCCGGCGCGGTCTGTAGCCGCTCCAGGGAATCCCGGAACATCCGCTGATACTTTTGCAGCTCTTCAGGAGGCAACCCCTGATCTGGCAGGATGCTGAGGCGGTATTCCAGCATGGCGATTTGGTTGAGCCTCAGGTCATAGCCCGTGGGGATAAAGTTCAGCCATTCCCCCTTGTTGCTGAACCCATTATGCCGCTCGATGCGGAGCCAGAACAGGTTTTTGCAGATATAGCTGTTCAAATCCATGTGCCTGTCCCACAGCCGCCGCAGGTCGCCCTTCCGGTCTGTGGACGCGACGAACGTGGTAAACTTCCGGTGGGCAAAGCGCTCTCGAATCTCCAAAACGGACAGGGGAGCGCCGTTTTCGGCCTCAAACCAGCCGTCCGTGGTGGGGTCCAGCATGATCCACTTGGCCGGCTCGGGGTCGTAGATTTCAGCGACCACATGGTTGTCGTTGTCGTAGGGAGAGTACGGCATGATCGCCACCCGCCGGGCGTAAATCCCCACCGCCAGGCAGCACTCCGCCAGAATCTTGGACTTGTTCAGGCAGTTGATGCCCTGGTCGGGCCGCTCATAGCTATACTCCATCAAGGAGAGGGCGTCGCAGGGGACGTGGTTGTCATAATAGGACGAGTGGGTCAGCCGGGGAGCAAGGTGGTGCAGCAGACGCTTGCCCCGCTGGAAGGCGCTTCCCTTCCCCGCCAGCCTGTCCAGGCCGTATTTCTCCCGCAGCGTTTCGTACTCCGGGCAGTCCAGCTCATAGTCGGGCGGCACGGCGGGCCCGGGACAAAATTCCAGGTTGTTCAGCAGGATGCCGCTGTAGATATCGAATACCCGCCGCTCCGTCTCCAGTTGTTCTCTCTTTGTCATAGAATATTCCTCCCGTTGCGCCCCTCAGAACGACAGCACTTCCTGCTCCGGCTTCTCTGCGGGGCTGACCGCGGCCACGTGGAGCACCGGCCCCCGCTCCCCCTCGTAGGCCTTGTGAGCCTCCAGGCGGATGACGCCGGACACGTCCGCCCAGGAGCGGTTCTCAAACGCGCCGAAACCGTCCCCTGCGGCCACCAGGCCCAGGAAGGTGATATCGTTCTCACAGCAGGTCATGGCGAACCGCCCCAGGATCGTGTTTTTCGGGTATTGGGGCAGGTGGCAAACCACTGTTTTGGCCCGGATGGTCTTGCCCTCGTACCGCTCGGGGTGTTCCATCACGTCCACGTACCACACGCCGAAGTCGTCGTCCGGGATGTCGATGACCTCCTGGTCCAGGTTGAAGGGGCACACGCTGTCGTCGGCATAGTCCTCGCTGGTGCCGTCGTTGTATTCCAAGTAGATGTTGGCCCGGCGGTTCACCATCTTCAAATTGCGCTGGCGCAGGGAGTCCCGCAACGCCCCGTCACAGCGGTTAAACACGATGAGGTCCGCATTGGTCAGCTTCTCCATCATCATCTGGCCCAGGTTCTTGGCGTATACGTCGAAGGCGCCCGCCTCCACCATGGTCATGATCTGGTAGAGCACCCAGTTGTCGGGCAGCGCCTCCTGATACAGCCTGCCCATGGACCACATGCCGTTGAATTCGATGAGAATTTGCCTGGGGCGGTGCTTCTTCTCCAACTGCCTGAGGAAGTCGGGGGTCAAGTCCGCCTCCTCCTCCACGTTCACCACCGTGACGTTTTTCAGCACCTTGGGGTCGTACTCCTCCGTCCCCTCCTCGCAGCAGATCAACAGCGTGCGGTCCCGCAGGGCGAAACCGTCCTGGAGAATGCCATTGATGAAGGTGGTCTTGCCGCCGTCCAGGAAACCGGCGAACAGATATACAGGGATGTCCATTACGGCACCTTACAGGCCGAACAAGGCGGCCAGCCGGTCCTCTTTCAGCTCTGCGCCGATGACGCACAGCCGCCCGGTGTAGTCCGCCGGGCCGGTGCGCACCTGGTGCTCCTCGGGGACATAGTCGAAGTGGAGCCAGGTTCCGTCGCCCGCCGGGACGATGCCCTTGGCCCGGAGGATGGCGCCGCACTCGCCCAGGTCCAGTTCGGCCAAGATGTGCTCCAGCTCCTCCTTGGCGAAGGGCTTGACAGTCTCCTTGCCCCAACTGCTGAACACCTCGTCAGCGTGGTGATGATCGTGGTCATGGCAGCCGCAGGAACACTCCTCACCGTGGCCGTGGTGATGCTCGTGCTCCTCGTGGTCATGATGGCAGGACTCTTCGCCGTGATCGTGGCGGTGCTTCCCGTGGCAACACTCGTGATCTTCATGGTCATGCCGGTGGCAATGGCCGTGCTCATGCTCCCCGTCGTCATGGCAGCAGTGCCCGCCGTGGTCGTGGTGGTGATGCCCCTGCTCCCCGTCCTCATCGTGGCCGTGGTGATGGTCATGGGCGTGGGCGGCCTCCTCTGCCTCGTGCTCCGCCCGGATGTGGGCCAGCAGCGCCTCCTCCAGGGAGGTTTTTTCGATGGCGGACAGGATGGTCTTGCCGTCCAACTGATCCCAGGGGGTGGTCAGGATGGCCGCCTTGGGGTTCTTGCCCCGCAGCAGCTCCACCGCCGCCTCCAGCTTCTCCTGGGTCAGGTTCTGGGTGCGGGAGAGGATGATGGTGCCCGCGCTCTCCACCTGGTTGTTGTAGAACTCGCCAAAGTTTTTCATATACATCTTCACCTTGGAGGCGTCTGCCACCGTGACGAAGGAGTTGAGCCGGAGGGCGGGCACGTCCTTTGCGGTGTCCTGCACCGCCACCACCACGTCGGACAGCTTGCCCACGCCGGAGGGCTCAATGAGGATGCGGTCGGGGTGGAAGCGCTCCTCCACCTCCGCCAGCGCCTTGCCGAAGTCGCCCACCAGGGAGCAGCAGATGCAGCCGGAGGACATCTCGGAGATCTCCACGCCGGTGTCCTTAAGGAAGCCGCCGTCCACGCTGATCTCGCCGAACTCGTTCTCGATGAGCACCAGCTTCTCGCCCTGGAAGGCCTCGGCCAGCAGCTTCTTGATGAGGGTGGTCTTGCCGGCCCCTAAAAAGCCGGATACGATGTCGATTTTTGCCATTGAAGGATCATTTCCTTTACTTAGAATTTCTATTTATTTTACAACCGGCTTTCCAGAAAGTCAAGGGCCGTCCCCCGCCCTTTCGGGTGGGAGACGGCCCTTTTCACATCATCCCGCGTCCTTCCAGTTGAGGTAGAGCTCCAGCAGTTGCTGGGCCGTGCGCCGGTTGGAGGCGTCAAACATGGCGGAGGTGGTCATGCCCTGGATCAGGGACGCATAGTTCCGCTTCGCGAGAACGTCGCCCACGTCGATGCCGTAGGGTAACACCGGCGTGTAGGGGTAGCCCAGCTCCACATCGCCGCTCTGCCCCGTATCTTTCAAGTAGCCCCACAGGGCGCACATTTCCGCATAGGAGGCCCTGGTGGGGTCGATGTCGTTGATATGGCAGGTGAACTCGTAGGCCCCGCCGGCCGCCTCGCCCTTGATGCGCACCACGGGATCCTCGGCAGTGGACTCTGCGGTGTACTCCGCATACACCGTATTCCCGCTGCCCCTCCCGCCGGAATAGATGGTGCCCTCTTTGGGAAGATACAGGTGGATGGATGCCGCCTGCCCCGCGCTGGACAGCATCTCGCCGAAGGAGGAGGTCCGGCCTCGGGTTCCGCAATCCATCATCCGCACGGACGGGATCATCTGGTAGTTCAAAAGGCCGCTGATATTCATCCCAGCACCCCCCTTAGCACACCTGCATCAGGTCCCGCACCAGGCCACTGACCTTTTCGCAGGAGGAGATGCAGCTCGAGAAGGCGTTCATGTACTGAATGGGCCGGGAGCCGTCCGACTGGCGCAGCCCCGCCACATGGGCGCGCATCTCCCGCAGCTCCTCCATCCACTGGTCCAGGAACTCAAGGGGGGCGCCCGACCACTCCGGGTCCTTCACCGGAGACAAGAGCATACCGCCCTCATCCCCATGCAGGACAGTGCAGCCGTCTTTCATGCCCGCCACAGGCAGGGGAACCACACGCAGGTCCGCCCGCGTGCAGGCGAAGTCGGACTCCCCGATCATCCCCGCGTCCTTCAGCTCCCGGCACAGCTCGGTCCACTCCTCCTTGCTGACGCCGCCCTGTCCCGCCTTCATGCGCTCCAGTACGCCCTTGGAGGCATCAGAGAGCTGGTCATAGGCGGCCTTCAGAGTGGGATCCCCCGCCGGGTCGTTCAAGGCCAAGCTGTCCGTCAGCTCCGCCATCTGCGCGGCGAAGCTGACCGCCGTCCCGGCCCCCGCGGCGGGCCGGATGCCCTGGGCCGCGGTCCGCGTCCCGCTCCAGATCGCCCCTGTCCTCATGTCCATATCAAGTTCCTCGCTTTCTTCGTGCGATCCCTGCACCTCTTCCATTTATTTGCGCGAGTTCCTTTCGCTTACTTGTTATATCGTCCGCTCTCCCGCCCGCATAAGCGGGGCTGGGTATTTTTTCAGTTTTTTTGTCCCGCCCCGGCGATCCGCAGCGCGCCGGAACGGGGCCCCTGTTATGGGTGGTTTAGTTGTGATACGCCCGGTAGAGGAAGGTGACGATATGGCCGCGGCTGCACACCTTGTCCGGCGCGAAGGTGTCCTCGCTGCCGTCGCCGTTGGTCACACCATTCTCCACGGCCCAGGACACCGCCTCGGCATAGGGGGCGCCGGCGTCCACGTCGGAGAAGCTGGCGGGCTCAGACGCCTTGGGGGAATCCAGGGCCAGCCAGATGTACCGCACCGCCTGGGAGCGGGTGCAGGGGGCGTCCGGGTTGAATTCATCGTCGATGAGCCCCTTCTCATAGGCCCAATCCACCGCGCCCTGATAGGGCTCGGCCACCGTGAAGGGGGACTTCTCGGCGGCGGGCTCGTCCACCGCGCGCCACAGGAAGGTCAGGATCTGGGTGTGGGGGCACTCCACGCCGGGGGCGAAGGTGGTGCTTCCGCCGTAGCCGTTAGTAATGCCCTCAAAGGAGGCCCAGGCGGCTTCCTTAGCGCACCACTCGGGCACGTCGGTGAAGGCGGGGACGGCGCCCGCCGGGTCGTTCTCCGGGGAGTAGGCGGTGGAACTGACAGGCAGGTAGCCGTCCAGGAACAGGTTCTCCTGATCCTCCCGATAGACGTAAGTAATCTGCCAGTTGCCGTTGGACACGACATATTTCTGTCCGCTCCCGGACGCGCCGGCCAGGAACAGCCCGCCGCGCTCACCGGACATGCCCGTGTCGCTGTTGGTCACGTCCACCAGGTAGAACTCGCCGTCTCCCATTTTGACCACATTCCACATGTGGTCGCCGCCGTCCATCTTGCCCTCTGCCAGGTAACAGGTCACGTCCCCGTTGAAATCGGACAGGTCGCACAGAAGCTTGAACGCCTTGGAATAGCCCTCGCACACCACGTTGGTGTTGGGGTCGCCGTCAAAGACATAGACCAACTGCCACGGGTCGCCATATGTATGATCTCTTCCAAACCGGTCCGCGTCCTTCATCGAGAGCTCATAATCCTTGTAATTGTAAGAGGTCAGCCTGCATATCTCGTCCCGGTAGGCCGTCAGCTTTTCATAGTCGGTCTTGCCCTCGTTGGCCTGCACGATGGATTTTGCCGCCTCCAGGGACTTACCGGCCTGGGCGATCTTGTCCGGGTTCGTCGTGGTCATACTGCCGCCCCGGTAGGCGGGAGTCACGTCGATGGAGTAATCCATCCTGGTGATCCAGACCTTGCCGTCGGTGTGCTGCTGATTCCACATCCAGTTCCAATAATTGTTCGCCCAAAACATCTCGAAGGGATAGTCCAGCTCCAGGCAGGTATAGATCTTGTCCAGAATCTCACCGACTTTTTCGTGCAGCGGAGCCTCCACACTCTGGTCGTCAACCCTGGAAAGGCCCAGCTCCTGCGCCGTCCAGCCCAGTTCCTCGTCCTCAAAGGTGATGGTGATCCGGGTGCCGGTAGTGCGTCCCGCAGCCACCTCCGCAATGTGTTCCGCCATCGCCTCATAGATTTTCCGCTCCGCCCCGGTGAGATTTGCTCCCGCCGCCGTCTTGACCTCAGCCGCCCAGGCCGCTGCGGGCAGCAGGGCAAAGGCCAGCATCACCGCCAGCAGCGCGGATACCCATCTGTTTTTCTTCATAAACGACGTCCTCCCTCTTTCTTGTGCAAAGCGTCTTCAACACGCTTGACCTATTTTATCAGATCCCCCCGGAACATGCAAGACCAGAAAAGGCCGTCCCGCCAGTATTGTGGCGGGACGGCATGGCTCACATTTTTCAGATCACCCGCAGGCGGATGATGCCGGCCACCTTGCGGATGTCCTCGATGACCTTTTCCTCCACGGCAGAGCCGGTGTCCACCAGGGTGTAGGCATACTCTCCCTTGGATTTGTTGGTCAGGTTTTCCACGTTGACCCCGTCCTTGGACAGTTGAGTGGTGATGCTGGCAAGGATAGCGGGGACGTTGCGGTGGATGACGCACAGGCGCTGGACGCCGGAGCGCTCCATCACCACGTTGGGAAAGTTAACGGAGTTCTTGATGTTACCGTTCTCCAGGAAGTCCTTCACCTGGTTGGCAGCCATGACGGCGCAGTTGTCCTCGCTCTCTGGGGTGGAGGCGCCCAGGTGGGGCAGGGCCACCACGTGGGGGGCGGCCACCAGCTTGTTGTTGGGGAAGTCGGTGGCATAGCAGGCCACCTTGCCGCTCTCCAGGGCGGCGATCAGGTCATCGTCATTCACCAGTCCGCCACGGGCCAGGTTGATGAGGCGGACCCCGTCTTTCATCTTGGCGATGGCGGCAATGTTGACGGTGTTTTTAGTGGCCTCCATAAAGGGCAGGTGCAGGGTGATATAGTCGGAGTTGGCGTACAGGGTGTCCAGGTCCTTAACCACCTTGATGTGCCGGTCCAGGCGCAGGGCGGCATCCACGGACAGGTATGGGTCGTAACCGTATACGTCCATGCCCAGAGACAGGCCGATGTTGGCCACCAGCGCGCCGATGGCCCCCAGGCCCACCACGCCCAGGGTCTTGCGGTAGACCTCGGGACCCACAAAGGCAGACTTGCCCTTTTCCACCACGTCGGCCACCTCCACGCCGGGGGTGCCGGCCTGCTGTTTCACCCACTCCGCGCCGCCGATCACGTCCCGGGAGGCCAGCAGCATGGCGCACAGCACCAGTTCCTTGACGGCATTGGCGTTGGCGCCGGGGGTGTTGAACACCACCACGCCCGCCTCAGAACAGCGGTCCACCGGGATATTATTCACTCCCGCGCCCGCACGGGCGATGGCCCACAGGCTCTCGGGAAAGTCGTAGTCGTGGAGCTTGGCGGAGCGGACCAGGATGGCGTCCTCGCCCTGCATATCGTCGCTGACGGTATAGTTTTCGGCGGGCAGGCGCTCCAGGCCCACCGGCGCGATTTTGTTCATGGTTTTGATCTTGAACATGGTTTGTTCACCTCATTACAAAATAAAGAGAAATCAGCAACAGTCCCAATTATAGCACACCCGGGAGAAATCCCGGCGTTTCAGCGCCTCCCGGTTGATGAAGAAGTTGCACACGCCGCAGTCGCCCCACATCACCAGGTCGCCCGTCTCTTTGCCGCCGTCCGTGTCCAATTGAAATAGCAGGACGTCCAGGTCCTCATACTCTGTCCCATTCCGAGGATCCTCCTGGGTGAAGTAGGGGTAGCCGCCCAGCTGATGATAGGCAGACCGCCAGCCGGGCTGATAGGTGGCGTCGTAGTCCCGCAAGCGCTCAACCACCAGTTTGTGCATATCCCATGTGCCTTCAACTGGAGATTCCGGCCGCAGTTTGTTCCATTTTTCCGCAAACAGCGAATCGAAGCGACCGTCATTCTCATTCATGCCCTGTTCCGTGAGGGCGCCTAACCAGATCCGGCAGTTTTTGAACAGCGGGAACCAATCGTCTGCGCCCTCCGGCTTGGGAGGCCGTTTGTCCTCCACCTCCTCCGCGGTCACAGAGAAGTCGACGGTTTCGTGATACAACACCCGGAATCCGGCGGTATCGGTCTGGTCGTCAAAGTTCAGACCCCACACATCGCCCCAAGCCACAAAAAATTGGAGCAGGCCAGCGGCGGGAAAATCAGGCAGGCCGGCCAAACCGGCACAATCCACCTGTGCCAGCAGGGACAGACCCTGTCCACTAGAATCCAGCGGCCAGGGCATATCGTGGGGCAGGTAGGGCGTTCCGCCCGCCTTGCTCTCGAAAATGCCCGGTTCTCCCGGCTCCAGTGTAAAGCGGACAGCGGGGCGGTGGTGCTCAGCGTGGATCTCCGCCGTGACCTTCCGGGCCAGGTCGTAGACCTCCTGGGCCTGCTTCCGCGCCCGCTCGTTGCTCTCCAGCATTTTGTCGGCCATATCAGTTGGCCTTGTCAAACGCTCGGATGAAGTCCGCCAGCTTCTCCACGCCCTCCACGGGCATGGCGTTGTAGATGGAGGCCCGCATACCGCCCACATTGCGGTGGCCCTTCAGGTTGGTGAACCCGGCGGCGGCGGCCTCCTTGACGAACTTGGCGTCCAGCTCCTCGCTGGTGGAACGGAAGGTGACGTTCATATCGGACCGGCTGGCCTTCTCCGCCGCGCAGGTGAACAGCTTGGAGCTATCCAATACATCATACAATAAAGCGGCCTTGTTGTGCTTGATCTTCTCCATGCCTTCCACGCCGCCCTGCTCGTCCAGCCACTCCAGCACCAGCCCCAGCATATAGATGCACCAACAGGGCGGGGTGTTGTACATGGAGTCCTTGTCGATCATGGTCTTATAGCTCATCATCAGCGGGGTGTAGGGCAGCTCATGGCCCGCCAGGTCCTCCCGGACCACGACGATGGTCAGGCCCGCCGGGGCCAGGTTCTTCTGGGCCCCGCCGAAGATGACGCCGTACTTGGACACATCCACCGGGCGGGACAGGAAGTTGGAGGACATATCGCACACGATGGGCACGTCCCCGGTGTCGGGCACGTACTGCCACTCGGTACCGTAGATGGTGTTGTTGGCGCAGTAGTAGAAGTAGCTGGCCTCGGGGTCCAGCTTGAGCTGGTCCTGGGCGGGGATATAGGTGTGGTTCTTGTCCTCGCTGGAGGCTGCCAGGTTGATCTGGCCGTACTTCTTGGCCTCCTTGTAGGCGATGTTGGAGAAGTTGCCGGTGACGGCGTAGTCCGCCTTGCCGGTCTTGCCGATGAGGTTCAGGGGCGCCATGGAGAATTGGCCGGAAGCGCCCCCCTGCAAAAACAGCACCTTATAGTTGTCGGGCACGTGAAACAGCCGGATGAAGTTGGCCTTGGTGTCGTCGAAGATCTTCTGGAACACCTTGGAGCGGTGGCTCATCTCCATCACGGACATGCCGGAACCCTGGTAGTTGGTGATCTCAGCGCCCGCGCGCTCCAGCACCTTCAGGGGCAGCATGGACGGGCCGGCGGAAAAGTTGTAAACGCGCTCAGTACCCATGGTCTCTTCCTCCTCAAATCCGCTTCAAATTTATTACTTTAGCGTATTATACATTATATGTTTTCTTTTCCCGTTCTGTCAATCACCAGAAAGGCCAAAAAAGCCCCCCCAGGCGGGGGGGCTTTGTATATTCTTGACACGTTGTCGGCACAAACTGCGCTCACCCGCTCCCCCCTCCCGGAGGGAGCTCGGGCGCTCATTTTGTTTTCAGCATCCGCGTGGCATTCAGGATGGCGATCACCGCCACGCCCACGTCGGAGAACACCGCCCCCCACATGGTGGTCTTGCCCAAAGCCCCCAAAATCAGGAACAGCGCCTTGACGGACAGGGCAAACACAATGTTCTGCTTCACGATGCGCATACATTTGTGGGCGGTGTCCATCGCCGCAGTGAGCTTGGCCGGGTCGTCGTCCATGAGTACCACGTCGGCGGCCTCGATGGCGGCGTCGGACCCCATGGCCCCCATGGCGATGCCCACGTCGGCCCGTGAGAGCACTGGCGCGTCGTTCACGCCGTCGCCCACGTAGGCCAGCACGCCCTTTTCGCTCCGGCGGGAGAGCAGCTCCTCCAGGCGGTCCACCTTGTCGCCGGGGAGCAGTTGGGCATGGACCTCATCCAACCCCAATTGCTCCGCCACGGCCTTGCCCACCGTTTCACTGTCTCCGGTGAGCATAACGGTGCGGATGCCCCGCTGTTTCAGGGCCTTGACGGCGGCGGGGGCGGTGGGCTTGATCTGGTCGGAGATTACGGCGCAACCCAGATACTTTCCCTCTCTGGCCACATGGACCACCGTGCCCGCCTGGCCGCAGGGCAGGGATTTGATCCCCTCCCGCTTCATCAGCTTCTCGTTGCCCGCCAGCACACGCCTGCCGTCCACCAGGGCGGACACGCCGTGGCCGGGGATTTCCTGCACGTCCGTCACCCGGTCCGGGTCCGCTTCGCCGCCAAGGGCACGGCGCAGGGACTGGGCAATGGGATGCCCCGAGTGGCGCTCGGCCAGGGCGGCGGTTTCCAGCAGGTCCCGTTCGTCCACGCCGGGGGCGGGGTTCAGGGCAGACAGCTCGAACACGCCCTGGGTCAGGGTTCCGGTCTTGTCAAATACCACGGTTTCGGTTTTGGCCAGCAGCTCCAGGTAGTTGCCTCCCTTGACCAGAATGCCCTGGGAAGAGGCCCCGCCGATGCCGCCGAAGAAGGACAGGGGGATGGAAATCACCAGTGCGCAGGGGCAGGAGATGACCAGGAAGGTGAGGGCGCGGTGTACCCAGACGGACCATTCTCCCGTGACCAGAGAGGGGATAATCGCCAGCGCCAGGGCCGCGAGCACCACGGAGGGGGTGTAGTACCGGGCAAACCTGGTGATAAAATTCTCCGCCTTGGCCTTCTTGGAGGAGGCGTTTTCCACCAGGTCGAGAATTTTTGCCACTGTGGATTGGCCGAACTCGCGGGTGGTACGGGCCTTCAAAAGCCCGGTGATGTTGACGCAGCCGCTGAGCAGCTCGCTCCCCACGCCCACGTCACGGGGGGCGGATTCGCCGGTGAGGGCGGCGGTGTTCAGGGAGGAGGCGCCCTCCAGCACAACGCCGTCCAGCGGGATCTTCTCGCCGGGGCGGATGACGATGATCTCGCCCACCGCCACCTCGTCGGGGTCAACCTCCAAAATCCGGCCGTCCCGCTCCACGTTGGCCACGTCGGGCCGGATGTCCATGAGCTGGGCGATGGACCGCCGGGATTTGCCTACGGCGTAGCTCTGGAACAGCTCGCCCACCTGGTAGAACAGCATGACGCCCACGGCCTCGGAATACTCCCCCAGCACCAGAGCCCCGATAGTGGCCACGCACATGAGAAAGTTTTCATCAAAGACCTGCCCGTGGCCGATGTTGCGGACAGCCTTCCACAGGATATCCCAGCCGATGACGAAGTAGGGGATGAAGTAGAGCCACCACAGGCGCAGCAAATAAACCACCGTCCCATTCCCGGCGGTATCCTGGGCGGGGCGTGCCTCAAACAAAAACGGGACCGTCAGCGGGGGCCTGTTTTCCCCCAGATAGAAATATCCCTCGTCCATGCGGTTCAACAGCACCGCAGCAATCAGCAGCGCCGCCGCCACGATAATACGAATCAGCGTCTTTTTTTGTTTCCTAGTCATACAAATCAACTCCTAACACGGATGTACAGTCCGTCGTTGGGGCAAGGTGCATATCGCTTATTTCCGCCTGCGGCGAAAAATCGCTTATTCCGCTGCCCCTCCTCTCCCCGCAAATCCAAAAGACGGCTTTGCGGGGCCCCATTGAAGGCCGCTTGCTTGAAGCGGCTCAGCGCTTTTCCAGTATCCCGATACCCTCGGGCACCCCGCCGGAAATGACCTCCAGCGTCACTGACCCCAACCCTAAGCGCTCCAAAAATTCCCGGTAGGTCTCTGGGGTAAAGGCGTGCTCATAGTGGAAGCCCACGCCCTGATAAATTTTAATCATGCTGCCATAGGCCACCCCCGCCTTCCCTTGCAGGTAGGTGGGCAGAATCAGCCGCCCGCCGGGGGCCGTGACCCGCCACAGCTCCCGGACCGCTTTTTCCGGTGCGTCCAGCAGGTGGAGTACGTTGGCGGCAATCACCACGTCATAGGCTCCATCCGGGTCGGTCAGGGCGGTAATATCCCGGCTGGCAAAGCCCACGTTGGTCAAGCCGCGCTTTTGGACCTTTTTCCGCGCCCGGTCCAGCATGGACTCGGAAAGGTCGGTACACAGCACGGACTTCGCCCGTTTCGCCGCCGCCAGGGAAAACTCCCCCGTCCCGGCGGCGCAGTCCAGCACCCGGGCGCCGGCGGGGACCAGTTCCCCCACCCGGCCCCTGGCGGCGGCATTCACGTTCCGGTTGCTCCACTCGAACAGGTCATACAGCCCGGCAACGCGGTCCCAAAAGGTGCGGCTCACAGCACAATTTCGCAGTCCGGCTCCACCTTCTTGCAGCACTTCACCACGTCCTTCATGACGGTGTCCACATCGTCCGCCTCAATGGTCATCTTCTGGGTGAGAAAGCTGACGGTGGCGTCGGTGACGCCGGGGAGCTTCTTGATCGCGGTTTCCATTTTGGCGGCGCAGTTGGCGCAGTCCAGATCGATGAGCTTGAAGGTCTTTTTCATAGTAATGACTCCCTTTCCAAAATAAATTCAAATAAGATTGGGGAAAGAACCCCTATTCCTTGACGTGCTCCATACCCTGGGCAATGATCTTGCGGACGTGGTCATCGTCCAGGGAGTAAAACACCGTCTTGCCGTCCCTCCGGAACTTCACCAGGCGGCTGTTTTTCAGCACCCGAAGCTGATGGGATACGGCGGACTGGGTCAACCCCAGCAGCTTGGAGATGTCGCAGACACACAGCTCCGCCTCAAACAGCGCGTACAGAATCTTGATCCGGGTGGAGTCGCCAAACACCTTGAACAGCTCCGCCAGGTCGTACAGCGTCTCGTCGTCCGGCATCTCGTCCAGCACCTGCTCCACCGCCTCCTCGTGGACGCACAGGAAGCCGCAGCGCTCGATCTCATTGTTGTCCGTCATGGGTTCACTCCTCTCATTCGGCAAACATATGAACATCTGCTCATATATTAGCGCATTGTATCTCTGTTGTCAAGGGGGTGGGCAAAAAATTTTCTATCGAGCGTTCATAGTAGGGTTGGAGGCGCCCTTCCTCCGACCCTGTCCCCAGGCGGCTCTTTCTTTCCTGTGTGCCAACGAAAAAGCAGCCCCCCTCTTTCGAGGGGGGCTGCCGGTGCGAACGGAAGGGAAATTCTTACTTGTACAGCTCGATGAGCTTCTGGAGGTGCTCCCAGCGCTCCATGGCGGCCTCCTCGTTCTCCTTGAACAGCTTGTCAGCACGATCCGGGAAGGAACGGGTCAGGGAGCTGTAGCGGGCCTCGTTCTTCAGGAAGTCCTGATAGCCGCCCGCAGGGGCCTTGGAATCCAGCGTGAACGGGTTCTTGCCCTCGGCCTTGTTGGCGGGGTTGTACCGGAACAGGTTCCAGTAGCCGCAAGCCACGGCCTTCTTCATCTCGCTCTGGCAGTTGGCCATGCCGCCCTTGATGGAGTGCATCTCGCAGGGGCTGTAGCCGATCACCAGGGACGGGCCGTGATAGGCCTCGGCCTCACGGATGGCCTGGAGGGTCTGGTTCGGGTTGGCGCCCATGGCCACCTGGGCCACGTACACGTAACCGTACTGCATGACGATCTCCGCCAGGGACTTCTTGCTGATGGTCTTACCGGCGGCGGCAAACTGCGCCACCTGGCCGATGTTGGAGGACTTGGACGCCTGTCCGCCGGTGTTGGAGTACACCTCGGTGTCGAACACGAAGATGTTCACGTCCTCGCCGGAGGCCAGCACGTGGTCCAGGCCGCCGTAACCGATGTCGTAGGCCCAGCCGTCGCCGCCGAAGATCCACACGGACTTCTTGCTCAGGTACTCCTTCTGGGCCAGGATCTCCTGGATCAGCTTGCAGGCGTCGCAGTCGCAGAACTTGGCGCCGGAGTCCTTCAGCTCCTTGGCGTGGGCCTGCATCTCGGCCAGCTTGTCGCCGAAGGCGTCCTTAGCGGCGGGGCTGTTGGCAAAGGCCGTCACCTCGTCGATGGTGCACAGGCCGTCGTTCAAAGCGGCGATATAGGCCTTGGTGGCCGCGGCGTTGGCCTCGCCGTCATCCATGGTGTCCAGCCACTTATGGGCAGCCTCCTTCAGAGGCGCGTAGGTCCAGTCGATGGCCAGCAGGGCGCGGGTCTTGTCGGCCAGGGCGTTGCGGATGGCCTTCTGGCCCAGGTGGATGCCTAAGCCGTGCTCGGCGTTGTCCTCGAACAGGGAGTTGGCCCAGGCCACGCCCTTGCCGTCGTGGTTGACGGTGTAGGGAGAGGTGGCGGCGGGGCCGCCCCAGATGGAGGAACAGCCGGTGGCGTTGGACACGTACATACGGTCGCCGCAAACCTGGGTCACCAGGCGGGCATAAGAGGTCTCGGCGCAGCCGGCGCAGGAGCCGGAGAACTCCAGCAGGGGCCGCTTGAACTGGCTGTCCTTGACGGAGGCCACGCCCTCCATGTCGGCCTTGGGGGCAACCTTCGCCACCATATAGTCGAACGCGGGCTGACGGACGGCCTCCTTCTCCAGGGGCACCATGGACAGGCTCTTGGTCGGGCAGATGCCCACGCAGACGGAGCAGCCCATGCAGTCCATGGCGGACACGGCCAGGGAGTACTTGTACACGCCCTTGCCCTTGCCGGCCTTGATGTCCACGATCTGGGCGCAGTCGGGGGCGTTCTTGGCCTCCTCCTCGGTCAGCGCGAAGGGACGGATGGTGGCGTGGGGGCAGACGTAGGAGCACATATTACACTGCACGCAGGTGTCCGGGTTCCAGGCGGGAACGCTGACGGCCACGCCGCGCTTCTCATAGGCGGCGGCGCCCTGCTGGAAGGTGCCGTCCACGTAGTTCTCGAATGCGGACACGGGGAGGCTGTCGCCGTCCATGCGGTTCACGGGCTCCATGACGTCCTTCACCTGCTTGACCAGCTCGGCGCGGCCCTCCAGGCTCTCGCCCTTGTCGTCGTCCGTGGCGGTGGCCCAGGAGGCGGGCACGTCGAACTTCTTGAAGGCGGTGGCGCCGATGTCGATGGCCTTGTGGTTCATGTCCACGATGTCCTGGCCCTTCTTCAGGTAGGAGTGGGTGGCGGCGTCCTTCATATAACCGATGGCCTCTTCCTCGGGCATGACCTTGGCCAGCTTGAAGAAAGCGGACTGGAGGATGGTGTTGGTGCGCTTGCCCATGCCGATCTCGATGGCCAGGTCGATGGCGTTGATGGTGTAGACCTGGATGTTGTGCTCGGCGATATAGCGCTTGGCCACGGCAGGCATATGCTTATCCAGCTCCTCATCGGACCACTGGCAGTTGATGAGGAAGGTGCCGCCGTCCTTCACGTCCCGGACCATGGGGAAGCCCTTGACGATATAGGCGGGCACGTGGCAGGCCACGAAATCGGCCTTGTTGATATAATAGGGGGCGCGGATGGGCTGGTCGCCGAAGCGCAGGTGGCTGATGGTCACGCCGCCGGTCTTCTTGGAGTCATACTGGAAATACGCCTGGACGTATTTGTCGGTGTGGTCGCCGATGATCTTGATGGAGTTCTTGTTGGCGCCCACGGTGCCGTCGCCGCCCAGACCCCAGAACTTGACTTCAATGGTGCCCTCGGCCGCGGTGTTGGGGGAGGGCTTCTCCTCCAGGGACATATTGGTCACGTCGTCCACGATGCCGATGGTGAACTGGCGCTTGGGAGCGGCACGGGTCAGCTCCTCATACACGGCGAACACGCTGGCGGGCGGGGTGTCCTTGGAGCCCAGACCGTAGCGGCCGCCGATGACGGAGATGTCGGTACGGCCGGCATTGGCCAGCGCGGTGACCACGTCCAGGTACAGAGGCTCGCCCTGCGCGCCGGGTTCCTTGGTGCGGTCCAGCACGGCGATCTTCTTGCAGGTGGCGGGGATGGCGGCCAGCAGCTTGTCGGCGCGGAACGGGCGGTACAGGCGGACCTTGATGAGGCCCACCTTCTCGCCGTGGGCGTTCAGGTAGTCGATAACTTCCTCGGCCACGTCGCAGATGGAACCCATGGCGATGATGACGCGGTCGGCATCCTCGGCGCCATAGTAGTTGAAGAGCTGGTAGTTGGTGCCCAGCTTCTCGTTGACCTTGCCCATGTATTTCTCCACGATCTCGGGCACGGCGTCGTAGTACTTGTTGCAGGCCTCGCGGTGCTGGAAGAAGATGTCGCCGTTCTCGTGGGAACCGCGCATCACGGGGCGCTCGGGATTCAGGGCGCGGGCGCGGAAATCCTCGATGGACTTCCAGTCCACCATCTCGGCCAGGTCGTCGTAATCCCAGATGGCCACCTTCTGAATCTCGTGGGAGGTACGGAAGCCGTCGAAGAAGTTCAGGAAGGGCACGCGGCCCTCGATGGCGGCCAGATGGGCCACGGCGGCCAGGTCCATGACCTCCTGGACGTTGCCCTCGGCCAGCATGGCAAAGCCGGTCTGACGGCAGGCCATGACGTCGGAGTGGTCGCCGAAGATGTTCAGCGCGTGGCTGGCCACGGTGCGGGCAGACACGTGGAACACGCAGGGGAGCAGCTCACCGGCGATCTTGTACATGTTGGGGATCATCAGCAGCAGGCCCTGAGAGGCGGTGTAGGTGGTGGTCAGGGCGCCGGCGGCCAGGGAGCCGTGGACGGTGCCGGCGGCGCCGGCCTCGGACTGCATCTCGATGACCTTGACGGGCTGGTTGAAGATGTTTTTCCGGCCGGCGGCGGCCCACTGATCGACGTTGTCGGCCATGGGGCTGGACGGCGTGATGGGATAGATGCCGGCCACCTCGGTGAAGGCGTAGGACACGTGGGCGGCGGCGGTATTGCCGTCCATGGTTTTGAACTTGCGTGCCATAGGCGTTTTTCCTCCTTTTCATATGAGAACGTGCACCCATACGGTTTCGTTCCGTTTCGCGCTGAATAGTCTATCACATTCTCGCCGAATTTGCAATTGGAAAAGCTCATTTTTTCGGTAAAGTTTCTGCACAATATGGATATTCCCCTCTGCCGCCCACCTCCCGGCACACGCCTGGGTGTTTTTTCCATCGCCGGGGGACCACGGCCCTTGCGAACAAGGTCAAATTGTGGTATAGTAAGCACAATTGAAAAGCGTAGAGAAATGAGGTGATCCGCCGTGGTGTGCAACGTGACTTCCCTGGGCCTGCGGGGGGTGGAGGGCTATTCCGTCACCGCCGAGTGCGCCCTGTCCGGGGGACTGCCCGCCTTCGACGTGGTGGGGCTGCCCGACGCCGCCGTGAAGGAGGCGAGGGAGCGGGTGCGTTCCGCCGTCAAGTCCAGCGGCTTCGACTTCCCCGTCTCCCGCATCACGGTGAACCTGGCCCCCGCCGACCGGCGCAAGGCGGGCACGGCGTACGACCTGCCCATCCTGCTGGGCATCCTGGCGGCGGGCGGGCAGCTCTCCCTGAAAAGGGAACCGGACTCCGCCTTCCTGGGCGAGCTGTCCCTGGACGGGCGGCTGAGGCCGGTGTCCGGGGCGCTGCCCATGGCGCTGGCGGCGGAACGCTCGGGGGTGCGGCGGCTGTTCGTCCCCGCCGACAACGCCCCCGAGGCCACCCTGGCGGGCGGGCTGGAGGTCATCCCCATCCACACGGTGCGGGAGCTGGCGGACCACCTCTCCGGGGCGGCCCCTATCCCCCCCGCCCCGGAGTGGCGGGAAGAGACCGTCCCGGTACACGGCCCGGATTTCAGCGAGGTAAAAGGCCAGGAACAGGCCAAGCGCGCCTTGGAGGTTGCCGCCGCAGGAGGCCACCACGTGCTCATGTCCGGCTCACCCGGCTCGGGCAAATCCATGATGGCCAAGCGTCTGCCCTCCATTCTCCCCGACCTGACGCGGGCCGAAGCCCTGGCCTGTACGGAGATTTACTCCGTCATGGGCCTCACTTCCAAGGAGCACCCCATGGTGCGCCGCCGCCCCTTCCGCTCCCCCCACCACACCATCTCCACCGCCGGAATGACCGGGGGCGGGTCCAACCCCAAGCCCGGCGAGATTTCCCTGGCCCATAACGGGGTGTTGTTTCTGGACGAGCTGCCTGAGTTCCGCTCCGATGTGCTGGAGGTGCTCCGGCAGCCCCTGGAGGACGGGCAAACTCAGCTTTCCAGGGTGTCCGGCTCGGTGACCTACCCCAGCCGGTTCATGCTGGTGTGCGCCATGAACCCCTGCAAGTGCGGTTGGTACGGCCATCCTTCCGGGCGATGCACCTGCACGGAGCAGGCAATCCACCGCTACCTGTCCCGGCTGTCCGGCCCCATGCTGGACCGCATCGACATCTGCGTGGACGTGCCCTCCCTGGAATACGACGAGCTGTCCGGCAGCGCGCCGCCGGCGGAGAGCTCGGAGGCCATCCGGGCGCGGGTCAACGCCGCCCGCAGCCTCCAGATTGCCCGGTTCGGCCCCGGCGGCCCCGTCTGCAACGCTCAGATGGGCCCTCGCGAGCTGCGTACTTTCTGCCAACTGGACCAGCCCTGCCAGCAGCTCATCCGGGGGGCTTACGCGCGTTTGGGCCTCACCGCCCGGGGATACGACCGCATCCTCCGGGTGGCCCGCACCATCGCCGACCTGGACGGCGCGGAGAGCATTGAGGCCCACCACCTGGCAGAGGCGTTACAGTACCGCCCACCGGAACATTTGAGAGCGTAAATGGGTCCGCAAAGCCGCCCACCGGAGCAGCCCCGGGCGTAAACGTGCAAAAAGCTCCCCCGTCCGAGGGAGAGGTAACGTAAGGAAGTTACCTCTCCCTCAATTTTTATAGTCAGCCGGATGTGGTCGAATTGCGAGGAAATCCAACAGATTGGAGGACTATATTATGGAAAAGTCGTTTTTCGACCAAATGGGCGGAACCTACTACCAGCAAGGCGATTATCTCTTACCTGATCTCGCCGTTTCAGAAAGTGTCCCCATCGGTATCTGGGGACAACGGCAGCAGGAGTATCTCCGGGAACATCGTAATTCCATATACACCGCTCTGTTTCTCAATGGCAACCTGGACTCTCATCTTGCTGAAATTGACCAGCAGGCAGAAGAAATGTTCTCTCAGCTTGTAAAGCAGATAGCAGATTGTGAGGAGATCACGGAAGATTTGAAAGAATATAATCAGCTTGAATGGGTAAGGAAAATGAATAATATTCAGAATAGGGTAGCTGAAATCATTAATACTGATTTGATTTATACATAAATAAGAAGGTGGCAGGGCGGTAATTACTGCCCTGCCACCTTCTTATTACATAGTCACATTTCTCATGAATATATGAGTACAACTTGCTCTTTCGTTTAGTATATGCTATAATATAAATGGTTTTAATGAATGGAGTACCCAAATGACTATTAACTATGACAAACTATGGAAATTGCTTATAGATAAAAAGATGAATCGAACGGATTTGAAAAACGTTGCAGGAGTTAGCTTTAATGTATTGGCCAAAATGAGCCGCAATGAATTTGTTTCTCTGGAAAGCCTTTGTAAGATTTGCTCTGCTTTAGCCTGTGATATTGGCGATGTGATGGAATTTATTGAAAATGAACCTACTTGATTTTGCTATTCAAACTACAAACAAATATATTGAGCAAATACCAAAATCTCAGCGCAAAAAGTATGGCCAATTCTTTACAAGCAAAGAAACGGCTATATTTATGGCTGGATTATTTGATGTGCCTGTTGACAAAACAGAATTACATATTCTTGATCCCGGAGCGGGTTCCGGAATACTATCAATTGCCTTGCTTGAAAGATTGCAAGGGATACCTCATCTTAAAACTGTCCATTTGGTTTGCTATGAAACCGATTCTAAAATTATTGCGCTATTAAAAACCAACTTAGATTGGGTTTGCCAAAATTCAAGCATTCACATTAACTATGAAATACGGGAAGAAAACTATATTTTAAGCCAGACATTGGATTATAACGGAATGATCGGAGCAAATCCAAGCCCCATAAAGTTTGATAAGGATTATTGCAACCAAATACCAATTATTTATTTGTTAAATATTTTGTGAGAACCCGCAAAACCTTGTGGAACAGCGCATAACGCCGCATTTCCTGAC
>CAJTTS010000022.1 GCA_910579155.1 uncultured Oscillospiraceae bacterium | reverse complement strand
CTCCACCAGCCCCTTGTCCACGAAGGAGTTGAAGAAGGCCATCTCGTCGGGGCACCTTTCCATCACATAGTTAATGATATATTTGATCATCGCCTCGGCCACGTCCATGTCATCGGACAGGTCGGCAAAGGCCATCTCCGGCTCAATCATCCAGAACTCGGCGGCGTGGCGCTGGGTGTTGGAGTTCTCCGCCCGGAAGGTGGGACCGAAGGTGTACACGTTGCCGAAGGCCATGGCGAAGTTCTCCGCATTGAGCTGGCCGGACACGGTCAGGTTGGCCCGCTTGCCGAAAAAGTCCTGTGACCAGTCCACGCCGCCGTCCTCTGTGCGGGGCGGGTTGTTTACGTCCAAAGTGGTCACCTGGAACATCTCCCCCGCGCCCTCGCAGTCGCTGGCGGTGATAATGGGGGTGTGGATATAGACGAAGCCCCGGTCCTGGAAAAAGCAGTGGATGGCGTGGGCGGCCACCGAGCGCACCCGGAAGGCGGCGGAGAACAGGTTGGTCCGGGGCCGCAGGTGCTGGATGGTGCGCAGGTACTCCACGCTGTGGCGCTTTTTTTGCAGAGGGTAGTCCGGGGAGGACGCGCCTTCCACAGCCACGCTGGAGGCCTTGATCTCCAGGGGCTGTTTAGCCTCCGGGGTGAGCGCCACCGTGCCGGTGACGATGAGGGCCGCGCCCACGTTCTGCCCGGAGATCTCCTTATAATTATCCAGGGCGTTGGCGTCCATGACCACCTGGAGATTCTTGAAGCAGGAGCCGTCGTTGAGCTCGATGAAGCCGAACCCCTTCATGTCCCGGATGGTGCGGGCCCAGCCCATGACGGTGACCGTCTGTCCGCCGAGCCGCTCCCCGTCGGCAAAGACGGAGGCGATGGTGATGCGTTCCATATGCGTTCCCTCTATTCTAAAAAAAGTTGTGGGCTATAGTATATCACTTTTTTTCGTTTTTGCAAGGGGGAGCGGAAGGGTTACGTTTATTTTTGCGCCGCGCCTGAAGAGCGGTAGAATCTCAAACCTATGTAGTGGAAAATTTTCCGGATGAGGGAAGTTCGCGCTTGCGGCGGCTCCGCGCTTCCGCTTTGAGGGGCCGGACAGAGAGGACGTGATCCCCGCCGGACAGACTAAGCAGGAGCTGGCCCGGCTGCTGCTGACGGTGAACGCGTCGGCAAATCATCGGCTGAACAAGCTGGCTCCCAAGGACAAGGGAAAGCCCTCGGCGGGGGAGGGACCGCCCTCAATGCGGAGGAAGGGGACACCATTTGCCGCATCGTCGCCCCAACCAAGGGGGAGGGGGGTATGACGGTGCTGGGCCAGGATCTGGCCGCCCGGGACGGCAAGGCTGCCACGGTCCCCAAGGGCCGCAATACCGCCCTTACCGAGGATGGAACCGCCCTGGTAGCCACCAGGACGGGGCATGTGGAGTTCAACGGGCGCGCCTTCCAGGTGAAGTCCGTGATGGACATTGACGGCAACGTGGATTATTCCACCGGCCATATCAATTTTCTGGGGGACGTCCATGTTCACGGGGACGTGTGCACCGGTTTCATCGTCCGGGCCATGGGGAATATCACCGTGGACGGCGTGGTGGAGGCGGCCACGGTGGAGGCCGGCGGCGACCTCATCATGATCATGGTCAAGGGCGCCCAGGGGGACAACCGGGCGGTGCTCCGGGCCAGCCACAGCGTCTTTGCCAAGTACCTGGAAAACTGCTGCGTCTACGCCATGGAGGACCTTCACGCCGATTGCGTCATCAACTGCAACGTGTACTGCGATGGCCTGGTGGAGGTGCGCTCCGGCCGGGGCACCATTATCGGGGGCAGCATCCGAGCCGCCCACGAGGTCAGCGCCGGGGTGCTGGGTTCCCGGGCCGAGACCCACACCGACGTGGTGCTGGGAGGGCTGCCCTGCCAGGAGTTTGACCGCGAGGTGCTGGCCCAGGAGATCGCCGGCCTGGAGGAGGAGCTGGAGAAGCTGGAGCGCCAGCCGGAGAGTCCGGCCAAATTTACCCGCATGGGCAAGCTGCGTATGCAATTGTCCCTGAACAAAGGCAAGCTGGAGCAGTTTGAACGGGATCTGGAGGAGCTGCGGGAGAACCAAGGGGAACCCGGCGTCCGCCGCCTGACCTGCTCGGTGGCCTACCCCGGCGCGTCGGTGGCCATCGGTCCGGCCTTCTATCGGTTCAATCAGGAGACCCGGCCCGTCGTGGCCAGCCTGACGGAGGGGGAAATCTGTATTATTTGACGTCTGAAAGGAAGTGAAGCTGTGGACAAAGCCATACCGGAGGAAAAGCTTCGGGAGGGCCTTGACCGGATCATCCGGGAGGTGACGGAGGCCTCGGCGGGTATTTCGCTGGTCCGGGGCGAGGCGGAGCCGGGAGAGCATATCTGCACGGTACATATCGGTTTTCGCCGGGGCTTCCACTCAAGCCTGTCCCTGCGGGCGGACGCCGCCCTGTTTGCCCGGCTGTCCCGGTCTATGCTGCATCAGGAGCAGATTACCGCACAAGACCTGGAGGATGTGGCCAAGGAGTATTTCAACGTGCTGTGCGGGCACATTGCCGCCGCGCTGTACGAGGCCACCCATGTCTCGGCCCGGTTCAGCGTGCCCACCTTCCACTGGGGAAGCTACAGCCCGAAGGGGCATAAAGAGCAGTTTGTAATCCGCTATTCCGGCGACCGGAACGAGGCCGCCGAACTGGTCCACCACGTCCCCGTCTCCCAGGAGGGGGATGGGACGGGCGCGACCTGAATCAACTCAATCTTAACAGAAAGAGGGAATAACAGTCATGGCAAAACGAGTAATGGTGGTAGACGACTCCCGGGTTCAGGAGGTCCAGATCCGCAGCCTGCTGGAGGGGACGGACTACGAAGTGGTCCACTACTGCCGTAGCGGAGAGGACGCCTTGGCGGTGTACGACGAGGTAAAGCCGGACGTGGTAACCATGGACATCATCATGCCGGGGATGGACGGCCTGGAGACCGCCCAGGCCATTTTGGAGGAGTACCCGGAGGCGAAGATCGTTATGGTATCTTCCCTGGCTTACAACGACACCTTTGAAGAGGCCAAAGCCATCGGCGCCAAGGGATTCATCGACAAACCCTTTGACAAGGAGAAGCTGTTGGGGGCGCTGGACAAGGCGTTGGCAGGGGATTGAGCGGCGTGTACCAAGAAAAAAACACCGTTTTTCGGGGACGGCCTCGAAAAACGGTGCTTTTTTAGGTTGAGGCCAGCTCCAGCGCGGCCACGTCGCCGACTACAATCACCGCCGGGGAGCGGATGTTGGCGGCGCGGGTCTTTTCCGCGATGTCCTCCAGCGTGCCCCGCACCGTAGCGGGATGGGGGGCGTTCCCACCGGACAGGACGGCGGCGGGGGTGTCCACCCGTTTGCCTGCGGACAGCAGACGGGCGGCGATGTCCTCCAGCCGGGACAGGCCCATGAGGAATACCAGCGTGCCGGACAGTTGGGCCAGACGGTCCAGGTCGGGGGGCAGTCCGTCCGGGGCGTCCGCGGTGTGGGCGGTGACGATGTGGACGCTCCGGCTCAGGCCCCGGTGGGTGACGGGGACGCCCGCCAGGGCGGGGATGGCGATGGCGGAGGTGACGCCGGGCACCACCTCGAAGGGAACCCCGGCGGCTTGCAGGGCGATAGCCTCCTCGCCGCCCCGGCCGAACACAAAGGGGTCGCCGCCCTTGAGCCGGACTACCGCCTTGCCCGAGCGGGCCCGTTGGATGAGCAGGGCGCAGATATCCTCCTGGGAGGCGGAATGCCTACCCTCCCGCTTGCCCATATAGACCCGTTCCGCCCCGGTTGGGGCGGCGTCCGGCAGGTCCGGGGCGATGAGGTCGTCGTACACCACCACGTCGCAGCGCTCCAGCAGCCGCAGCCCCCGCACGGTGATGAGGTCCGCCTCTCCGCAGCCCGCGCCCACCAGGTAGACGGTCCCGGGAGCGGCGCTCATGGCAATTCCTCCTTCAACCCGCCCAGCTTCAGCCCACTCAGCAGGCTGTCCAGCCACTCATCGCTCAGCGGCCAGCCATTCTCCAGGCAGGTGTGGAACAGGATGGAGAACACCTCAGCCCGCGCCATCCCATCGGGAACAGCCTCCTTGACCGCCCCCCGCAGGCCGTCCAGATAGTCCAGCAGCTCTCCGGCGTCCTGGGGGATGAGCCGGTCGATCTCCTGTTTCCAATGCACCGCCCCGCTGGGGCTGGCCCCGCCGGTGGAGACGCCGACGGACAGCGGCCCCCGTTTCACCAGGGCGGGGAACAGGAAGGTGCAGGCATCCCGGTCATCCACCGCGTTGACGGGGATGTGCTTCGCCCGGCACAGGGCGGCGATTTGGCGGTTCAGGGCACGGTCGCCGGTGGCGGCGATGACGAACAGCTTTTCCTCCACCAAGGAGGAGTCGAAGGGACGGCGCAGCAGGACCAGCCCGGGTATCGCCTCAAGCTCCGGCAGGAAGGAGGGGGCGCACACCGTCAGCCTCGGCCCGTAGGGGAGGAGCTTTTCCACCTTCCGCAGGGCCACCGCCCCGCCGCCCACGATGAGGCCGTCCCCCTGGGAGACGTCCATGAAAAACGGAAACCAGGCCATACCGTCCCTCCTAATCGTAGTAATACTGCCAGCCGGATTCCGTTTCCACCCGGCGCAGGGCCACCCCAAACACCCGGTCCAGCCGGCCGGAGGCGTACACCTCCTCCGCCGTGCCGTAGGCCGCCAGCCGCCCAACCGACAGCAGGGCGATGTCGTCCGCCCACCGCAGGGCCAGGGGCAGGTCGTGGAGCACCATCACCACCGCCCGGCCCTCCTCCGCCAGCCGCCGGGCCATGGCCGTTACCTCCAACTGGTGGCCCACGTCCAGGAAGGTGGTGGGCTCGTCCATCAGGAGGGTGGGGGCGTCTTGGGCCAGGGCCATGGCCAGGTAAACCTTCTGACGCTGGCCGCCGCTGAGTTCGCCCATAGGGCGGTTGGCCAGGTCGGACGCGTCCGCCCACGCCAGGGCGCGGCTGACCGCCTGGTTGTCCTCCTGACGGTAGCAGCGGGGATAGGACAGGTGGGGGAACCGCCCGTGGAGTACCATCCGCCGGGCGGTGATGTTGGGCGCCGGCCGGGATTGGGGCAGATAGGCGGCCTTCAGCGCCCGCTGCCGGGGGGAGAGGGACTCCAGCGGCGCGCCGTCCAGGAGGATTTCGCCGCCGCTTTTGGGGGTGAGGCCCAGAACGGTACGCAGCAGGGTGCTCTTGCCGCAGCCGTTGGGACCCAGCAGGGCCAGCACCCGGCCGGGCGGGAAGGCCAGGGTCATGCCGTGGAGCACGTCGTGCCCGCCGTATCCGGCGGAGACGTTTTTCAGCTCAATCATGCACGCGCCCTCCCCTCTGCCGCAGGAGCAGCCAGAGGAAGAACGGCCCCCCCGCCAGGCTCAATACGACGCCCACCGGCAGTTCGTAGGGGGCGAAGAGCAGCCGGGCCAGCAGATCGCACAGGGTGAGCAGCGCCGCGCCCCCCAGGGCGCAGCCCGCCAGCAGGGGGCGGCTGTCCTCGCCGATAAGGCGGCGCATGATGTGGGGCACAATGAGGCCTACGAAGCCCAGCAGTCCGGAGAAGCTGACCGCGGCCCCGGCCAGGGCAGCGGCCAATGCCAGCAGCCCCAGCCGCAGGGGCCTGACCCGCAGTCCCAGGCTTTGGGCGGTGTCCGCGCCCAGCAACAGCACGTCCAGCTCCCCGGCCAGGGAGAAGACCAGCAGCATGGCGGGCAGGATCACCCAGAGCGCCGGGACAATCCGGGCCATGGTCAGGTTGGACAGCCCGCCGATGCGGAAGTCGGAGTAGCCGGCCAGCGCGTCCGGGACGAAGGTGACCACTGCGTCCACCCCGGCGCTGAACATGCCGGACACCGCTACCCCCGCCAGCACCAGGGTGAGCCTGGACGCGCCGGTTCTCTCCGCGATGAACAGCACCAGCAGCACGCCCCCCAGCGCCCCGGCAAAGGCCGCGACGGGGGTCAATGCCGCCGCCGTGGGGACCAGCGCCCCGCACAGGGCCACCGCCAACCCCGCCCCGGAGCTGACGCCGATGATGTTGGGGGCGGCCAGGGGGTTGCCCAGAACGCCCTGGATCACCGCCCCGGACACCGCCAGCGCCGACCCCGCCAGCAGGCAGGCGCAGGTGCGGGGCAGGCGGGCGTAGCGCACGATCTGCGCCGCCGTGTCCCGGCCGCCGCCCAGCAGGGCGGCGACCACCTCGCCGGGAGTGAGGGACGCCGCTCCCAGGCACATGCTCAGCAGGGCGGAGAGCAGCGCCAAGGCGCACAAAACGCCCAGCAGGGGGGCGTTACCCTGCCGGATAGAGGATGTCCGCCAGCGTTTCATAGGCTTCCCCCCAGCGCGCGTTGGGCTTCAGGTTGTAAAGGGTGGGGTCCATGGTGTAGAACCGCCCCTCCTCCACCGCCCGGAGGCCGTTCCAGGCGGGGTTGGACAGCAGCGTGGCCTCCAGCACGGCCTGGGCCTTGTCCTTGTCCGTCCCTTGCAGGACGGCGAAAATGTAGTCCGGGTCGGCGGCGATGATCCCCTCCAGGCTCAGGCTTTCCAGCAGGGCGCCGTCCCGGTCGGCCACGTTGACGCAGCCCAGCGCCGAGAGCATCTCCCCCAGCAGGCTGCCCTGGCCGCCCTTTACCTTGCAGGAGGAGCCGGAGGCGCGGATATACAGCACCGTGGGGGCGGAGCCGTCCTGGCGGGCCACGGCGGCGTCCACCTGGTTCCGTACCTGGAGGCCGTAGGCGTCGTAACGGTCCTCACAGCCGGTGAGGCGGGCGCAAATCTCCAGCATCCGCAGGTAGTCGCCGAAATTGTCCACCTCAAAATAGGCGGCGGGGATGCCCGCGTCCTCAAAGGCGTCCAGCAGGTCCAGGTTGGCCTGGGTGTTGCAGCTTGCCAGGACCAGATCCGGCCGGGCGTCCAGCAGAAGCTCCAGGTTGGGCGCCGCTACCGAGCCCAGGTTGATGGTTTTCTCCCCCAGGTCCAGGCCCAGGGAGGTCCAGGCGTCCCCGGCGGCGGCAACCAGCGAGTCCTCCCCACCCGCCAGCAACCACACGTCGGCAAAGCTGCCGATGAGGGCGGCTACCCGCCGGGGCGGGTTCACCGTCAGCTCCCGGCCCAGGTCGTCGGTGAAGGTCACCGCGCTGGCGGGGGAGGGGGACGGAGCGGACGGGGAAGAGGGTTGGGGCCGCTCCCGGCTACAGGCCGGCAGCAGCAGGGCCAGCAGGAGGAAACAAGCGCAGATTTTTCTCATCAAATATAGCCTCCGATGCAGGACGCTCACGGCGCCAGCCCCCGCAGGGGGCAGTCGGACAGGGACGCCCGCTCCGCCAGGGAGGGCAGGCCGTTGTCCCGGAGATAGTCCTGGAAAATGGACAGCGATTGGGTGGAGTCCGGGCCGATGATGATCTCCTCCACCAGGTCCTCCAGGCCCACGCCGATATTTTGGCACATGGATTTCAAATCCAGGGGGTAGTATTTCTTAATGCGCTCCTTGGACACGTGGTAACAGGGCCGCACGCCGAATTCGGCGTGGTCGAAGGGGGAGACCACCAGCCGCATCTCATACTCCGTGGCAAAGGAGGGGTGCTTGAAGGACACCGAGCAGGCCCACGCCTCCCGCAGGGCGTGGCGCACGGCGGGGTTTTCCAGCGTGAGCGGCCCGATCCCGGCGTGCGCCAGGGCGCAGAACGTATCCACCATAGGATGGCCTGCCATGTCGTCCAGGTAGTAGACCGCCTGGAGGGACAGGGGGCCGGTGGCAATATTCTGTAAGTATTCCCGCCGGAAAGCGATGCATACGCCCCGGCCCCGGTTTCCGTACCGTTCCCATTGGGCGGCGTCGTCCCGGTGGAACGAGAAGCAGGCGGCAAAAGCGGAATACTCCTTGTGCATCTCACGGGCGAACAGGGCCGCTATTTGAAGGGCCTGTTCGGGCCGTCCTTCCCGCCTCAGCCGGTCTACGATGGCGGAGGACAGGCGGTTCATGAAGTGGCGCATCTCGGCGGAGTCGTTCATGTTCAGCACGTTGTTTACCCGGAGCTGGGCGCAGCGGAGGATGCCGTCCAGGGCCTGGAAATCGGTGTAGTGGTAGAGAATTTTCCGGCGTTTCTGATCCATGAGCGCCCCTCCCAAAATCATTTTCCCACAGTATACCACAAATATGGCCGGGATGGAAGGGCGGAAAAGGATTGACATTTTTCCCCCGGTCCGATACAATGAGGAAACTTGTGAGAGGAGAGAGGCAGATGAAACGAGAAAATTTCCGCTCCCGGCTGGGCTTCCTGCTGGTAAGCGCCGGGTGCGCCATCGGCATCGGCAACGTGTGGAAATTCCCCTATGTCACCGGGGAAAACGGCGGCGGGGTGTTCGTGCTGTTCTACCTGCTGTTTCTGGTGATTATGGGCGTGCCCGTGCTGACCATGGAGCTGGCGGTGGGCCGGGCCAGCCGCAAGAGCGCGGTGCTGGGCTACAAGGCGCTGGAGCCTGACCGGTCCAAGTGGCACATTCACGGTTGGTTTTGCCTGATCGGGTGCTACCTGCTGATGATGTATTACACCACCGTGTCCGGTTGGATGCTGGGCTATTTCTTCAAGTTCGCCGGGGGCGCCTTCGCCGGCCTGACCAGCGAGGCGGTGGACGGAGTGTTTTCCGCCATGCGGGCCAACCCCGCCGAGATGACGGTATGGATGGCGGTCACCGTGCTGGCGGGCTTCCTGGTGTGCTCCCTGGGCCTCCAGGGGGGGCTGGAGCGGGTGACCAAGGTGATGATGATGGGGCTGCTGGGCCTCATTGTGGTGCTGGCGGTACACAGCCTGACCCTCCCCGGGGCGGGAGAGGGCGTGAAATTCTACCTCTTGCCCGACTTTGGCCGGGCGGTGGAGCAGGGCCTGGGCAAGGTGGTCACCGCCGCCATGAACCAGGCGTTCTTCACCCTGAGCCTGGGCATCGCCGCCATGGAGATTTTCGGCAGCTACATGAGCCGGGACAATACCCTGGCCGGGGAGGCGGTGCGCATCTGCGGCCTGGACACCTTTGTGGCGCTGATGAGCGGCCTTATCATTTTCCCCGCCTGCTTTTCTTTTGGGGTGACGCCGGACGCGGGGCCGTCCCTCATTTTCATCACCCTGCCCAAGGTGTTCACCGGCATGGCCGGGGGGCGGCTGTGGGGGTCGCTGTTCTTCCTGTTCATGTCCTTTGCCAGCTTCTCCACCGTCATCGCCGTGTTCGAGAATTTGCTGGCCGGGTGCATCGACAACTTCGGCTGGAGCCGGAAAAAGGCGGCGCTGGTGAACGGGGCGTTCGTCCTCCTTGCCAGTATGCCCTGTGTGCTGGGGTATAACCTGTGGTACTTTGAGGCCACGCTTCCCAACGGCAGCGTAGGGCAGGTGCTGGACATCGAGGACTTTTTGGTGTCCAACCTGCTGCTGCCCCTGGGGTCGCTGGTGTACCTGCTGTTCTGCGTCACCAAATGGGGCTGGGGCTTCGACCGGTATCTGGAGGAGGCCAACACCGGAAAGGGGGTCAAAATGCCCCGTGCGTTGAAGCCCTACTTTCAGTTTGTGCTGCCGGCGCTGATTCTGGTGATTTTGATTCAGGGGTTGTTGAAATAGGGAAAGGGCTGCTCCTGACGGAGAAAAGCCGCCGCGGGGCAGGGATTCGATTCCTGCCCCGCGGCGGCTTTGTCCATCAGCTCAGCACGCCTCCACGTTCGCTTTCAGCTTTTCCAGCGCCGCCCGGCCCTTCTCATAGCCCAGGAGGGGCCGGAACTCCTCCCCCTCCTCAAGCTCTTTGACCAGCAGGAACCGGACCTCCGGCGAGGAGGCGGGCTTTTTCTCCGTCTCCACCCCCGGCGCAAACAGCTCCGGTCTGGGGACCGTCACCGTGCCCAGTGTGGCTTCCACGTAGCGCTCCAGCCGGTCCGCTGCCTCTTCCCACCGGCCCGCCTTGGTGTAGACCTCCAAAAACAGCCCGTCATATAGCCCGCCCAGCCCGAACAGCCGGTCTATTTCCTGATAGACCCGGCACACCTCCAGCGCCCGTTCCGTGTCCAGCACGCCGGGGAACACCATGGCGCTCAAACAGCTCTGGACCAGCCACGCCAGGGTGTGCAGGCGCTTCTGCGTGACCTTCAGCGCCTCCTCCGGCTCCCCCTTCTTGAGAAAGATTTGAGCCTTGACCACCGTGGGGTCGATGGCCTGTTCGGGAAGCTCCGCCAGCAGGGCTTCCGCCTCCTGGAACCGGTCCTCCATGGCGGCGGACTGGGCCAGCATGAGGGTGGCGGACTCCCAATAGGAACCCGTCCCGGCGGCGTGAAGCTCCTCCAGCAGCTCCACTTTCCGGGCGCTCCACTGCCGCTGAAGCTCTGGGGCCGCCCCTGGGTCCAGCATCAGAAAGACGTTCTGGGCTAGGGCGGCATTGTATTTCAGCGCGTCCGAGCTGGGGTACTGGTGTAACAGCTCGTCCAAGATACGCTGGCTCGCCTCCCAGCCCTCCTGCCGGGCCGTGTCCATGGCGGCGTTCACCCGCTCCACCGCCTCCTGGGGGGAAATCTGCTCCTCAAACTGCAACAGCGTGTCCACATTGACCCCCAGCGCCCGGGCCAGCGGACACAGCAGGGTGATGTCGGGATAGGAGCTGTCCGACTCCCATTTGCTCACCGCCGGGGCGGACACCCCCAGGCGCTGGGCCAGTTGTTCCTGAGTCAAGCCCTTTTTCCTGCGAAGCTGGGCTACCCTTGCTCCAATTTTCAGTTCCATGTTATGCGCCTCCTGTACGGGTTTCATGAGGATAGTATAAAGGATGGAGCGGGACGTTTCAATGGAGGCGAAATTAAGAACGGAGCAGCGTTTGATAACCGCTGGTTAATTGCCAAGCGGAGGTTCGGCAGTCAAGAGGCCCGGTTTCCACGGAAACCGGACCCTTTTTTACTCCAGTTTGCGCTTCTTCATTTGGCCTTCGTAGTCCCGGAGGGAGGCGAGGGCCTGTCCCGACATGGGGATGATGACGATGATGTTGAACACGGTCATCAGCCCAACTCCCACGTCGCCCAGGTCCCACACAAAGGTGTACGCCGCCAGCCCGCCCACAAACAGCATGGCCAGGGCCAGCACCTTGTACAAGGTCTGGGACAGCCAGTTGTCCCCGAACAGGTAGGCTACGTTGGACCGGGCGTAGAACAAAATTCCTACGAAGGTGGAGAAGCTGAACAGCCACAAGATCAGCGCGATGAACACCACCCCGAACTGCCCCAGATGGTGCTGCATGGAGGTCTGGAGCAAGTCCATGCCCTCCAGCCCGGCCACCTTTTCCGCCGGGGTCACCAGGATGATGAAAGCGGTGCAGCTACAGATGACGATGGTGTCGATGAACACGCCCAGAGCCTGGAGCAGGCCGGTCTTGGCGGGGTGGGAGGTGTCCCCCGCCGCAGCGGCGCAGGGGGCGGAGCCGGACCCCGCCTCGTTGGAGAACAGCCCCCGCTTCACGCCGTTCATGATGACGACGCCAAAGCCCCCCGCCACCGCCTGGCGGATGCCGAAAGCCTCCTCAAAGATGCGCCGGAACACGTCAGGCAGCACAGTGATGTTCATGCCGATGAGGATGAGGGTGATGATGAAGTAGCAGGCCGCCATGATGGGCACCAGCACGTCCAGCACCCGCACGGTGGCATTTTTCCTCAGCACAATGACGGCGGACAGGGCCACCAGGATGGCGGCGGTGTAGATGGGTTCGATGTGGAAGGCGTTCTGGAAGGCGGAGGATACGGAGTTGGCGATTACCTGGCTGATGCCGCACCAGCAGATGAGGCCGGAGACGGCAAACAACACGGCGGTCACGGAATACCGCCCGATTTTCCCGCCCCGCTTCTCCTTGGCGAAGTTGTGAATATAGTAGGCCGGGCCGCCCCGCCAGCCGCCGTAGAGGGGGTCCTCCTCCTTGTGGAGCTGGGCAAGGGTGGCCTCGATGAAAGCGGTGGACGAGCCGATCAGGGCGGTGATCCACATCCAGAACACGGCTCCCGCGCCGCCCCCGGAGATGGCCGCCACCACGCCGATGAGGTTGCCCATGCCCACCCGGGTGGCGGTGGACACGATGAGGGCTTGTACCCCGGAGATGGCATTCCCCTCCCGGTTGGTCCGTTTCTCCGCCGTCACCCGCAGCATCTCCGGAAAGAGACGGATGGGGAGGAACCGGGTGCGGATGGTGAAAAAGATGCCGGTGGGGATGAGCAGCAGCACCAGCAGAGAAATCCCCAGCGAGCCTCCTCCGGGCAGGGGAATGGCGAACAGGTCGCCCCACAGCAGGTTGTAGACGGCGGTAATGGTGTTGACGATGAGCTTCATGGCCGGGCCCTCCTTTGGGCGCCGGGGGGCGATGGAGCTTACGGCCCGTCCCGGAAGTTTAAATAATTTGCCAGATAAATTAGTATATAGCAGGGATGGCCGTTTGTAAATTAAAATATTTCCGGGGTGATAAAAACCGAGGATTTTATGAAAAAGCGGGTTCATCCCAGGCCAGCAGCCGTTTATGCCGGAGCAGGTAGTAGGCCAGTCCCACGGCGTCCGCCAGGAACCATCCAATGGGCACCGACCACCAGATGCCCGCCACGCCTACGGTGGGGAGGGCGGAGAGAATATGGGCCAGCGCCACCCGCGTGCCCAGGGAGACCACCGTCAGCACCACCGACATACCCGGCCGGCTCACCGCCCGGTACAGGCCGTACAGCAGGAACAGGCAGCCGATGCCGCAGTAGAACGCGCCCTCAATGCGCAGGTAGCGCACGCCCTCCGCGATGGTTTCCACCTCCGAGGCCTCCACAAACAGGCCCATGAGGGGCCGGGCAAACGCGAATACCAGCGCGGACACCGCCAGGCAAAAGAGGATGGAAGCGGCCGCCGCGCCTTTCAGCCCCGCCTGGATGCGCTCCTCTTTTTTCGCGCCGTAGTTCTGAGCGATGAAGGTGGAGAAGGCGTTGCCGAAGTCCTGGACAGGCATATAGGCAAAGGCGTCGATCTTTACCGCTGCGGCGAAGGCGGCCATCACCGTGGGCCCGAAGCTGTTTACCAGCCCCTGGACCAGCAGGATACCCAGGTTCATCACCGATTGCTGGACGCAGGTGAGGATGGAGGATCCGGCGATTTCCCGCACCCGGGAGAGCTTGATCCGGAAGCCCTTTGCGGGGCGGAGGCGGGGATATTTGACCAGCGTATAGGCCGTAATGCCAAGGCCCGCGACGTACTGGGCGATGACGGTGGCCTCCGCCGCGCCGGGTACGCCCCGCTTCAGCCCCAGCACGAACCACAGGTCCAGCGCGATGTTCAGCCCCGCGGACGCCGCCAGGAAGAGGAGGGGCGCCATGGAATTGCCCACCGCCCGGAGGAAGGAGGCGAAGTAATTGTACAAAAAGGTGGCGGCGATGCCGCAGAAGATGACCAGCAGGTACTCCCGCATCATCCCCCACACCTCCTCCGGCACCCGGAGGAAACCCTGGATCAGGTCCAGGCAGGCGAAGGCGGCGGCGTTCAGCGCCAGGGTCAGGGCGGCGATGAGGGCGAAAGCGGCGTGGGCCCCCTCTTGGAGGCCGTCGGCGTCCCGCTGGCCGAAGCGGATGGAGAACACCGCCCCGCTGCCCATACACAGGCCCAGCAGGATGGAGGTGAGAAAGGTCATGAGCGTAAAGGAGGAGCCCACGGCGGCCAGGGCGTTTCGACCCAGATACCGGCCCACGATGAGAGTGTCGGCCACGTTATAGCACTGCTGGAGCAGGTCGCCCAAAATCATGGGGACGGCGAAGCGCAGCATGGAGCGCATCACCGGCCCCTTTGTCAGATCTTGATCCACATTGTTCCCTCCCTGTATATCATCCCAAACTATTTTAGCGGGGGCGGGCCGATCTGTCAATGTCTGCGTCCGCTCTTGCTTTTTTGGCGAAAATTGGGTAAAGTATAGGGAACGAAACCGAACGAGAGAGAAAGGCTGTGACCATCCATGTACAGCATAACTGATTTAGGGCTCTATCTGCTGATCTATTCCTTCCTGGGGTGGGTCGCGGAGGCGGGATACTACACCGTCACCCGGCGGCAGTTCTGCAACCGGGGCGTCCTGAGCCTGCCGCTGATTTTGGCCTACGGCGTCACCTTCGACCTGCTGATCCTGGTGCTGCCCACCCTGGCGGACCGCCACGTCCTGTCCTTCCTGACCGTTATGGTGGCCGCCGCCGTGGTGGAGAGCGTGGCCGACCACTTTTTCCGCCGGGTAGGGCCAAAAATCGAGTGGAATCAGGAGCGCAGCCGCCTGCTGTCCGGCACCGGGAAGGGGGTGCTGGCCTCCGTCGCCGTGGCGGCGGTCTACTATCTGGTATACCTCATGATCCACCCGGTGCTGATGGCGGGGGTGATGCTGACGCCCGAGCCAGCCAAGCGGGTTGTGGTCGTCGTTGTGCTGACGCTGACGGCGCTGGACTTTTCTGCGGTGTTTTACGCCGTGCGTACCGGGGACGCATCCCCCTACGAGGAGCGGTTGGCGGAGGGAAAGCAGGGGAGGCTGGCCGCCTGGCTCTACAACATGGTGTGGAAGCGCCTGCAAAAGGCCTATCCGGGGATACAGCAGGCGGACGGGCAGGAGCAGGGGGCGTATACCTTTGCCAAGGGCCTGTGCTGGGACAAACTGGTGTGGGTGTTCCTGGTGTCCGCCCTGTTGGGGGACGTCATCGAGACCTTCTGGTGCGGCCTGGTGGACGGCCAGTGGATGAACCGCTCCAGCGTGCTCTATGGCCCGTTCAGCTTTGTCTGGGGACTGGGGGCGGTGGTGCTGACGGTGACCCTCCGGCGGCTGGCGGACAAGGACGACCGCTATGTGTTTGCTGCGGGCTTCGTCATCGGCGGGTCCTATGAGTACATGTGCAGCGTGTTTACCGAGCTGGTGTTCGGTACGGTGTTTTGGGACTACAGCGATATGCCGCTGAACATCGGCGGGCGGACCAACGTGCTGTTTTGCTTCTTCTGGGGCGTGCTGGCGGTGGTGTGGATCAAGGTCATCTATCCGCCCATGTCCAGGGGGATTGAGTCCGTTCCGCCCCTGGCGGGAAAAATCGCAACCTGGATTGTGCTGCTGTTTATGGCTTGCAACACCATATTGACCAGCGCGGCCATGGTGCGCTACAACGTCCGGGCAGTGTACCCGGAGCCGGCCAACAGCTTTGAGCAGTTTCTGGACCGGCAGTACGGCGACGAGCGCATAGAGGCGCGCTGGCCCAATATGACCGTCACCCAGGACCAGTGACGGCCTGGAGGCTGTCGTCATAGACCCGGGCGATTTCCTCCACTTGGCCGGACACGATCAGCGAGACGGTCAGCCCGTCCCGCCGGACTACCCCGGCCTGGAGCATGGGCTGGTATTCCGTCAGGTAGAGCGTGCCCGCTTCCCGCTTATCATCCAGCCGCTTTTCCAGAAGCTCCTGGATCTTGTCCGTGTCCCCGGCGGAATTGGCCCGGACGATGATGAGCTCGTCCGGGGCCGTGCCCTCGCATAGCCGATAGCATACCGCACTGTCGTAGCTGTCCGGTCCGATGCCGGTCAGGGCTTCCAAGTCTGTCTCGGCGGTGTTTATCATTTCCGGCAATTCCACCTCGGCCTGGATCTCGGCGAACAGCTCCGCGGGTGCCGGGAGTTCTTTTGCCTCCCCCCGGCACCCGGACAGCAGCAGGGCCAAGGCCGCCAGGACAATCAGATACCTGCGCATACCCGTCACCGCCCCCCGGCAAAGGCTTCCAGCGCGTCCACCACCACCGACGCGCCCCGGTGGTTCAGATGGAGGAAGCCGTCCCGGCAGTAGTCGTCGGGTAGCGCGCCGTTTTCGTCTTTGAGCGCCTCGTACGCGTCCACATACTCGATGTTCCACTCCGGGCATATCGCCTTGAGTTCGTCCACAAATTCACCGATCAGCGCGTTGCCGAAATTCCGGTTGGCGGTGTAGTCCGGCAGCCATTGGGAGGCCACCTTGGGCGGATTTGTGATGACGATGAACTCCACCCCGGGGCAGGCCGAGCGGAGGTTCAAAATCAGCCGGGTGTAACGGCTCACCACATCCTCTACCACCGGGTCCGGGTCGGAGGCCAGGTCATTCAGCCCCAGCAGCAGGAATACCCGCCGGGGGCCGATGTCCGCCACAATGTCCTCCAGGGGCCGCGCCTCACCCTTGTAGCTGAATTGGACGCCCGGCTCCCGGTCCCCGGTTAAATCAGCCAGGGAGATTCCCGTGGTGGAGGTGAGAAATTGGGCCGTGCCCAATGCCTCGCCCTCCTGCCGCCGGGCGGCTACGTACTGGCGGACGCCCTCCATGATGGAGTCGCCCACGAACAGGGCGTTGTCGAAGTAGTCGCCCTCTTCGGGCTCTTGGGACGGCTCGGCCTGGGAGGGGGTGGGCGCTTCGGCCGGGACGGGAACGGGGGCTTTGGCGGGGGGTGGGGCGGACTCCGCCGCCGGGGCGGGGGACGGCTCCGGCGGCTGGGCGGGCATTGCCGCGTCCGCCGCGCAGCCGGTGAGGATCAGGGCCAGGACCAGCCCTGGAACAAGCAGACAGAATGGTTTCATTTTGCAAATCCTCCCGTTTAGAATTCGTAGACGCACAGGTAATATTCGCTGGTGGAATAGGAGTCATAGGGTTCGCCGGTGTGGAGGTCCATCATGACCGCCACCCGGTTGTCCCCCATCCAGAAGGTCACATCGTTATACTGGATGTCCAGGTTCTCCCGGGCGAAGGCGGTGAACACCCCGCGCTCCAGATCGACCACGCCCAGCCGGCTTAGGTTGGCCCCGCCGTCCCATTCCGCCCACAGCAGCTTGGTCTGGGAGGGGTTGGCCTTGAGATAGCAGCGCTGCCCCTGGGCGACGGTGATGCCCTCCAGCTTCACCCGGCCCCCGGTGTGCAGGTCCAGGATGGTGACGCAGCCGTCCTCATCCACCTGCTGGGCCAGGAACTGACCATAGGGGTCTCCGGACCAAATCTCCTCCAGCTCCGCCTCCTTCTGCACCGTAGGCGCGGTCATGCCGCTGGGGATGTGGTAGGCCCACACGCTGGTGGGCTCGGGCCGCCACAGGGGGGCCATGGCCAGCACCACCGTGTCGCTGCCGCAGAAGGTGGCCTCATAGCGGCCGAAGGTGGTTTCGATGTCCAGGCCCATCAGCTCACTGAGCGGGGTATAGGTCTTTTCCTCCAGGTCTGCCAGGTAAGGGGTCAGCCCGGAGCCGGGGACGCCGTCCCACGCCCGGACCAGGGCGTGCTTCAAATCCTCGGCGAACAGGACCGGGCCGAGCGCGCTGTCCTCGGCGAAGCCGCACTCCGCCAGCACGTCCCAAACCTGGCCGGTTTTCAGGTCGCAGATCCAGGCCCGGCTGGTGTCCACCGGCTGGTAGCATTCCCCCCGGAGCACCGCCATGTCGGTGCGGGAGCCCAGGCGCTCGGCGTATACCGTTCCGGCGGGGAGGTCGGGGCCGCCGAAGCCCGTGACGGCCTGGTCATAGACGTAGAGCCGATCGTTGTGGGGGAAGGAGCGGAAGCGGATGTCGATCTCCCAGCCCAGCCAGCTCAGATGGGCGGTGGTTTCCGGGGCGTCCGCCCCCACCTCCACCAATTCGCCGCCGACCAGGTCGTAGAAATGCTCCGGCTGGCGGTCCCAGACGCTCTCCGGCTCCGCATCCCACCGCAGGAGGAGTTCCTGCCCGTCGTCGGTGTACCAGGCTCCCTCCAGCTTCACATACTGGGCGGACACCTTGCCGCCGATGGTGATTTGCTTTACCTCGTTGGCGTCCTCCGGGACGCCGGGTATCCGCTCCACCTCGCCGAGCTGGAACAGGGAGATCACGGCCTGACGGAATTCCGGGCTCACCGCCATGGCCGCGGCCACGGTGCACAGCAGCGCCAGCGCCGCCGCCAGGGCCACGGTGAAGGCCCGCCTGACGGGAAGGCCCCGGCGCTTGCCCTTGGCCGGAATATAGCCGAGGCGGGCCTGGGCGCTGAGGATGTATTCGTCCTGGATGCCCTCCATGGCGTCCAAAAACAGTTTGCCGTTCAAAGGAACCCCTCCTTTTCCAAATGGGCCTTCAGCTTGCTGCGCGTGCGGAGCAGGGCGGATTTTGTTTTACTCTGGCTGAAGCCGAATTTCCCGCCGAGCTCCGCGATAGGGGCCAGAAACCAGTAGCGGCAGACGAACAGATCCCGCTCCGTCTGCGGCAGGGAGGCCAGAAAGCGGTCGATGGACTCTGCCAGCTCCCCGGCGGCCACGGCGTGCTCCGGCGTGTCTCGGGACGGGACGGCCTCCGCCAGCTCGTCCAGGGCCAGCGGGATTTCCCCGTTTCCCCGCTTGCCCGCTTTTTTCCCGTTCCAGCGGTTGATGGAAATGCGCCGGGTGATTTTCCCAAGAAACGTGGACAGCACGGATGGTCGGTGGGGCGGCATGGCGTTCCAGGCCCCCAGATAGGTGTCGTTGACGGCTTCGTCCGCGTCCCCGCCGTCGGCCAGGATATGGTATGCGATGGAATAGCAGTATTTCCCGTATTTGTCCGCCGTGTGGACAATGGCGTCCTCCGAGCGGGACCAGTAAAGCTCCACAATACGGCTGTCTTCCATCCAAAACACCTCCTCAAAGTTTGATTGGGCCCTTCACCCATCTACTCAGGAAAAATCAAGGGTGGTTGCATGTGGCTGCATATTTTTTTATTTTGTTATCATACACCCTGAAGGCGCTTCCGGCAAGACGGCGGCGGGCGCGGCAAAACCGGACAGGCGGAGCTCCGCCTGTCCGGTTCGATTATCGGCGGGCTGTGCCCAGCCGCGGCCCCAACCGGGACAGCAGCTCGTTGGGGATTGTGCCGCACCGCCGGGCCGCCTCCTCCGCACGGATGGTCAGCGCCCCGTCCTGGCCGATGAGGGTGGCGGCGTCACCGGGGCGGACCTGGGGAAGGCCGGTAACATCCACGAAAAGCTGGTCCATACACATGCGCCCCACCATGGGGCAGGATTGCCCGTGGAGCAACACCCGCCCGCCGTTCCGGGCCAGCTCCCGGGGCAGGCCGTCGGCGTAGCCGATGGACACCACCGCCAGCAGGGTGTCCCGCTCCGCCTGGAAGTCCAGCCCGTAGCCCGCCCTCTCTCCGGGCCGCAGCCGCCGCACGCACGCCACCCGCGCCCGCAGGGACAGCACGGGCCGCAGCCCGGCGTCCAGGGCGGGGGAAGCGCCGCCGCCGGCGGCGCCGTAGAGGGCGATGCCGGCACGGGCGTAGGCGCAGGGCTGGGGCGGGAGGTTCAGGATGCCGCCGCTGGCCTGGATGTGGATTTTGCCGGGGTCCAGGCCGTCTCTGCGCAGGCGGTCCACCGCGCCGTAAAAGCGGGCGAGCTGGGCTTGGGTGTAGTCCAAAGCCTCCCGGTCCAGGTGGTCGGAGACGCACAGGTGGGAGAAAATCCCGTCAATGCGGAGGTTTTTCATCCCGTACAGGCGGGCCAGGGCGTCGGCGTCCTCCGCTGGAACCCCCAGGCGGCGCATTCCGGTGTCCACGGCCAGGTGAACGTGGACGGGAGCCCCTGTAGCGTTCAACGCCCTGCCGTGGGCCTCGTCGGCTACGGCCTGGGTCAGCCGCCAGCGACGCAGCAGAGGCGCTTGCTCCGCCGGGGTATAGCCCAGAACCAGGACCAGCCCCCGGATTCCCGCCCGCCGCAGGGCGATTCCCTCGGCAGGGCAGGCCACGGCAAAGGCGCGAACGCCGCTTGTTTGCAGCCGCCGGGCCACGGCAGCGGCGCCGTGGCCGTAGCCGTCCGCCTTCACTACCGCCATCAGCTCACATCCGGGGGCCAGACGGGCCTGCAAAACCCTGGCGTTGTGCGACAGGGCGTCCAGGTCGATCTCCCGCCACGCACGCGCCGTGGGGTTCAGGCGGATGGGCCGCAGCGCGTCCAGAACCAGGGCGGCGGCGAGGGTGAGGAGCAGGACGGAGGCGAAGTGGCCCAGGCTGTTTTCCACCAGCCACGGGGTGAGTTTCAACGCCCTGGCCCCGCCCCGCACCAGGACGATGGACCAGGGGTGGAGCAGGTAGATCAGCAGGGACAACCGCCGGGCCCGGCGGTTCTCTCCCTGATTGCGGGCGAGCAGGAGGGAGAAGAGAAACGCCATGCACAGGGGCAGGGTCAGGTACATGCTGTCGTGCCGGGGCCACTCCAGATGCCGGAGCAGGAAGCCCTCGGCGGTCATGGCCGCCAGCGAGAGGGCCGCGCCGGTCAGGGAAGCCTGGGTGCTCCACCGTTTTCCCGCCGCCCCCAGCAGTAGAAACAGCGGGGCGAAAAAAAGGCCGTTCCGGGTGTAGTCGAACAGGGCGAACACCGCCCCGTAGAACGCCGCCGGACCGGGCAGGGAGGCGGCCAGGCCGTAATAGCTGTCCCCGCCCAGGCCGATGAGGTACAAAAGCGCCGCAATGATAAGGGCGGCGGGCTGTCCCAGCCGGGAGAGGCCCCGCACGATGGGCGCCCCCAGCAGCACCGCGGGGAAATACCACAGATGGTACAGCGTGCCGTCTGCCAGCAGCTTTTTCACCCACTCCAGCGGCCCATAGCCGCCGACGTACAGATTCAGGGGAAGGTAGAGGATTGCCGCCGCCAGATAGGTGAGGGCGGTCTTTTTCAGAAAACGCCCCGTGTTTTTCCAATCGCTCCGGGCCAGGAAATATCCGCTGACCATGAAAAAGAAGGGCACCGCGATCCGGGCCAGCACGCCGGTGAGCCAGAAATCCCAGCCGGGGCTGACGCCGGACAGCGGTCCGGTGTGGATGCATACCACCAATGCCGCCGCGATCAGCCGAAAGCGGTCCAGGACGGGGCGGTTCGGGCGGACGCTCATGATACCGCCTCCCACACCGTGACGATAAATCCGCCGTCGTTGTGGCCGGAGATTTGGAGACAGGCGTTGTCCGGCGCGGACAGCTCTGTCTCTTCATTGGGACAGGGCAGGTAGGAGACCGTCACCCGCCTGCCGTTGGACAGGGTACAGGTTTTTGGTCCGCCGCGCAGGAAATCGCCGTACTCCTCCAGGCACAGGCCGTTTTCCTCCATAAGCCGGGCGTGGGGCACGCCCACATAGCGGAAGTGCCAGGGTTCCTCGGCGATGCCGGTGACGGATTCCTTTTCCCGGCGGTAACGCCGGAGAAAGCCGTAATCCGCTGCCAGACGGCCAAACCGGCCGCAGGGGCCTTCCTCCGGGAAACGGGGGCGGATGAAGTCGATGTGCTCCGCCTGTTCCCCCAGGTCGATGGCAAGGCCGGTCTGGTGCTCGCTGCACCGGGGCAGGGCCACGTATTTGCGGGTGAAGTCCGCGCCCTCTTTATCCCAGGTGTCGGCCCAGAGGAAGCGCTGTTCAGTCAGGCTCCGCCAGCCGGACACAGGGACGATGGCCTGCCAGCCCCCGGCGGCGCGGACACAGGCGTCCAGCAGCCCGGCGGCCTGCCGTTCCAACAGAATGTTTGGGTGAAGAGGGTCCGGCGGGGCCAGTTGGGGGGCGGGGGCCTCCGCCAGGGGATGGTCGGCGTTCACCAGGATCAGCGGCCCCCGGACGGTCTGATCCCGGCGCAGCTTTACCGACCTCATGGCCGGGTCCCCAGCTCCACCAGCCGGTCCAGCAGGGCGGTGAAGTCCAGGCCCACGCCCTTCATCATGGTGGGGTAGCGGCTGTGGGAGGTGAAGCCGGGTATGGTGTTCACCTCGTTGAACACCACCCGCCCGTCCGGGGTGAGGAAGAAGTCTACCCGGGCGAACACCCGGCAGTCCAGCGCCCGGTACACCGTTTTCGCGGCCCGCTGGATTTCCGCCGCCTTTTCCCGGGAAACGCGGGCGGGGCAGTGGATGGCGGAGGTTTTGAGGGTGTATTTTTCGTCAAAGTCGAAGAAGTCGCCGGACAGCTCGATTTCGTCTAACAGGCCCACAGTGAGCGTCTCGTTGCCCAGCACGGCGCAGCCCACCTCGAAGCCGGGGACGGCTTGCTCCAGGATGATTTCCCGGTCATGGCGGAAGGCCTCGGCCACTGCGGCGGGCAATTGGTCCGGTCGGTTGGCTTTGGCAATGCCGCAGGATGATCCCGCCCGCACCGGCTTGACGAACAGGGGGAAGCCCAGCTCCCGCGCCGCCTCGTCCAATTCCGCCTGGGACGCGCCGCGCCGGAAAACTGTCCCGCGGGGCACGTCGATCCCCGCCAGCGCGGCCAGCTTGTGGGCTCTATCCTTGTCCATACAAAGGGCGCTGGACAGGGCGCCGCAGCCGACGACGGGGATACCCGCCAGCTCAAGCAGGCCCTGTACCGTGCCGTCCTCGCCGTTTTTGCCGTGGAGGACGGGGAAGGCCGCGTCAAAGCTCAAACGGCTGACCCGGTCGCCCAGCAGGAGCAGTTGATGGCGGTCACGGTCCGGGGCCAGGGCGCAGGGGGTCAGGCCGTCCCCGCTTTGTTCCCAGCTCCCGTCGCCGATGGCGGACGCCGGCCCGCGATAGCAAAGCCACTGCCCCGTCCGGGTGATGCCGACCGTCAGAGGCTGATATTTGCTCCGGTCCAGGTGCTCCAGCACCGCCTGGGCGGACTGGAGGGACACGCCGTGCTCGGAGGAGCAGCCGCCGAACAGCACAAGAATTGTCTTTCGCATGATAAAAACTCCTTTCAGAGGCGGAAGAGCGCCCCGTTCTGTCACTTCAAACGATAACAGAACGGGGTGGTTTATGTTTGAAGGGTTTTCTGCGGCGGACTTGCAAAGCTGTTATAAAATTCTTGCGATTTTCTTGCGGCGGGATGGGAAGGCAGCGGTTCTCTTGGGAGGGCGGCATTAACGTGGGCGTGTGGCATGGCGACGTGGCCGTATCCATCTTCACGTATGACGTGGACGCGGAAACCGCGTTTGCGATTTTGAGCTCCGCGGGATAACTCCGTTTTTGCACAAACCAAAACCGCCCCCTGCCGCGTTCATTGCGGCGGGGGGCGGTTTTGACTTCTTCTACAGGACCGATTTCATCATGGCGGCGATCTCGGCCATCAGGTCTTCCCCCTGGAGGAGGACGCCGATCTGGTCGGCAAACCCGTGCCCCAGCCCCCGGTAGACGATGGTGTTCAGCTCCACCCCCGCCTTGACGGCGTGGCGGGCATAGGCAAAGTCCTCAAAGGCCAGGAAATCGTGTTCGCCAAAGGCCAGCAGCGTGGGCGGCAGGGCGTGGAAATCGTCCAGAAGCGGCGACACATAGATGTGCTCCGGCGTTTCATAGCCCTGCAAATACACGTCGCGCCGCAGCTCTTCACGACCGGCCATCATCAGGTACATGGCGCCTGTCAGCTTGGCATGGCGTTTGCTTCTGTGATATTGGGCGGGGTCGGCCCCGTGATAAAATTCCGTGTGCCGCCCGGAGAGGTTCACCGGGGGATAGATAAGGGCCTGCATGCCCACCATGCCCGTCCCCTCCTCCCGGTCCCGGAGGGTGACCGCCGCCGCCAGGTTGCCCCCGGCGGAGTCGCCGGAAACGGCCAGCTTTTTCTTTGCCGCGCCCAGCTCCCCGGCGTGGTCAAAGGCCCATCGGGTCACGGCCCAGCAGTCGTCCAGCGGCTGGGGGTAGTGGGCCTCGGGGCACAGGCGGTAGTCCACGCTGAGTACCACGCAGTCCAGCTCCCGCACCAGCACCCGGCACATCTGGTCCACAATATGTACGCCGCCGCCCAAAAACGCGCCGCCGTGGAAGTAGACCAGCGTGGGCAGCTCCCGCCCGGCGCTGACGCGTTTGTAAACGCCCACGGGGACCGGATAGCCGTCGGCGCTCTCCACCGATATTTCCCGTGCGTCCACCCCCTCCGTGACCACCTGGGCGCCCTTGTACGTTCCGAAGGCGTCCCGCAGCGCGGCGACCTGCTCCGGTATGGCGGTGTTGCCCTCCTGCCTGGGCGCGGCACGGGCCTGCCGGGGCCTGGGGCGGATGGATTGGATCAGCCTGGGGTCCATGTCCCCATCCTCGCCGCCCTCCGGAATGGGCTTGACCAGGATGGGCACCCCGTCTTTCTCCGCCGCGTACTGCCCCTGCCGGAGGGTGTCCAGCAGGGCGGCGTCATAGTTCCTCCCCATGTCAAAACCCCCGGCGCTTCAAATCCGCCACCAGCTTGACATAGAACTCCCGCACGTCGAAGCCCCGGATGTTCTCACGGTTCAGGTCTACTACGTCGCCGTGGGAGATGCCCCGCGTTCCCTGGGGTTCCAGCAGGGTGAACTGCTCGCCCCATTTGGCGGACTCCACGGATACCAGCCCGTCGTTGAGGCCATCGAAGTGTTTGACGATGGGGTAGGTCATGTTCAGCGGGAATTTGCCGTGCCGTGCCTTCTTGCAGTAGGACATGACGCTCTCATACACCACGCCGGGGTCGTCCGGCGTGATCTTGTTTCGATTCAGGCAGGCGCTCTCCGTCAGGTCCGTCACCGCCGCCAGGAAGTCCGGGTTGGGGTCGCCCACCTGCCGCAAGGTGGCGTTATAGGCCGAGGCGATGGTCTGTCGGGCGGCCTCCGGCACCTTGCCCAGCAGGTGCTCGGCGAAGATACAGCCCCGGTGGGGGGTGTTGATGGTGGTCAGGGTGGCCACATAGGGGGCCATGCCGCAGTGGGCGATGGCGGCCCGGCTGTCCAGGCCACCCTTGGAGTGGGCGATGATGTTCACCTTTTCGCAGCCGGTCTCCGCCACGATCTGCCGGATGCGGTCGGCCAGCTCCCTGCCGCTGTCCTCCACTGCGGCGGCGGATTGCTGCTGTCCATAGTAGACCGTGGCGCCGTTGCGGATCAGTTCCCTGGGAATCCGGCCCCAGTAGTTGAGGTAACGGAAATCCCGGAAGAACACGCCGTGGACCATCAGGAGGGGGTATCTGGTCTTACAGATTTCGCTCTCCGCCCGGACCTCGTCCAGCTCCCACTTCTCCGTCTCGAATTCCACCTCGGCCCGGCAGATGCGGATGATCTTCACCAGATACCAGAGATTGACCAGGGGAATCCAGCCGCACAGGGCGGCCAGCACCCGGTGCTTGATCCCCAACTGGACGGAGGTGAGGTATACCCGGATCATACCGTTCCAGAAGACGACGGCCTCCAGCACCACCACGCCGAACAGGTCAAACGCCACCGCCAGCACCATCAACACGTTGCCGTAGCCGGCGTCGCACCAGGCCAGCAGCCAGACAAACTGGAACACGACCGTTACCGTCACCGTCACCCCGAACAGCCACAGCAGCTCGCAGCCCTCTGCCAGGCGTTGGATGCGTTTTGTGGGTCCACGTTTGGGAAGGGGGCGGGTATTTACATAGAGGAACACCGCCAGCAGCGGCAGGTACAACCATCCCGAGTTAGGGGACGCCTGGGCAACGGAGTAGAAAAACCAGACCAGTGGCAGGGCGTTCACCGCCGCCAATAAGAGCAGGACGTTTACCGCTCTCCCGACGTATTTCATAAAAACACCTTATTTCTATGGACCGGTCCCGTTTTGGCCGCCCGCCGCCATAATGCGGGCAGGCGGGGCGGTCAGATCAGGCCGTGGGTTTCCATGGCCCGCAGGACGCCGTCCTGGTCATAGGGCGGGCATACCTCGTCCGCCAGGACTTTCAATTCGTCGCTGCCGTTGCCCATGCAGATGCCGAGGCCCGCCGTGGCGAGCATGGAGGCGTCGTTCATGCTGTCTCCAAAGGCCACGGAGGCGGACAGGGGAAGCCCCCAGTGCCCGCACAAAACCCGGATTGCCGCCCCTTTGCCGTGGGTGCGGTGGATCAACTCCCCATTGGTGGTTCCGAACTGGTCGGTGCCCATGACGCAGCACTCGAACTCGTCCTCCAGGGCGGCGATGGGGCCTTGGAGCTGCTGCGGGGAGCGGGCGAGGAAGATGAACTTTTGGACGGGTTCCTCCCGGTAGTTGGCCAGAGTGACATCCTCCTCGTTTTCAAAAAACTTGATCCAGCGGGACAGCTCGCTGTTGGAGCCACGGTGGGCGCTTTGTATAATCAGGTCCCGGTAGCCGGGGGAGTTGTAGAAGCCGTTGCGGCACATAATGCTGTACAGGATTTCCGCCTCCTCCAGCAGGTCCCGTGTCCGCCGGACGGTCTCGGGGGAGAGGGCGTAATCCACCAGCGCCTGCCCGTCACAGATGATGTAAGCCCCGGCGTTGGCCACCACCGCGTCATAGCCGAAGTCCAGCATGGGACGGAGCGCGTTGTACCCCCGCCCAGAGCAGAGCACCAGCTTGTGCCCCCTGGCCTTGGCCCGCTCCATGGCCTCCAGGGCGGAGGGGACGGGAGCCATGCCGCCGGGCTCGGCGATGGTGCCGTCAATATCCAGGAAAATAATCCTCTGTTCCATAGACGCCTCCCGAAAAGTTTGTCGTAAGTCAGGCCATCATATCATAAAAAATTCTGACGGGCAAGGAGGGCGCGGAAAATTTTCCATGGGCCCGCTTGTGGGGCGGGAGCCGGCGTGGTAAAATGATTTCACTTTTTTAAAAATGAAATTGAGCGCTTGGGGCCCCAAGCGCCGTCCATTTTCTTAAAATGGACGATGTACTATTGAGGAGGAGGGCATATGAATAACCGGCAGAGAGGAATTTTTTTGCAATTGGTGGCGGTGGAGGAGCCGATGACCTCGGAACAACTGGCCCGGGAGCTGGGGGTGAGCAGCCGCACCATCAAAACGGATATGGCGGCCATAGCCCCCGAGCTGGCGGACAACGGGGTGGAGCTGCTGTCCCGGAGGAACCGGGGGTACAGCCTGCAAATTGTGGATGAGACCCGGTTTAAGAAGTTTTACAATGTCCTGAGCCTGGAATTTGGCACCAACCTGCCCAGAGACGAGGAGGGGCGGCAGTTCCATATCGCCCGGAAACTGGTGGCGTCAGGAAGGGGAGTGCTGGTAGACGAACTGGCGGAGGGCCTGTATCTCAGCCGCGGAGGACTCCGGGAACCGCTTCAGGCCGCCCTGCGCTTTTGCGAGAGCTTCCGGTTGAAGGTCGTCTCCACGCCCGGACAGGGGCTCCAGGTCACGGGGGAGGAGCACCGCGTCCGGCTGGCGATGACGGAGCTGTTCGGCATCCACTTCCATCAGGTGGAGCCGGACCCCAGGGACCGGGAGTATCTGGTGTGGATCGGCTGTGAGGGGCAGGAGCGGCAGGATATCCGCCATGCGTTTTTAAAGCTCCTGCGGGAGAGCCCTTACGCCGTACGGGACAGCGTTTCCCAGCGGGCGTCCATGTACCTCATTATCGCCCGGAACCGGAGGCGGGCGGGGCTGGAGATATCCCTGCCCGACGACTGGGTTCGGGAGATACGGACCACCCCCCTGTATCAACTGGCCCAAAGCATATACGGCGCGCTGGGATCGCGGTTTTCCGGCTACCGGATGGACCAGGCGGAGACCGCCTTCCTGGCCATCTACCTGCTGGCCAACCTGGACCCGGTGCTTGGCCGGAGCCCGGCGGCGACCGCCCCCTATATGGCCACCGGCGTGGCGGAAACCGCCCGGTCTATGCTGGAGGCGGTGAAACGGAGCACAGGGACCGACCTGGCCGCCTTGCCCGACGCGCAGCCCCTGCTGGAGCAGGTGATTCTGCCCATTCTGGCCCGGCTGCGGTACGGCCTGGACGGCTATCAGCAGTTTGATTGGGGCATTGAGAGCAGCTATCTGCGGCTTCCTGTAGAGACGAGATACGCCTGGCTGCTGGGAGAGGAGCTTTGCCGGAGGACCCGGTGCCGGCTGTCTCCCTTTGACTATTCCTCGCTCTCCTGCTATGTGACCGCCCTGCTGCGGCAGGTGGAATATCCCGTCCACCCCTTGCGGCTGGTGGTCACCAACGCGATAGGAGGGCAATTTGCCGCCATCACCGCCGCGGAGCTAAAACGGCGTTGGCCCGAGCTCATCGAGAGCATCCGGCCCATGGAGCTCTATGAGATCAGGAGACTGGACAGGGATGAGTACGACGCGGTGCTGTTGGGCCACATCAGCGACCATTCGGAGACTTTATACGGCTATAACTATGACGCGCCCGCCGCCACGGTCCTGCTCACCCGGCGGGGGCAGGACTTCCGCCGGGTATACAACCGCATCCTGACCGGGGCGTACCGGTTTGCGGAATTGCTGCCCCCGGATGAGGCCCTTCACTATTATGAGGACTTTCACTACTATGATGTGAGGCAGGCCCTGCAATATCTCTGCGCCCGGTACGCCAGGGACCCGGAGAGCGAAAACCGGCTGCTGGAGCGGCTCAGCCGCCGGGAGGAGCGGTTGACCATGGTATGCCACGACTGCGCCGTGGTGATTGGGGAATATGGCCTTTGCAAGGGCGAACGGTTGGACCTGTACCGTCTGGCGAAGCCGGGGCACTGGGGAGCGCACCGGATTCAGTGGATTGTATTTGCCAGCATACCCGGGGACCAGTTGCCCGTCCTTCGGGCGATGGGAGTGGCGCTGGCGGATTTGACAAAAAACCAGAAAAATATTGAGCAGTTTGCACAAAGTCCGAGGAAAACATTGGAAGATTTACTCCGGGAAAGTGTGCAATTATTATAAAAATAGCGTGCAATAATTGTGTAATTACAACAATTGCATCACGTAATTTCACTTATTTAATGATGAATATTGTCAATTTCATTTATTGTTATCGAGAAAATGTGTGGAGCCTTCCGCCATTTTGTGCAAGAATATGAACATAAAATGAACGAGGGGGAACACACCGTGTTGAAGATCTTTTTGGCCTCTCATGGCAGATTTGCCAGCGGCCTCCAGAGCTCCTGCGGGATTTTGCTGGGCGCGTGCGACAACCTGACCGTGTTTGACGCTTACGTGGACCAGTCCACCGTACAGGAGCATCTGGACGCGTTCTACGCCACCGTGGAGCCGGAGGACGAGGTGCTTTTGTGCAGTGATATGTATGGGGGCAGCGTCAACCAGGTGATGTTCACCTATCTGGACCGGCCCAACACCCGGTTGGTGGCGGGGGTGAACATGTCCTTTATGATGACGGTGCTGGGCGAGGACGCTCCCCTCAGCGACCAGACGCTGGACGAGATCATCCAAGACGCCCGGGAGTGCCTGCGCCGGGTGGACCTGGAGGGGGGCGGCGCCTCTTCGGAGGAGGATTTCTTTTAATGTGATCTATGATCGTCAGGATCAGAAAAAGTTTGCGGAAGGAAGGAAAGCGTATGATTAAAATGGTACGGCTGGACGAGCGCATGATCCACGGGCAGATCGCCATCAAGTGGAGCCGTCATCTGGGTGTGGACCGCATTATTGTGGCGGACGACACGGCGGCGGCAAGCGAAATCATGCAGAAGTCCTTGATGATGGCGGCCCCCGCCACCTGCAAGACGGCCATCGTCACGGTGGAGAAGGCGGTCGCCCTGTGCAATGATCCCCGGGCGGAGAATCTGAAAATCCTGCTCATCGTCAGCACCCCTGAAAACCTTTTGAAAGTGGCCAGGGAGGTCAAGGGCATCCCCGTCATCAACGTGGGCAATTATGGCCGTATCGCCGCCAAGCAGGGGACCGAGATGCGCAAGACCTACGACGCGAACTTGTATGCGTACGACAACGAGGTTGCGGTTTTCAAGCAGGTCATTGATACCGGCGTCCACTGCATCATGCAGACCACGCCGGAGCACACGCCCCAGGACTTGGCGAAGGTCCTCAAGCTGTAACTCCCCCGGAGAGGGAAACAATAAGGAGGAATTTGTATGTCAGTATCCGCCGGCATTATCTGTGCAGTAGCGTACTGGGTCTTCCTGATGGTGGACCAGAACCTGCTCTCCTGGCAATGCCTCAGCCGTCCCATCGTGGTGGCTCCCATCGTGGGATTGCTCCTGGGTGATTTCAATACCGGAATCATCATGGGCGCGCAGTTGGAGGCCCTTTACATGGGTATCTCCGCTATTGGAGGCGCCATCCCGTCCGACGCCCTGTCGGGCTCTATCATCGCCGTGGCTTACACCATCCTGGTGGGCGGCGACGGCGCCATGGAGACGGGTCTTGCCCTGTCCATGACCATCGGCACCGTGATGGCCTCCTTCAACAGCATAGTCATGGCGCTGGTCAGCGCACTGGCCCCCTACTGGGAGAAGCTGGCCGCCGAATGCAAGCCTGTGAAGTTCAAGATTCAGACCCTGGTTGTGGCGGGCCTGTCCGCCGCAGTCAGCGCCATCGTGGTATTCTTCGGCGTGGCCTTCGGCGTGGACGGCCTGAGCAGCGCCCTGGCCGCCTGCCCCGCCTGGGTGCTCACCGGCTTCGGCGCCGCGGGCAGCATGATGACCGCTGTCGGCTTCGGCATCCTGCTGGCCATGATCTGGGACCCCGCCATCTGTGTGTTCTACTTTGTGGGCTTTATCTGCGCCATGAGCCTGGGGCTGAGCAGCCTTGGCATCGCCGTTATCGGCGCCGCCATCGCCCTGACCCTGTTCTTTGTGCAGAAGGATATCGTTGACGCGAAGAAGAGCGGTGGCACCGCCGCCGCCTCCGGCCCCGCCAACAGTGAGGAGGATTTCTTCTAATGGCTAAGAATACATTGACTGCTGAGGAAAATAAGGTCCTCAAATCCATGTTCTGGAACAGCCATCTGGTCTTCACTTCCTTCAATATGACCAAGATGGAGGGCAACGCGTTCACCATGACCATGTCTCCCGCCCTGGAGAGCATCTACGGGGACGATATGGAGGCCAAAAAGAGCGCGTACGTTCGCCACAACGCTTTCTTCAACACCCACGCCGTGGCCTTCAACTTCATCGCCGGCATGTGCTACGCCATGGAGAAGGACTGCGCCGAGGGCAAAGTTCCCGGCGAGACCATCGACGCCATCAAGGCCTCCCTTATGGGTCCCACCGCCGGCATGTTCGACTCCATTTTCTTTAACTGTCTGCGGGTCATCGGCGCCGGTATCGGCATCGGCCTGTGCAGCCAGGGCAACTTCCTGGGCACCATCATCTTCGCCTTGCTCTACGGCTTCCCCCAGTCCGTCCTGAAGTGGGTTCTGCTGAAGCTGGGCTATACCCTGGGCACCAGCTTCATCGATACCGTGTTCAACAGCGGCCTGATGGCCATCGCCACCAAGAGCGCCTCCATTCTGGGGCTTATGATGGTAGGGGCCATGACCGCCACCACCGTGGGCGTGCCCCTGAACTGGGTCATCTCGGTCGGCGATACCTCCGTGGTGGTGCTGGACCTGTTCAACGCCATCTATCCGGGCCTGCTGAGCCTGGGCCTGGTGCTGCTGATGATGTTCTTGGTGAAGAAGGGCAAGCGCCCTGTGACCCTGATCCTGGGCCTGCTGCTGGTGAGCCTGCTGGGCGCTGCTGTGGGCATCTTCTGAGAACGGCAAGTACATCAACCATGCGGTGGGTAAGCTGCCGCTGCAAGGGGGGTTCGGCGGAGCGTCACAGCTTTGCTGGACCCTCTATCCTTAACAAAGGGGAGGACGACGGGATGACCCTCCAGGACATGATGATGCTCTACGGAGTGACGCTGGGCAAGCGGAGGACCAAGCGGGAAAAATACCTCTTTGCCCAGCATCTGAGCGAGGAGCTCACCGCCAGGGGATGGCAGATCCGGGTCCAGTCGGCTTCGGGACGGCTGCTCCGGGTGACGAACCTGATCGCCGGGGACCTGGACCGGGCGGGGACGCTGATCGTGGCCCCTTACGACACCCTGACTCGGGCCATCTGGCCCGGCGGGTACTATCCCTTCCACCCGGAGCTGACGGTGAAGGCGGGGCAGAGGGACATTGTGGTCCGGCTGCTGCTGGCCATCCTGCTGGCGGGGCTGGCCTGGCTGCCTCTGGGGACCGCCCTGGCGCGGCGGGGCGCCTGGCTGCTGCTGGTCATTGTGGCGGTTCTGATGGTGGCGGGGGCCTTGCTGCTGCTGCGGGGGCGATCCAATCCCTTCAACTTCAACCGGGCCTCCGCGTCGGTGGCCGTGGCGGTGAAGCTGGCCGAGGAGCTGGCTGGGAGAAAGGACGTAGCTATCGCCTTCTGCGACCAGGCGGCGGCCTCCTACGAGGGTTACAAGCTGCTGGCCAAGGAACTGCCCCACATCCCTTCGGTGGTGGTGCTGGACGCCATCGCCAAGGGTGACCGGCTGGTGCTGGCCTGCGGCCCCGAGGGGGAGCGCGGGACCAGGAGGCTGCTGGAGCTGCTGCCCCAGGCCGCAGGCCGATTCTACCGCCGGGAGGAGGTGGGCCGCAACCTGCTGTCCGTGTTCCCCAACGCCATGGTGCTGACCGGCGGGACGGTGGAGAAGGGAGAGCTGGTGGTGCGGGGTACCTGCACCCCCAAGGACGTGGGCCTGGACCTGCCCCGGCTGGAGCGGATCGAGGCCGCCCTGGCCGCCTATGTCAAGGACGGGCCTCTCCATCACGCGAAAAATTTGAAAGAGGTGGATCAGAAATGAAAATCCGGTCTGAAAGAATTTATACGGAAAAGGGCTGTGAGGCGGGCGTTCTGACCGTGGAGAACGGGGTCGTCACCGCGTTCACCCCCGGCGCTGCCGATCCCGATGCCGTGGACTATGGAAACCTGCGGATCATTCCCGGCATCTTTGACACCCACAACCACGGAACCTGCGGCCATTCCGCCGGGGGCACTGTGGGCTTCACTCTGGAGCAGGACATGGCCAACATCAAGGGATATCTGAAGGGCCTGGCCAGCCAAGGCACGGTTAATGTGTTTCCAACCCCCTTGGGCACTGGCGGCATCGCCGCCGTGGCCGCCGTCATGGAGGAGGGGCCCCAGGACGGGGCCAGCATTCTGGGCATCCACAGCGAGGGCCCCTGGCTCAACCGGGTGGGGGAGAAGGGCATCCGTACCGGCTGGCCCGAGGTGAGCGTGGAGGCCGCCAAGGCTATGGTGGAGGCCGGGAAGGGCCACCTGCGGCTGGTGGCGCTGGCCCCCGAGATTCCCGGCATCCAGCCGGTGATGGACTACTTCCTGTCCCAGGGGGTGACCCTGGCTGCGGCCCACAGCGACAACAACTACGAGCAGGCTGCGACGGCCTATGCCAGGGGCGTCACCGTGGCCACCCACACCGGAAACGTGATGACCGGCATGCACCACCGGGATGTGGGCGGCCTGGGCGCGGCGCTGCTGAACGACGGGGTGGAGTGCGAGGTGATCTGCGACGGCCTGCACGTCTGCAACGAGATGCTCAAAATTTACTTCCGCATCAAGAACCCCGAGCGGTTTATGATGATCAGCGACTGCACGCCCCTGTCCGGGGCCCCTGCGGGCCGGTACAAGGGCTTTGACCCGGGGATGGACCTGAATGTGACGGCGGAGGGCTTTGTGCTGTCCGACACCGGGCGGCTCATGGGCTCCAGCCAGCCAGTGCTCTTTGACATCGGCAACCTGGTGAACCGCGTTGGGGTGCCGCTGGAGACTTGTCTGATGATGGCTTGCTTGAACCCGGCGAAGAAATACGGCTTTGCGGACCGGAAGGGTTCCATCGCCGTGGGCAAGGACGCCGATTTTGTGGTCATCAGCGACGATTACAAGGCCCAGGCCACCTACGCCATGGGGCGCAAGGTCTATGACCGGGCGCTGGAGGGCGAGATATTCAACGCCGCCTATCTGAAGGAGGCGCAAGGGTGAAGAAGAAGCTCATTGTGGTAGCCGACGACTTCGGGTTCAGCGAGGCCTATAATTACGGTGTGGTCAAAGCCTACAAGGAGGGGGTGGTTACGGTACTCTCACTGATGAGCAACATGGCCGCCGCGCCCCACGCCGTGGAGCTGTGGTGCCGGGAGTGCCCCGTGGCCGACCTGGCCCAGCACACCAACTTTGTGCAGTACCGCCCGGTGAGCTCCCCGGAGAAGGTGCCCACCCTGGTGGACGAGAAGGGGCTGTTTTACCGCAGCTTCCGCTGGCGGGGCGAGGACCCGGACGATGCAAAGTGCAAGGGGGACATATATCCAAGCTATGAGGACCTCTATACCGAGACCCTGGCCCAACTGGACCGGCACAAGGAGCTGACGGGCCGCTATCCTTGCCATTTCGAGGGCCACAGCGCCATGACCCAGCCCATGCTGCGGGCGTTCCGGGACGTGGGGGAGAAGCTGCACATCCACAACATGGCGGCCACCGAGGAGGTGCGGGAGGGCATCCGCCCCGCCCGTGAGCTGATGAGCCTGAGCAGTGCTAAGGCCGTGGAGATTTTGAACCGGGGCGCTCTCCCGGAGGACTTTGAGGAGGACGCTTTCGGCATTCTGGAGAGCCCCTGCGAGTTCAATATCCTCCATTTCCATCCCGGATATTTGGACCAGTATGTGCTGGAGAACACCTCCCTGACCCAGCCCCGGTGCCGGGACCTGGCCACGCTGTGCGACCCCAGGATACGGGCCTGGCTGGAGGAGCATGAGGTGGAACTCACCGATTTTCGGGCGCTCTATCAATAAACAAACCAGCGGGGAGGACGGCGTATGGTCAATCTGATCGTCATTGTGGCGGCTGTCCTGGTGGCGGCGCTGCAGTTCAAGCAGTACCGGCAGTTCACCCAGCGGCTGTCGGAATTTGGGAAAGGAGGAGAGCCCCTTCAATCCACCGAACTTTCCAAGGCCCGCCGGGGGGCCTTGTTCCTTCCCGCCCTGGCGGGTGTGCTGATGGCCGCGTATGTCGTTCTGCGCCCCGGCGCGGTCAGCGAGCCAAAGTCCTGGCTGCTGCTGGCCCTGGTGCTGGAGGCGGTGTTCCTCCCCGCAGGGATCACCGCGGACATGAGTCAGCGGCTCTATTATAACCGGAAGGGCTTTTTGCTCCGGGACCGCTTCGTGACCTTCGCGGAGGTAGACGCTTTCGAGGGGAACGGGCGCATGGGGAACGCCCTCCGCCTCCGGGACGGAACCCGCTGCCCCATGAGCCGCCTACAGTGGGAGCTTCTGGCGCAGGTGCGGGCCCGGGAGGGCAAACCATAAAAGAAAAGAACGGGAAAGCGCCTCGATTCGGGGCGCTTTCCCGTTTGGATATATTAAGATGAGGTTGCCGGTCCCGGACCGGAGCGCCTCCGTCTAAAGGCAGTTCGGTTGATTCAATCAATCCGTTCCAATACGATCAGTTCGCTGTAAAAATCCGATTGCAATGCGTCCAGCAGCAGGCCGCCGTTCATCCAGCCCGCGCCGGTGCGGACGGCGCCCGTTTCCCGCTCCCGGTAGCGGGCGTTTTGTTCCAACCCTCTCCAGGGAGGCGGACAGGGCGGCGGACAGCTCCACCGGGGCTGTTCCGCCGTTTTCGATGCGGACGCTGCGGCAGATGGCGTCCACATCGTCGAACACCGTGTAGAGCAGACGCGTGCGCAGCCCCAGCGCGGGATCAAGGCATACGATCTCCAGGGTGGAGCACTCGCCCTCCGGGCCGAATGCGTCGGGCAGGCCCTCCAGCTTGGGCTTACCGGGGAGGATGCGGTGGCTTTCGTAGAACAGCTCACAGTTCCCACCCCCCATGGAGTCCACCACCCGCAGACGGGGTTCCCGGAAGTTCCCGTCGCTCCAGGCGGGGTATTCAAAAGGAAACGCGTCATAAAAGGAGGCGCGCTCGCCGGGGATTTGGTCGGGGGAGAAGGGGCATTCGTCCAACCGGAGAAGCCCGCGCAGATCATCGTCGGGGATTCTGGGACCGTAATAGTTGCTGCGCTTTTTCCCGCTGTCGGTGCCGCTGCTGCCGTTTCTCAATCTCTGGCTGCCCGCGCTTCCGGCGCTGTTTCTTATCTACCCCGGTATGAATGCGAATTTCCGAATAGAAGAGAAGCTGAGTGGGAAATAGTGAGGCCGCTTTGCGTCAGCCGCCCTTTCGGCAACCGTCAGCGTGCCCATTATACCGTAAAGTTGTGGGGATATGTCTTTTTGTCAGCGGATGACGGCTCAAAATTCTGGTTGCCGCCGCGCTCTCCCGTTCCTTGAGCGGGGGAGCGCGGCGTTTGCGCAAAAAAGAATTGCCATGGAAATCCCACGCTGATAGAATAGGGTAGGATATCAATTAAGGGAAGGGTCGGGAATATGAATCAGACGGTAATTGATTTTCACACGCATCCTTATCTGTCCGGCGAGGAGTTTTTGAATTTTTATCCCGAGCGCTTTACGCCCGATCCGGTGCAGTGCCGGACGGACTTGGAGCGGGCGGGGATATCTAAAATCTGTGGCTCCGTCATCCTCAAAAAGCCTTATCGCAGGGAAGAGGGCTTTGCCCAAATCCGCCGGTGCAACCAGCGGGCGATAGAGCTCAGGGAGCTGCTGGGCGGCTTCTACGTGCCGGGCTTCCACGTGCACCCGGATTTCGTGGAGGAGTCCATCGCGGAGATTGAGGAGATGCACGCGCGGGGCGTGCGTTTGATCGGGGAGCTTGTGCCCTATCTCCACGGCTGGAGCGATTACTCGAACCGGGGCCTGTCAAGAATCCTGGACGCGGCGGGGAAATACCGCATGGTGGTGAGCTTCCACACTATGGCGGAGGAGCAGGACGAGATGACCCGCATGGTGCGGGAGCACCCGGACGTGACCTTCGTGGCGGCGCATCCCAATGAAAGGGAGGTCTACAAAAAGCACTTGGAGCGGATGGAGCTGTGCGGCAACCTGTATTTGGACCTGTCCGGCACGGGGATTTTCCGCTATGGGTCCATTGCCTATGGTGTGGACCGGGTGGGTTCGGAGCGCTTCCTGTTCGGCACGGATTACCCCATCTGCAACCCCCGGATGTACGTACAGGCGGTATACCAGGAGCCCATCGCCCCGGCGGATGTGGAGAATATTATGTACAAAAACGCGCGGCGAATCCTGGGCTTGTAGGCGGGCGGCGGGCAGAGCCGGATATTGGTGGGATATTTTTTGGAAAAACCGTTGTTTTTTTCCTCCGCCTTGTGGTATGATGTGCCAGATTAACTGTGAAGGAGCGGCAAGATAACCATGATAACTGTCACGGACCTGAGCCTCAACTACAGCGGTACCCCGCTGTTTTCCCACGTGGACCTGCAATTCGACCGGGGCAATTGCTACGGCATCATCGGCGCCAACGGCGCGGGCAAGTCCACTTTTTTGAAAATCCTCTCCGGAGAGCTGGACTCCACCTCCGGCGAGGTGAGCATACTGCCCAACATCCGCATGTCTGTGCTCAAGCAGGACCAGAACGCCTATGACGCTTACAGCGTGATGGACACCGTCGTCATGGGCAACCAGCGGCTGTACGACGTCGGCAAGCAGAAGGAAGCCCTCTACGCCAAGGAGGAGATGACCGATGAGGACGGCCTGCTGGCCTGCCAGTTGGAGGAGGAGTACGCGGAACTGGGCGGCTGGGAGGCGGAGAGCAACGCCAGCCGCATCCTCCAGGGCCTTGGCGTTGGCACGGAGCATCACGATGGCCCCATGGCCACCCTGGACCCCCGCCTGAAGGTGAAGGTGCTGCTGGCCCAGGCGCTGTTCGGCAGCCCGGACCTGCTGATGATGGACGAGCCTACCAACAACCTGGACATCGATGCGGTAAACTGGTTGGAGGATTTCCTGCTGGATTTTGAGGGCACCGTTATCGTGGTGTCCCATGACCGGCACTTCCTCAACACCGTGTGTACCCACATCGTGGACATCGACTACGGAAAGATCAAAATGTACGTGGGCAACTATGACTTCTGGTACGAGTCCTCCCAACTGGTGCAGCAGCTCGTGAAGAACCAGAACAAGCGCAACGAGGAGAAGATCAAGGAACTCCAAGATTTCATTTCCCGTTTCTCCGCCAACAAGTCCAAGTCCAAGCAGGCCACCGCCCGGCGCAAGCTGCTGGACAAGCTGACCGTGCAGGAGATGCCCGCTTCTTCCCGGCGCTATCCCTTCGTGGGATTTACTCCGGACCGGGAGGTGGGCAAGGATATCCTGTTTGTCACCGACCTCAGCAAGACCATCGACGGGGTGAAGGTGCTGGACAAGGTGTCCTTCATCGTGGGCCACGACGAGAAGATTGCCTTTGTGGGGGACAATGAGAACGCCCACACGGCGCTGTTCAAGATTTTGGCGGGAGAGATGGAGCCGGATGAGGGTTCCGTGAAATGGGGGCAGACCGCCACCTTCTCCTATTTTCCCAAGGACAACACCTCCTATTTCGAGGACTGCGAGGACGACCTGGTGCAGTGGCTGCGCCAATTTTCCAAGGATCCCCAGGAGCAGTACCTACGGGGCTTTCTGGGCCGGATGCTGTTCTCCGGCGAGGAGGTCCACAAGCCGGTGAAGGTGCTGTCCGGTGGGGAGAAGGTGCGGTGTATGCTGTCCCGGATGATGCTGTCCGGGGCCAACGTGCTCATGCTGGACCAGCCCACCAACCACCTGGACCTGGAGTCCATCGCGGCGTTGAACAAGGGTTTGGAGGCGGTCAAATGTAACGTGCTGGTGGCCTCCCACGACCACCAGCTCATCCAGACGGTCTGCAACCGGGTATTCGACTTCACGGCGGACGGGAAGCTCATCGACAGCAAGACCACTTACGACGAGTATCTGGAGCGCCTCCGCGAGGCGGAGCGGTAAGAGCACCCGTCCGTATAGACAGGGGACAGTACCCGCCTCCTGTGGAGACTGCCGATGACCACCTTGTTGCGTAGGCAGAGGACAGCGCCTCTCTTCCTGTGGGGACGACTGGAACCAGGATATGCAGAATGAAGAAGGTTTCTGCCCGACCTGGTCTGAACTGTCCCCGCAGGAAGAGAGGCGCTGCCCTCTGCTCGTGACGGTATTTCAGACTGAACCATCCCCGCAGGGAGGGATACTGGTCTTTGTCCTGTTCGTGTATGCCGTGGCTCTGTGCGGGGAGGGCTCGGTCAGAGCTCCGGGGAGTGGAACAGGTCCGGGTCCTGCCAGTGGTCCAGGTCGGTGCCCGCCCGGGGAGGGGTGGACTGTGGTCCGGCCTGAATGCGGCCCGCCACTAAACTGGACAGGTCCTCATAGGGAGGCGGGCGGTATTGGGGGTCCTGGGCCGCCAGCTCCCGCTCATCGGGCTTTTTGTGTTTCATGACGCATTCCTCCTTCTAAAAACAGGGGACGGAGGACGCCCACGCCCTCCGTCCCCCGCCCAACTCAGTAGCCCCGGCAGTTGTTCCGGTTCTCAGGGTTGTTGGAGTCCTTCTTGTTCTGGCCGTTCTGCTGGTTCTTGTTCTGGCTGTTCTGCTGGTTCTTGTTCTGGCTGTTCTGCTGGTTTTTGTTTTCAGAGTTGTTGCAATTGCGGTTATCCATGATTATCACCTCACGCAGGACAGTATGCCACCGTTTTTTCCGAGTTATGCAGGGTGGAAAAATTTAAAAAAATAGTACCCATTTATAATACTCTGTGTTATAATGTTGTCGAAAAGACGCCGCAGCTTCAAGAGCTGCGGCTGGGAAAGGGTGGATACCGTAATGAAATGCCCGTACTGCGCCTATTTGGAGAGCAGGGTGGTGGATTCCCGCCCTGCGGACGAGGGGAGCACCATCCGCCGCCGGCGGGAGTGCCTGTCCTGTCACAAGCGCTTCACCACGTATGAGATCATCGAGAGCCTGCCCCTGATGGTGGTCAAGCGCGACGGCAGCCGCCAGCCCTTTGACAAGGCCAAGCTGCTGGGCAGCATGTTGAAGGCCTGTGAGAAGCGTTCGGTGCCCATCGCAACGCTGGAACGTCTGGCCAACGAGATCGAGCAGACCATGCAAAACGAGATGGAGCGAGAGGTGCCCACCACCGAGATCGGCGAGCTGGTGATGGAGAAACTGAAAGATGTGGACGAGGTGTCCTATGTCCGCTTTGCTTCTGTCTACCGCCAGTTCAAGGACCTCAACACCTTTATGGCGGAGCTGACCAAGCTGCTGGAGGAAAAATGAAAAAGACCCGCCGGATTTTCCGGCGGGTCTTTTTTATCCATGATAAAATGTAAAAATATGTAAGAAGTTGGCACTCCTTTGTATGGATTGTGAACGGAGAGTGAACTTTTACCCTCAACCACAATTTTTTTGAAATAAGGGGTTGATTTTTTTTGGCAAAGGAGTTATTATCATACTCGAAGTTAGCACTCAGATAAAAAGAGTGCTAAACCGATCCAATCGTTTATACGTATATCAACATATAAGGAGGAACCAATTATGAATCTCAAACCCCTGTCTGACCGCGTGATTCTCAAGGCTATGGAGGCCGAGGAGAAGACCAAGGGCGGCATCATCCTCACCGGCGACGCCAAGGAGAAGCCTGAGATGGCTGAGGTGGTGGCCGTAGGCCCCGGCGGTACGGTGGACGGCAAGGAGGTCGTGATGACCGTGAAGGTGGGCGACAAGGTGCTGACCAGCAAGTATTCCGGCACCGAGGTCAAGGTGGACGGCGAGAAGTATACCATCGTCCGCCAGAACGACATTTTGGCCATTGTCGAGTAATTAGAGTTAACACATCTCAAATAATTTGGAGGTAATGCGATATGTCTAAGATCATCTGCTACGGCGAGGAGGCCCGCCACGCGCTGGAGCGGGGCGTCAACCAGCTGGCCGACACCGTCAAGATCACCATGGGCCCCAAGGGCCGCAACGTGGTGCTGGACAAGAAGTTCGGCACTCCCCTCATCACCAACGACGGCGTGACCATCGCCAAGGAGATTGAGCTGGCCGACCCCTTTGAGAACATGGGCGCCCAGATCGTCAAGGAGGTCTCCACCAAGACCAACGACG
>CAJTTS010000021.1 GCA_910579155.1 uncultured Oscillospiraceae bacterium | reverse complement strand
CCACGCCGCCGGGGAGGAACAGGGACCACATGCTGCCCACCAGGCCGGTCTGCTTCACCACCAGGTAGGTCGGAACCAAACCGCCCGCGAAGTACATGGTAAACAGAAAGAAGGCGCTCAGCGCTTTCCGCCCGGGCAGGTCCTTCTGGGCCAGGGGGTAGGCGGTGATGTACAGCATGACCACAGAGAAAATGGTGCCCACGATGGTATATTTCACCGAGTTGAGAAAGCCGGAAACAATGCCGTCGTTGAGGAATACCCCCTTATAGCCGTCCAGGGTGAAGCCGCTGGGGAGCAGGAAGGTCTTACCCGCGTAGACCTCATAGGGGTCGGAGAAGGAGGCAACTACCACATAATACAAGGGATAGGCCACGATGAGCAGCACAATGGTGCAGATGACCGTCAGGATGATGTTGCTGGTGCGGTCGGACATACCGGAAGCTTTTTTCATTGCGCTCCCCCCTAAACAAATTCCACGTCCGAGGCCTTGGACGCGATTTTATTCACAATGAGCAGCAGGATGATGTTCACTGCCGTGTTGAACAGGCCGACGGCAGTGGAGTAGCTGTACTTGGCGTTTTGAATACCCTGCTCGTAGACATACACGGCAATCACGTCGCTGGTGGCCTTGTTCAGGTCGGTCTGAAGCAGCCAGACCTTCTCAAAGCCCACGTTCATCAGTCCGCCAGCCGCCATAATCAGGTTGAGGATGGCCATAGGCAGCAGAGCTGGCAGGTCGATGTTCCAGATGCGCTGGAATACGGAGGCGCCGTCCACTTTGGCTGCCTCATAAAGACCAGGATCCACGTTGGCCAGGGTGGCCAGGTAGATGATGCAGCCCCAGCCCGCGTCCTGCCAGATGCCGGAGGCGATGTAAATGGTGCGGAAGGCGGAGGATTGTGTCAGGAAATCGATCTCCGTACCCAAAATCAGGTTGATGAGGCCGCCTGACGGACTAAGGAAAATGCGGATCATACCACAGATGACCATAACGGAGATAAAGTGGGGGGCATAGAGGACGGTCTGCACCACCCGTTTGAACCGGGCGTTGCCCAACTGGTTAATCATCAGGGACAGGATGATGGGGATGGGGAAGCTCCACAGCAGGCTGAACAGGCTGATGAGTACCGTGTTCACGATCATCCGGCTGAAGGTGGGGGCGCTGAAAAAGCGCTGGAACCAGTACCAGCCCACCCATTCGCTGCCCATGTAGCCCCGGCTGGCCTTGAAGTCCCGGAAGGCGATCTGGATGCCGTACATGGGGATGTACTTGTACACCACCGTCAGCACCACAGGAACCAGCAGCAGCACGTACAACTGCCAGTTGTCCAAAATGCGCTGACCCAGGTTTCTGCCCGGCCGGGCAGAAACAGCGGGAACCGCTGTTTTGGCGGTTCTGTTTGCCATATGACTCACTCCCTAATTCTTTTTGATTCCCTTGCAATATGAAACGTTACATATGCCGTGCTTTTATGATAGTACAGGAAATATAATGATGTCAGGAGCTTTTTCTATCCCAAAAAGCATTTTTCGTTTTTCCGCAAAAACGGTCTCCATGATTTGTGCAACTACACAAATCATTTTAAAATTCAGAAAAGCTATTGCAAAATAACGTTTCATGAAAGAGGTGAACCCATGAAGCGAAAGGAAAACGCCCCCACCATGAAGGACGTGGCCCGGGAGGCCGGGGTGGCCCTGGGCACGGTATCCAAGGTGTTCAACGACATCCCCGTGGGTGAGGACTACCGCAGGCGGGTGAAGGAAGCCGCCCGTCGGCTGGGCTACCAGGTCAACAGCTACGCCCGTGGCCTGAAAACCAACAAGACCTATTCCGCCGCCCTGATCCTGCCCGACATCACCACCCCCTTTTTCTCCGAGCTGGCCCAAGCCGTCTGCCAGGCGCTGGCAGCCCGGCAGTATAAAACCATTCTCTCCCTCACCGCCTTTGACCCGGAGGCGGAGCAGCGGTGCATCCAGATGGTCCAGCAGAACAAGGTAGACGGCATCATCGGCCTGACCTACAACCCGAATTTGAAAGTGGACCCCGACCTCCCCTATGTAAGCATTGACCGGTATTTCAGCCCCAACGTCCCCTGTGTCGCCTCGGACAACTTCGGCGGAGGGCAGCTTGCCGCGGAAAAGCTGCTGGAGCTGGGCTGCGCCCGCCCCTTGTTCCTGCGCATCTGGTCCGGAGTGCCCGGCGAGCCGGACAAACGGTGGGACGGCTTTGAATCCGTCTGGCGGCGGCGGGGACTCGACTGCACTTCTCTGCACCTCAAGGACGAGGAGGGCTTTGAGCCCTTCCGCAGCTTCCTATCCAGCCATATGGACCAGGGCCGTCTGGCCTTCGACGGCATCTTCTGCGTCAACGACGCCCTAGCCGTCCGCGTCCGGGCCATGCTGGAGGAACTGGGAGTGCGGGTTCCCGACGACGTGCAGCTCATCGGTTTTGACGGCGTTCGCCGTTTTATCACAGAGGATTTCCATTGCTCCACCATTGTCCAACCCGTCCTGCGGCTGGCGGAGACCAGCGTGGACCTGCTGCTCCGGGAGGACCGGAGCAATCTGCCCAGCCTGGTATGCCTCCCGGTGAGCTACGCCCCCGGCGGCACCACCTGGGAGTGAGGAGGGCGGCCATGGTCAGCGAATATTTGAAGTGGAAGTACCGGGACGTTACGCGGGAGGAGCAGGCCAAGCCCACCCCGGCGGAAAAACGGAAAAACTGGTGGCACTATCACAAATGGCATTTGGCCGCGGCTGTGGCGCTGGTGGGAATCGGGGCAAGCCTCGCCGGCCACGCCCTGGGGCTGGGCCGGGTAAGGCCGGACTACCAGGTGGCCGACGTGGGGGAGCACGCCCTGCCCGACGACACCGCCGCCGCCATCGAGCGCGTCTTTGCCTCCCTGGGAGAGGACCTGAACGGCGACGGGCGGGTGACGGTACAACTCAACCAGTACCCCACGGTTGACGCCGACCCCGGCATGGCCGCCTCCGGCGAGATCACCCTCATGGCAGACCTGCTGGGGTGTGAAAGCTATTTCTTCCTGCTGGAGAACCCGGACCGGTTCCAGGCGGACTATCACTCCCTGCGCCGGCTGGACGGCTCCCTGCCGGAGGACGGCGACCGCTCCGCTGACGGGACCTATCTCGCCTGGACGGCCTGCCCCCTCCTGGCAACGGCGGAGCCGGGGGAATACGCCTACGAGCTGCTGGGCGAGACCGTGCGCGGAAGCAGCGACGAGCTGGCGTCCGGGCTGTATTTGGCCCGCCGAGGATTCTGGACAGAAAAAACCGCCCCGTACCCCGAGGGGTGCGAGGCGCTGTGGAACAGCCTGACGGAGGGGGCGATTTCATGAAAAAGACCATCTGTATCTTGCTCGCTGCGGCCCTGTCCCTGGGGCTGGCGGGTTGTGCCGCCGGACTGCCCCCGGAGAAAGCCGTGGACGGCTCTTCCTGGGACGAGAGCTGGGTCACGGTAGGCAATGCAATCGGGGTGGATACCCCGGAGGGCATGGTTTCCCGGGAAAACAACGAGGCACTGGCGGTCGGCGGGATGTACTACGCCACCTGGTCTATGGGCGAAAGCGAACCCTACACCAACGAGGACGGAGAGGAGGCGGAGTTATATGACGCCCAGGTTTACTTTTTGCTGGGCGGCCACAAGTCCGCCCAGGAGGCCGGGGACACGCTGGCTCAGTGGATGGACCTGGCCCGGCGGCAATATTCCATCGATCAGACCATGGAGGAATCCCATAACGGCCAGGATTTTACCGTCATCACCTATTCTTTTGACTCCGGGGCAAACCCCTATGCCCGGGGCGCTTCCGCCTTCGGGACCTACCGCAGTTACGCCGTCAGCGTGGAGCTCACCTGCCGGGAGAATTTTGACGGAGACGCCGCTCGGCTTTTGGCCCTTTTTTAGACAACTGCCACTACGCCGCGCCATAAGGAGGAGACGATCATGGGACTTTTTGTCCGCGAGGACCCGGGCTACAACGAGAATATCCGTCAAACCGGCTTCAACCGCTATAAGCAGCTTCTGTCCGTCCGCTTCGGCCGGTGGTGGAAGGTGGGCATGGTCACCCTGGCGGGTCTTGTCCCTCTGGCCGCCGGGATCGTCTGCGCCATCTTGACGTCCAGCGTACTGGTGCTGATCCACTGCTCCATCCTGGGCGGCATGATCGCAGGGCCTTTCTTAGCGGGATTGTACGACTCCATCCTCCGGGGCCTGCGGGACGATCCGCTCCCATGGAAGGCGGCTTGGGTGCGCTCCTGGCGGCAAAACTGGAAGGAGAGCCTGCTCCCCGGCACCATAACGGGCCTGATGGCGGGACTGTACGCCTTTATGGCCATTGACGGCATATAAATGCAGGAACGGCTTGAAAAGATCAAAACCAGTTTTTGCCCTCCCGGCGCTCAATCGGCAGCCAGGCCAGAATCCGGCGCAGCTCATCGTCCCAGAAATCCCAGTTGTGAATACCGGGCTGCTCATGATACACATAGCGCATGCCGATGGTATCCATATGCTTTTTGAAGTCGATGTTCGACTGGTATAAAAAGTCCTCTTTCCCGACGCAGACATACAATTCCGGCAGCGTGACGCCGCTCTTCACGGCCTGCTCAGCCAAATGGTACATGTCCTCCCCGGTTCCCTTTAGCCGCTCCCCCTGTGCGAACGCCATGCTCCAAACGGTGTCGCCGTTGTCGGCGCAGTCCTGCCAGCCGTTAAAATTGGAGGACATACATGCGACATGACCATACAATTCAGGGTGCTTCAGCCCCAGTTTAAACGCCCCTGTGCCGCCCATCGACAAACCGCAGAGGAAATTTTCTTCCCGCCGATCCGAAATGGGGAACATCCATTGCATCATTTTAGGCAGCTCCCGGGTCACATACTGCTCGTATTCCGGGCCGCCGCGCGGCATATCCCGATAACATCCGTTTTCGGTGCTCATCATGACCACCGCGACATAGTATTCCTGCGCATAGCTTTCAATGCGGGAAAAACGGGTGTAATCCGCTTCGTCGCCATAGGTGCCATGCAGCAGATACAAAACCGGAAACTTGCGCGGAGTATTGTAGCAGCCAAAGCACGATTCCCGTACTTCACCGGCCAGCGGGGTGGGGAGGATCACGTTGATGCCGGTCTTTGTATGCAACGCGGCGGAATAGGTTTTCAATTCAATAAATGCCATAAAGTTCTCCTTTCTGACCTGTAAAGCATCCTGGACCAACGAGGGATAGCGCTTGCAAAGCGGCGTGAAATCTGTTATATTAACAGGGAGGTGATATTTTGGCAAAGACGAGTTTGAACAATACTGCGTACCAAATTTTATTGGACCGGATTGTAAGCTGCCATTATCTGCCCGGCCACTGGCTCAATGAGGAGCGCTTGGTGAGCGAACTCGGCATCAGCCGCACACCGATCCATGCCGCGCTGATTCGCCTACAACAGGAGGGTTTGGTGCAGATCATGCCCAAAAAGGGCATTCACGTGGCGCCGATTACAGCAAAATCTGTTCGAGATCTGTTCAACCTGCGCGACCTGATCGAGCCTCACGCAATATACAACTATGCGGATAATTTTGAAAAGGACAAGCTGATGGAATTTTTGGCCACCTTCTCCAACTGGGATAATCAGATCACAGCGGAACAAACCTTCGCGGTCGACGCGCAGTTTCACATAACAATCGTCGGGCTGGCCCGCAACGACATCCTGTCCAATTACTATCAGACGCTTCAAAATCAGCTAACCCGCATCGCTTACATCGGCAGCCGCACAACCGCAGAACGTCTCCAGCATTCCAACAAGGAACACGCGGATATTTTGCTGGCGCTGCTTCAGGATGACCGTGAGCAGGCGCGCAACAGACTATTGCTTCACCTGAAGGAGGCGCGGCAATCCGCGTATCAGACGGTGCTGTCGCGTGAGAGCGAGGGCCAGGAGCATCCTGCAAAATGAGCCTTTAATGAGAAGACGACGCCGCACGGCCGCAAGCCGCGCGGCGTCGTTTTGCACCTATGATTCGGATATGACGCCGCGTCAGCCCCCCAAATAGGCTTTTTTGACTTCGGGATCGTTCGCCAAATTGGCGCAGGTATCAGACATCACGATCTCGCCCGTTTGAAGCACATAACCGCGGTCAGCGGTGGAGAGCGCCACCTTGGAGTTCTGTTCCACAAACAGAATCGTGGTACCGCGCTCCCGAAGCTTCTTAATCGCTTCAAAAATCTCGTGGATCACCACCGGAGCCAAACCCATGGACGGCTCGTCCAAAAGCAGAAGCTGCGGGTTGCTGATCATTGCGCGGGAGATGGCCAGCATCTCCTGTTCGCCGCCGCTCAGCGTGCCGCCCAATGCGTTGCGGCGCTCATGCAAACGCGGAAACAGCGTAAACAGCTCTTCCTCCATCTGTTTGGCAATGTTGCCGCGATCCTTGCGCAGGAAAGCGCCCATCTGAATGTTTTCCACCACGGTCAGCTTGGGAAAAATGCGGCGTCCTTCCAACACCTGCGCCATGCCCATCGAGGTGATACGGTGGCCCTTCAGTCCGGTGATTTTCTTGCCGTCAAAATAGATTTCACCCCGAATACCCTTGGGGCTGGTCAGGCCGGAGAGGGTTTGTAGCAGCGTGGTTTTTCCGGCGCCGTTAGAGCCAATCAGCGTTACGATCTCGCCCTTTTCAACGGTCAGGCTCACACCGTTCAGCGCGTGGACATTTCCATAATAGTAGTGGAGATCCTTCACTTCCAACAGTGCCAAGCTTACTCACCTCCCAGATAAGCCGTGATAACGGCCGGGTTGTTCTGCACCTCGTTTGGAGTGCCCTCAGCGATCAGCAGGCCGTCGTCCATCACATAGACGTAGTCGGATATCTCCATAATAACGGCCATATCATGCTCAATAATCAGCACGGTGACCCCCTGATCCACAATATCACAAATGATCTTATTCAGCGTCACCTTCTCGGTGGCGTTCATGCCGGCAGCAGGCTCGTCCAACAATAGAACCTTGGGCTGGGTGGCCATCGCGCGGGCGATCTCCACCAAACGCTGCTCTCCATAGGGAAGCTGCCCCGCCCGCAGGTCCTTTTTACCGGCCAAGCCAACCAGCTCCAGGCACTTGACACAGTAGTCCCGCGCCTTCCGCTCCTCCGCTTTCATTTTCGGGGTGTGCAGCAGCGCTTGGAGAAAATGATAGGGCATGCGGCAATGCTGGCCAATGAGAACGTTGTCCAGAACGCTCATGCCCAAAAACAGATTAATTGACTGATAGGTGCGGGACATCCCCATCTTGCAAAGCTGATACCCCCGGCCGTTGGTGATCTCCCGGCCATCGAAGAAAACATGGCCGTCCGGAGTATGCTGCACGCCGTTGATGGTGTTGAACAGCGTCGTTTTGCCCGCGCCGTTCGGGCCAATCAAGCCTGTGATCTTACCCTTTTCCACACGGATGCTGACGTCGTTGACCGCCGTGACGCCGCCAAAGCGCACCGTAACATTCTTTGCCTGAATCATGGCTTGGCGCCCCCCTCTCCCTTTTTGCCGTCAATCATGTGCGCCAGCTTGTCCCCCACTGTGCGCAACGCCGAGACACAGCCGCCCGGTACGAAACCGACAATAACCAGCACCACGATTCCGTAGGTAACGCTACGCCAGGCAGCGGCGGAGGCCAGCAGTTCGTTGATAAACTGGTAGATTGTGGCGCCGATGACCGGCCCAAGCAGCGAGTTGACACCGCCGAAAATAACCATAATCAGGTAGTTGAAGCTCAGCGCCTGCTTATAGCCATCCGAGACGATATAGCCGGACAGGTGGGCCATGTAAGCGCCGGCGAAACCGCACAAAAACGCGCTGATGGCAAAGGCCATAATTTTATAGGCGCGCACATTGATGCCCATGCCGTCGGCGGAACGGGTATTATCACGCACAGCCATAAGCGCGCGCCCCACCTTGGACTTGGTCAGCAGGCTGCGCAGTATCAGCACCACGACAACGAGAAAGATCGAAAAATAGTAGGTATAGACGTAATTGCTGTTGAGGTTAAAGCCGAAAATGGTGATCGGCTTGGTTTGCAGGCCACGATACGGATTGAGGAAATTCAACTGGCAGATCAACTGATAGATGAACTGCGAAAAAGCGATGGATGCCAGCACCAGAAACTGCATTTTCAGCTTTGCACAGGGAATGGCCACCAGAGCGCCGACGGCCGCCGCCGCAAAGGCCCCGATGAGCATACTGGCCAGAACCGGAACTCCCAGATTACTGGACAACAGCACTGAGACGTAGCCGCCAACCGCCAGATAAGCGACATGGCCCATTGATATCTGACCCGACATGCCCAGCAGGATATCCAACCCGGTGGCGGCGATGATATAAGCCCCAACCACTGAGAAGAAATACATACGATAACTGTTGCGCGTGAAAACCGGCAGGAACAGCGCGGCAATCAGCAGCAGGGCCACCGCAATATAGCTGACGCGCTGCCTGGTTGTCAATTTCTTAAACATGTTCACACCTCCTCCGCATCACACATCGCGCACAGACTGCTCGTTGAACAGGCCCGCCGGACGCACACACAAAATCAGGAACAGCATCAGATAGGCAATCATGTCACGCATGGTGGCATCTACATAACCGCCGACCAGCGATTCCACCAATCCCAAAAGCAGGCCGCCGACCATAGCGCCATATATGTTGCCAAACCCACCGGAAACCGAACTGGCCATGCCTTTGACGCTCATATTCGCGCCCAACGTCAGCGATACGCTGTAAATGGGCCCGAGCATCATGCCGCTCATGGCGGCAACGGTGCAGGCGATGCCCCAGACAATGGCGTTGCTTTTCACCACGTCAATGCCGCAGGCCTCGGCGGCGGTGCTGTCCATCGCGCTGGCGCGGGTGCCGATGCCGGTCTTGGTGCGGGTCAGAAAGAGATGGATCACCAGCATACCCGCCGCCGACAGGAAGAAGCACATCAACCGCTCAGGCGTGACAAAAGCGCCAAAAATGTTGATGGTGGTTACGCTGAAAATGGACGGGAACCCCCTTGGGCTGGAGCCCCAGATCAGCTCGCAGCCGCCGTTCATAATACGGCTGAGTCCAAGCGTGATTAAGATCATGTATACGCCGGAGACGCCCCGCTTGGAAAACTGCGAGATGACGCCCATCTGGATAAACGCGCCATGGCCAAACATGATAATCAGCGTCAGGGCCAGCGCGATGGGATATGGCAGGCCCAAAACCTCGTAAAATGTGACCCCCAAAAAGGCGGAGAGGGTAATCATCTCACCCTGCGCCAGGTTCATGATACCGGACGCGCGGAAGATAATACTGTACCCCAGGCCAACCATACCGTAAATCGCGCCCATAATCAAACCCGCGATGATAACAGAAAGCAGCACTCTAAATCACCTCAATTTAGCGAGGAAGGGATCAAGTGCACACGATTATGACTTGATCCCTTCTCTGTTGTTTGTAAGCGTTCCTTAGCGCCCGCTTCCTGAAAACGGGCATCCTTTGTCAAAAAGCGTTACTTATTTCTCGCGGCCGGTGGCGGTCTTGAAGGCGTCGTAACTGCCGTTGACCAGCCAGTCGGCGAAGGGCTTGGAACCGCCGTCGTCATAGATAATGGCGGTGAACTCGTGGGCGGGCTCCCGGTCGCCCTGGGTGAAGTCCACAGTGCCCATGCAGGCCTGCAGGTCGTTGATGGTCAGGCAGGCGTCGGCCATGGCCTTGCCATCGCATCCGGCGCCCGCGCTCATGCAGCCCACACCGGCGAACCGGCCTGGATTGTTCAGCCCGATCTTCATGGCGCCCGCGCCGCCCATCGACAGGCCGGCTATGTAAGTGTCCTCCGGCTTTGTGCTGATGGGGAAAAAGTTAGGCGCCTGCATCATCACATCTTCCGTCATATAGTCGTAATAGCGGTGCCCGTGGATCATATTGGCGTACCCGCTGCGGTGGGCATCCGGCATCACAACGGCCAGATCATACCGCCGCACCAACACCTCAATGAGGCTTTTGCGTATATATGCAGAATGGTCGTCACTGTGTCCGTGCAGAAGATACAACACCTTATACTTGGCGTCCGGGGCGGGCTTTGGTTCCTCCTGCCGTTTTTCCGGCAGCAGAACATTCATCTGAACGTCCATACCCAGATGGTAAGAGAAGAAATCACAAGTCAAAAAGGCCATATAAATCACTCCCTACAAACCTTATCAGTCCCTTGACATTCACAGGAAAATTAATGTATGCATCTAGTTGCATACAACATGATACATACATTGTACTTGATTGCCAAAGGAAACGCAATCGACGTTTCAGACAAAGAATAGCCACATTTTTTGTGCATAACAACTAATATTATTGTGATATCGCGGGACATATGAGCAAAAAGAACAAAACTCTGGATGCTTTTTCGTGCATCTGTCAATACAAACCTCCTTGACAACCAGTACACAAGTTTGCTATACTCATGTTGCGCAACGCCATGTTGTATGCAATATAAGCGATAAAGAGTACTGCAACGGCGGCTACCGCATTGCCGGACGCCGCCCCATCCCCCGCCGTCCTTTGTCTACAATCTGCGCGGCGGTTACGATCTGGCGGTTATTTTGGCCGCCGCAATGCTGGTATCGCCCCGGCACCAGCGCCGCTTTTGCGGCGCAGCCGGCGCAAACATGACAAGGAGGTTGTCCAAATGAAAGCCGTTAAACTTTCCAACCCCTGGGAAATCGCCTGTGTGGAGCTTCCAAAGCCGGAGCCTACGCCGGGTGAGGCGCTTATCCGTATCGTTGCAGCCGGTATCTGCGGCAGTGATATCGGCGCGTTCCGCGGCACAAACGGACTGGTTACCTACCCGCGCGTGATCGGACATGAGCTGGCCGGTATCGTCGAAAGCATTCCCGCCGACAACCCCCGCGGCCTCAAGCCCGGCGACCGCGTAGTTGTCGACCCCTATCTCTATTGTGGGCACTGCTATCCGTGCAGCATTGGACGTACCAACTGCTGCACCGATCTGAAGGTGCTGGGCGTTCATATTGACGGGGGTATGGCCGAATATTTCTGTCATCCGGCCGATATGCTCATCCCCATCCCCAACGAATTGACCTGGGAGCAAGCTGCTATGGCCGAGCCGCTAACCATCAGCCTTCATGGCATCCACCGCGGCAGACTGAAGTCCGGGGAATACTGTGCTGTCTATGGCGCCGGACCTATCGGACTGGTGGCCGGAATGGCGGCGCAGGCTTACGGCGCTCATGCCATCGTGATCGACCTGGTGCAGGAACGGCTGGATTTCGCCAAGTCTGTGGGCATTGAATACACGATCAATTCCGGCGCCGAATCCGCCGCAGCCCGCATAGGCGAGATCACCGGCGGCATGATGGCGCAGCAGGTGATGGAATGTACCGGATCCAACACCTGCATCCGCGACACGTTGAATCTGGTTTCAAACGCCGGACGCATTACCTTTACCGGCTGGCCCAAGGGCGAAACCAGCTTACCCACCGACCTCATTACAAAAAAGGAAGTGGATATTTGCGGGGCGCGTACCAGCGCCGGTGAGTTTGAGGAGGCGCTGGAACTGATTGCCGGCAAACGGGTGGATATGGAGAAAATTTTGACCAAAACCATCCCGCTGGACCAGGCCCCTGCCACCATCATAGACATTGAAAAAAATCCCGCGAAATATATGAAGGTAGTCGTACGGGTGTGCGAAGCAGATATTTAACCCGGGATACAGCGGGACACGAAATGCCCCGCCTCAGCTCCTTTTGCAGCTTGCAACAGACAGTGGAAAGGAATGGTTATCAGCATGAAAGCTGTACAGATCGCGCAGCCGAACCAACTTCGCTTGATTGAGATGGAAAAGCCGGTCATCGACGAAAAAAACAACGTGTTGGTGCGCATGACCGCCGCCGGAATCTGCGGCAGCGACGTGGGCATCTATCACGGTGCCAACGCCGCCGCAACCTACCCTCGCGTTATCGGACATGAAATGGTTGGCGTAGTGGAGGAAACCGGGCCCGGCGTAAAAAAAGTCAAGGTGAGAGACCGCGTCATCATCGATCAGGTCACCGCCTGCGGCCACTGCTACGCATGCCGGAAGGGGAGGCCCAACGTCTGCGGAAATCTCAAGGTGCGCGGCGTACACATTGACGGGGGCTATCGAGAATATTTGGCTGTGCCGGATACCGACTGCTATCTTGTTCCATCAATGCTCACCGACGCCGAGGCTGTGATGATCGAACCCACCACCATCGCAGTACAGTGCTGTTCCCGCGCACAATTGGAGCGCGAGGACACCGTACTCATCATCGGCAGCGGAGCCCTTGGCTCCAGTATTTTACGCATTGTCAAGCAATTCCATCCCGCAAAGATTATCGTTTCCGACATCGACGACGCCAAACTGGGGGAGGCGTTAGCCAACGGCGCCGACGCGGTAATCAACTCCCTCCAGGAGGATGTCCCCGCGCGCTGCCGCGAACTCACAGACGGCTACGGCGTAACCGTTTCAATTGATGCCGCCTGCGTCAAGACCAGCTTGCAGACTGCTCTACAGTCTACGGGCAATGCCGGACGGGTTATCACGATGGGTTTCAGCGTGATGCCGACCGAGGTCAATCAGTTCGTGATTACCAGCAAAGAACTGGATGTGCGCGGCAGCCGGTTGCAGAACCGGAAGTTTCAGCAGGTCATTGATATGATCAACGCCGGACAGGTGGACCTGCGCGGCAGCATTAGCCATACCTTCCCGATTGAAAAGGCACAGGATGCCTTTGATTTCGTGGACAGCCATATCCCAGGAATCCGTAAGGTTGTGCTTTTGTTTGAATAAGATGCTAGCCGCATCCCTCTGTGGTCCACCCGGCCCGTATAGCCCGCGTTTTCCGCACGCAACCGGCCAAAACCACAAAATACCATCTGCGTTGACAGCCTCCACAGCCGCGTTTAAAGTCAGGATATTGGTCTGTAAAATGTTTTCCCCAATTGTCTTGCGCTTGCTATTTTCTAAAAATCTGAGTTCTTCTACGGACAGCCTAAGCCGACTGTCGACATCTTTCATTTCATCGTATTCATCCAAATGCCTCTCAGTAAGAGAGCTTCTGTTTTATCAGCAAGTGCGTCTAGGCGTATGAAAGCATCCTCTATGGGAGGTAATTCGGCATCTATTACGAAGAGATACAGGCAAAGAGCGACCCTACCCACTCCAAACAACTGACAACCATTTGTCCAGATCGAGTAGGGTTATTTAAAAAACACAGTCCGGCGGACACAGTTCAAACTGTGCCCGCCGGACAAAAGGTCGCTTTCGAGTTTGCCGCGAAGGGTTCAGGTTTTAGTTCTCAGCGGCAGCATACCAGCCGTCGTCAGCCTTGTACTCGCCCTTGACCACCTCGGTCTTATCGCTTTCGGCATCGGCCTGGTAGTACAGCTTACCGTCCTCGCCCCGGCTGAACCGGGAGAAGAAGTCCCACAGATGCTCGGCCTCCTCCTGGAGGTACACATGCGGTGTGTCCGCAACCTCGGTGAACCGCATCAGAGGCACGTCCTTGTTGGTCCCAGCGTAGAAGGTCTCAGTAGCGAAGCTGTTCGCGTATTCCACAGTCTCCTTGCTGGCCTTGGCGGTGGTCTCGTCAATGCCGTTGATCTTGTTCCAAGTCTGGAGCGTAACCGTGGTGTTGTTGCCCTCTTCCAGCTTGGCGCTGCCCACGCTGTCGTACTCGCCCAGGAATCCCCAAATGGCGATGGGATTCTTGCTCTTGCTGGTCAGTTCGTCCTCATTCCAAGGCACCATATAGCCGCAGGGGCCAATGGCCGCGAAGCGGTCGGTGCTCTGGATGGCCATCTCCCAAGTCATCATGCTGCCGTTGGAGTGGCCGGTCACATACTCCCGGGCAGTGTCCACGGCGTAGGTTTCCTCCATCTCATCCAGGAGCTGGTTGAGGAAGTTTACATCGGTCTTGGAGTCCAGGCCGAGCGCGGCGCCAAGCTGGCCGAAAGAGCCTCCCATCCACATGGGGGAGGGCACATTGCCCATCATGGGGACGTCCCGGTTCATACCGTTTGCGAAAACCGCAATGAAGCCGTTCTCCTCCGCCAGGTCATACCAGCGGGACTCCTCGGCGATACCGGTCATGGTAGCGCCATAGCCATGGAGCACCAGCACCAGGGGCAGTTTGCCGCCATCCTTGGTCAGCTCGTCATAGTTGGTGGGCACATAAGTGATGTACCGGCGCATCTCGTCACCGAACTTCTTCTCAGTGACAGTAAAGGCCTTGGGGGAGTAATCCTGCGTAATCGCCAGGCGGCCGCCCTTCTCGAGGCCCCGCAGCCGCTTGTGCGTCCCTATAAATCTGCTCCAGATACTGCTGGGCGTCAGGCCGTCGCTATCCTCGGTGATGATGACCGTTTTGGCCGCATTGTCCTTGTTGGCAAAGACCTGCTCGCCGTCACTGTTGGCGGTGGCGTTCGCCTCCACCGCGCTGGCGGTCTTGAAGTAGCTGACCACGTGGTCGTTGACGCTCCCCTTGTTGGAACCGATCATCCACACGGCGGAAGGCACGTCCTTGGCGGCCAGATTCAGCTCCAAACCGTTGGTAGAACCATCCCCGGTGAAGGGGGCCACCAATTCCTTGCCCACTGCGGTCAAGGAAGCGGCGGGAACCTCGGTCGCGTCCACGGCGGTAATGCTGGAGAAGTTAGCGGCATGGCGGGCGCCAAAGAGCAGGGCGGCAGCTCCGCCTTCCTCATAGCCCACCAGGCTGATCCAGCCCCGGTTCACCCCGGCGGGGTGACGGCCGCTCAGGCTTCGGGAGCGGATGGTGGTATAGAGCGCGTTGACCAGGGCGGCGTCATCCCGGCCGTCCTCATCCAGCTCCAGGTTCCAGCTTCCACCGGCCTCGGGTCCCATGAAGGCCACCACAGGCTTGGAGTCAAAGGCGACACCGGCGGGGGTATCGTCCGCCAGCTTTATCCACGCCTTGCCCGTATCGCTCTCGGCGAACTGGGCGGCAGTGGTTCCGTCAGGGGTGAGCACCAGGACCACGGGGGCATAGGGCTGAGCGCCCTCGGGAATGTAGACGGTTGCGGAAGCGATATCATTCCCGTTCTTAATCATCACGCCGTCGCACTTGCCGGTGATAACCGCGTCATAGGCTTTGTCGGAATCGTAGGTATACGCCGCCTTTTCGGCGGGGGCATACCAACCGGTGCTGGATACATAAGCGTCTCTGGTTACTTCAACGGGCTGGCCGTCCTCCTCCGACTGATAATAGAGCTTGCCATCCTTGCGGCTGTATTTGGAGAAAAAGTCGTCCCAAATGGCCTGGCTCTCCTCCTGGAGGTACACATGGGGGGTATCCTTGACCTCGGTGAACTTCACCAAAGGCACGTTCTGACTGTTGGAGAAGCTCCGGGTGACAAAGGAGTCCTCGATCCCGGCCACATCGGCGATATCGGTGGTCATCTGATCCTCATTGGTCCCGTTCTGCTCGTTCCAGGCTTTCAGGGCCTCCACCGTCTTGCTGCTGTTGTTCTCCACCAGGGTGGGATCGCCCGCAGAATCGTACTGGCCCAGGAAGGACCAACTGGGCAGGAGGACATCGCTGTCCATCGTTCCAACGGGAGAGGACATATACCCCACGGGGGCGATCGCGGCGAAACGGTCGGCGAATTTAGAGCCGATCGCCCAGGTCATCAAGCTGCCGTTGGAGTGGCCGGTGGCATAAATCCGACCGGCGTCAATCTTATAATCGGCCTCCATCTTGTCCAGCAGGCTGCTCAGGAAGTTCACATCCACGTCAGGGTCCGTACCCTCACCGGCCAAGGCGGCAAAGGGGCCGGCCAGCCACATAGCCGTGGGCACGTTGCCCATCAGGTCGGCGGGACGGACCATGCCCTGGGCAAAAACCACGATGAAGCCGTTGTCCTCCGCCACGTCGAACCAGCGGGACTCCTCGGCAATGGCGTACATGGACGCGGTGTAGCCGTGCATAACCAGCACCAGAGGCACCTCGGAAGTGCCGTCATAGCTCTTGGGAACGTAGGTAGCCCAGCGGCGGGGTTCGCCGTTGACTGTCTCCTCATGGACGGTGAAACCGTTGGCCTCGGTGAATTCCACGGCCTTGGTCACCCGCCCGGGAAGCTGCATCGCCATAAAGCGCTTGTAAGTACCCAGGAACTGGCTCCAGATCTCCGCAGGAGTCTGGGCCTCAGTGGTGTTCTTGATCTCAGCCTCAGTCGTGGCCTTGTTGGGGCCGTTCTGGATGGCATTGGTATAGTAGGCCACCGCAGCGTCGTTGCCCTTGGCGGAGTTAATGAACCACACAGGGGTGTCCACCGTCTTTGCGGCGATGGCCTCCTCCTCAATACCCAGATCCGTATCACCGGGGAAGGGCATAACATATTGCTCTCCCACAGCAGCCAGGGACGCGGTTGGTACTGCGGTTGCGTCCACAGCGGCGATGGCGCTGAAATCGCTGGCCCAGCGGGCGCCGAACAGCAGAGCCGCAGCGCCGCCCTCCTCATAGCCCACCAAGGCGGTATGGGACTTATCCATGGAGAAGGCGCCCTTCAGGTTCGTGCCCTTCTTGCGCATCGTGAGGTAGAGCTGGTTGAGAACGGCGGCGTCGTCCCGGCCCTCGCCGTCCAAGTCCAGGTTCCAGGTCCCGCCGTCCTTGGGACCCAGGATGGCTACGCCGATCTTGTTCTCATCCGCCACAGCCCGCCAAGCCAGACCGGTCTCAGTGCCGGAGAAGTCCCGGGCGGTGGTATTGTTCGGGGTGAGAATAATCACGGCAGGAGCCCAGGGGTCCATTCCCTCGGGGAGATAGTAGGTGGCTTCCCCGGCGGTTTCGTCGCCCACCTGGATAGGCACATGGTGGAACAGGCCCACATTCACGCCCCCGTAGGGATCATCCGCGTCATAGTCGCTGGTGTGGCCGGTCTCCTTCAGCGCATCGTCCTCCTCGCCGTCCCCATCACCGGGGGCGGCCAAGCCGTCATCCAACATCTTTACCGCGCTGGCGCGAGTGATCGGCTCCGTCGGCAAGAACCGGCCGTTGTCCGCGCTCTCGAGATAGCCTGCCGCCTTCATCGCGTTCACATAGGGCAGAGCCCAGCCCGCTATATCGGCGTCATCCGCGAAATCGGTATGACCCTCGACAGGCTTCAGCCCCAAGGCTATGCAGATCATCTTGCAGGCCTCCTGGCGGGTCACCATATCGCCGGGAGCCATGATTCCATTTCCGCGGCCGTTCATGATCCCCGCCTCCACGCAGGCGAGAATATAGGGCGTATACTGTCCGTCTGCGGGCAGGTCGGTATAGATGTTCTCCGCCTCGCCCGTCAGCTCCAGCTTCTCGCTGATGATTTGCGCCAACACTCCCCGAGCAATGTCCCCGGGGTTAGACGCTTCCTCAGCAGCAAACCCGGGCAGCACCATACTCAGGAGCATAGCCACCGTGATTACAAATGCCGACGCTCTCTTCACATAATTTTTCATAAAATCTCCTTCCTGTTGCAATATGTTCACTCTCCTGGAATCCCGGATTTTCATAACTCCGGCCACGCCACCCCCTCTTGTTTTTTCGCGCCTAAAGATATTGACATTATTATACCTGTCCACCCTTTTCCTGTCAATAAACATTCTTAAAATTCAATGCTTTATACACAATGCTTTATACAAGGGCAGGGGGGAACTTTCCCCCCTGCCCTTGACGTTTCCTCCCATTTTGCGGTATACTATATTATTAAGGCCCCATCGGACCCCGGACGGGACGCTTCTCGCCGTCATCCGTCCTGATTCGACATTTCCTCCCGCTCGGGGAGCAGCAATAAGAGGTGCAGCTATGGCAAGGTCCACACCAAAACAGCAGTACGGCAACGACTCCATCTCCGCCCTGAAGGGGGCCGACCGGGTGCGCAAGCGCCCCGGCGTCATCTTCGGCTCCGACGGGCTGGAGGGCTGTGAGCACGCGGTCTTTGAAATTCTCTCCAACGCCATCGACGAAGCCCGCGAGGGGCACGGCGACCTCATCACCGTCACCCGCTACGAGGACAAATCCATCGAGGTGGAGGACTTCGGCCGGGGCTGCCCCGTGGACTGGAACGAGGCGGAGGGTTGCTACAACTGGGAGTTGGTGTTCTGCGAGCTATACGCCGGCGGCAAATACCGGGACGGCGACGGGGACAACTACGAATACTCCCTGGGCCTCAACGGCCTGGGCGCCTGCGCCACCCAGTACACCAGCGAGTATTTCGACGCGGTAATCTACCGGGACGGCTTCAAATACACCCTCCATTTCGAGAAGGGCGAGATTGTGGGCGAGATGAAGAAGGAGCCCGCCGACCGGAAAAAAACCGGTTCAAAATTCCACTGGAAGCCTGATTTAGAGGTGTTCACCGATATCGACATCCCTGCGGGGTTCTACGCCGACACGCTGAAACGCCAAGCGGTGGTCAACGCCGGGGTGACCTTCCGGTTCCGGGACCAGGCGGGCGGCAAATTCGAGGCCACCGAGTTCCGCTACGAAAACGGCATCATCGACTATGTCACCGAGCTGGCCGGGGAGGACTCCCTCACCACCCCCGTGTTCTGGCAAGGGGAGCGCCGGGGCCGGGACCGGGCGGACAAGGCGGAGTACAAGGTAAAGCTGTCGGTGTCCTTCTGCTTCTCCAACCGGGTTCAGCTCATCGAACACTACCACAACTCCTCCTGGCTGGAGCACGGCGGCTCACCGGAAAAAGCCATGCGCTCCGCCTTCGTTTCCGCCATCGACGGCTGGCTGAAACAAAACGGCAAGTATCAGAAAAACGAGGCCAAGATCACCTTCAACGACATCCAGGACGCGCTGGTGCTGGTGTCCAGCAACTTCTCCACCCAGACCAGCTATGAGAACCAAACCAAGAAGTCCATCACCAACAAATTCGTCCAGGAGGCCATGACCGAGTTCCTCCGCACTCAGTTCGAGGTGTACTTCATTGAGAACCCCATGGACGCGGAGAAAATCGCCGGACAGGTGCTGGTGAACAAGCGCTCCCGTGAGACGGCGGAAAAAACCCGCTTGGGCATTAAAAAGAAGCTGTCCGGCTCGGTGGACATCTCCAACCGGGTGCAGAAATTCGTGGACTGCCGCACCAAGGATGTGGACCGCCGGGAGCTCTACATCGTGGAGGGCGACTCCGCCCTGGGCAGCGTGAAGCTGGGCCGGGACGCGGAGTTCCAAGGCATCATGCCTATCCGGGGCAAAATCCTCAACTGCCTGAAAGCAGATTACCCCCGCATTTTCAAGAGCGAGATCATCACCGACCTGATGAAGGTCATCGGCTGCGGGGTGGAGGTCCAGTCCAAGAACAACAAGGACCTGAACGCCTTTGACCTGAACAACCTGCGCTGGAACAAGATCGTCATCTGCACCGATGGCGACGAGGACGGCTTCCAGATCCGTACGCTGCTGCTGGCCATGCTGTACCGGCTCACCCCCACCCTCATCGAGAAGGGATACGTGTATATCGCCGAGTCCCCCCTGTACGAGATCACCTGCAAGGAAAAGACCTGGTTCGCCTACTCCGACAAGGAGAAGAACGACATTGTGGCCTCCCTGGAGGGGAAGAAGGTGGATGTGCAGCGCTCCAAGGGCCTGGGCGAGAACGAGCCGGACATGATGTGGCTGACCACCATGAGCCCGGACACCCGGCGGCTCATCAAGGTCATGCCCGAGGACGTGGAGCGCACCGCCCAGATTTTTGAGATGTTCCTGGGCAACGACCTCCAGGCCCGGAAGGACCATATCGCCGACAGCGGGTATAAATATCTGGAGATGGCGGATATATCCTGACATCGTGACTTCCGCCGCGGGTGCGGCGAACCAATATAGATATTGAACACACTAAAAGGAGGAAAACATCATGAAAAAACTGCTGGCACTGTTGTTATCTGCGATGATGGCCGCATCCCTGGCGGTTCCCGCCTTTGCGGACAGCCCCGATGGTCCGGCTCCGGTGGACGGCGCCTATACGGTGGACGGCGAGGCCGCGCCCGTCTACAACCCCGGAGATGTCATCCCCATCGATGTCATCCCCATCGATGTCATCCCCATCAGCGCGATCCCGCCGGAGATCACTGTCGACGAGGCCCTGGGCATCATCGGCGGCCAGGACGGCCCCACGTCCATCGTGGTAGGCGGCCAGATCGGCGGCTGGAACGATCTGTTCCCCGACCGGGACGAGTACCTGGCCGACCACCCCGGCCTGGAGGAGCAGTTCAGGGCCAACGCCTACGACTACTTTACCCAGGCGTACGCCGGCCTCTGGGAAACCCCCGAGGAGTACATGGAGTCCCTGGGAATGACGGAGGAGGAGTTCCTGGATTTGATGGTGGACGCCCAGATCTGGGACCTGCTCAGAGCGGAGTACGACCAGTGGGCCATCGACACGACCAAGGAGGCCCTGGGCGGCGTGCCCGGCCAGGTGGGCGTGCGGGTGAACAATGAATACATCCAGTTCCCCGACGCCGCCCCTGAGATTTCCGGCGGCCGCACCATGGTGCCCGTCCGCGCCCTGGTGGAGGCCCTTGGCGGCGAGGTAGACTACCAGGACAATGTGGTGACGTTCACCGTGGACGGCTATGCCTATGAGTTTGCCATCGGCAGCACCACCGTGAAGGTGGGCCCCACCGCCGACAACGACAAGGACACCCCCAAGCCGGAGGACATTGAGATGGACTGCGCCCCCTACATCAAGGGCGGCCGCACCTACGTCCCCGTGCGCTTCATCGCCGAGGCCCTGGGCTACGAGGTGGGCTGGGACAGCCAGTATGAAACCGCTATCCTGCTGGACCGGGCGGCCCTGGCGGCGAAGATCGACAAGGACTTCACCATCCTCAACCGGGTACAGGCCAACCGGGCCCCGGCTGTGGAGGAGGGGAAGAGCCTGCGCGAGACTCTGCGGGGCAGCGTCACCCTCACCCTCTTTGACACCCTGAACGGAAACCAGACCTACAAGCTGGACCTGACCGGCAGGACCCTGCTGGGCTCCGAGGCCGTCAACGGCGCCTATTCCGTCACCATCTCCGACAACGCGGTGGATGCCCTGATGGAGCACGTGCTCGACACCTACTGGTACTTGGACGAGATGGACGAGCAGGTTGAGCTTCTGCGCACCGTGCTCACCAGTTTGAAAGATATGGAGTTCATCCTAAACCGGGACGGCATGGCCTGGGTCCACGCCCCCATCCTGGATGAGCTGGGCGGCGAGGAGGACGTGTGGTGCGGCCTCGATTTTGGCCGGGATCTGGCGGACGCCCTGTTTGCCGGAACCGACGCCTCCGACCTCACCGTGGGCACGGTGCTGGCCAGCCTGGTCCCCACCGACTCCGTGTCGATGCAGTCTGAGATGGACGGCATGGTGATGCTGATGGCCGAGCTCTATTCCGACGACAAGTTCACCACCTCCGGCGGCGTGTCCACCCGCACCTTTGGCATGGACGAGCTGGCGGAGCTGGCCGGCGTCGATATGGACGAGGTGAAGGAGCAGTTCAAGGAGTACAGCATCACCATGAAGGTAGACAGCCGGGGCGGAACCACCGTGTCCATGAAAATGGAGACCAGCGCCCAGTACGGTACGCCCGGTATGCGCATCACCATGGACGCCGCTCAGGACAGTAGCGGCTCCAGCCTGACCATGACCTGCCACGCGGCCAACATGGGTGAGCTGAAGCTGACCATGACCACCACCCAGCAGACCACCAGCGGGCAACCCGCCGTTGAGCCTCCCGAGGGAGCCAACGTGGTGGACGCCGCCGAGCTGCTCGAGCAGGAAGGCTACAGCAACTGACAGCGGCAAATCTCAGCATAACAACCGCCGCCAAGCCTTCCCCCACATGGGGGAAGGCTTGGCGGCCCAATCCCAAGGTTTCTCAAAACGAAGTAAGGACTGATCCCATTGGCTAAGAAGAAGACCCCCGAGCACAATGGCCCGAAAAAAGTGGATAACCCCAACGTCATGGGCCTGCGGGCCCAGGTGCTGGAACAGCCCATCACCGAGACGCTGGAAGTCAACTATATGCCCTACGCCATGTCCGTCATCGTCTCCCGGGCCATCCCGGAGATCGACGGCTTCAAGCCCTCCCACCGCAAGCTGCTCTACACCATGTACGACATGGGCCTGCTCACCAAGCCCCGCACCAAGTCCGCCAACGTGGTGGGGGCCACCATGAAGCTCAACCCCCACGGCGACGGGGCCATTTACGACACCATGGTGCGCCTGAGCCGGGGCTACGGCGCGCTGCTCCACCCGCTGGTGGACTCCAAGGGCAACTTCGGCAAGGTGTACTCCCGGGACATGGCCTGGGCGGCCTCCCGGTACACCGAGGTGCGGCTGGACTCCATCTGTCAGGAGCTGTTCCGGGACATCGACCAGGACGCGGTGGATTTCGTGCCCAACTACGACGGCAAACTGATGGAACCCACCCTGCTGCCCACCACCTTCCCCAATGTGCTGGTGGCGGCCAACCAGGGCATCGCCGTGGGCATGGCGTCCAACCTGTGCGGGTTCAACCTGGGCGAGGTGTGCGACGCCGCCATCGCCTACCTCAAGGACCCCGGCGTGGACCTGCTGGGCATTTTGAAGGCCCCGGACTTCTCCACCGGCGGGCAGCTTCTGTACGACGGCGCGGCGCTGGCGGAGATTTACCGCACCGGCCGGGGACCGGTACGCCTGCGGGGCAAGTGGCGGTATCTCAAAGAGGACAACGTGATTGAAATCTTTGAAATCCCCTACTCCACCACGGTGGAGGCCATCCTGGACAAAGTGGCGGAGCTGGTCAAGGGGGGCAAGGTCCGGGAGATCGCCGACATGCGGGACGAGACCGACCTGAACGGCATGAAACTGGCCATCGACCTGAAACGGGGCGCCGACCCAGACAAGCTGATGGCCCGGCTGTTCCAGATGACCCCCCTCCAGGACACCTTCTCCTGCAACTTCAACATCCTCATCGCAGGCATGCCCAAGGTGATGGGGGTGAGCGAGATTCTGGAGGAGTGGACCGCCTGGCGGATGGACGGCGTGCGGCGGCGGACCTATTACGTCTGCAAGAAGAAGGAGGAGAAGCTCCATCTCCTCAAGGGCCTCAAGCGCATTTTGCTGGACATCGACAAGGCCATTCAGATCATCCGGGAAACCGAGGAGGACGCCGAGGTGGTCCCCAACCTGATTATCGGCTTCGGCATCGACCAGGTTCAGGCGGAGTATGTAGCGGACATCAAGCTGCGCAACATCAACAAGGAATATATCCTCAAGCGGGTGGAGGAGACCGCCGCCCTGGCGGAGGAGATCGCCGACCTCAAGGACATTATCAACTCGCCGGGCCGCATCAAGAGCATCATCACCGACGAGCTGAAAAACGTCAAAAAGAAATACGCCGCGCCCCGGCGCACCGAGATCGTATACGAATATCAGCAGGCGGAGGAGGAGAAAGCGGCGGCCGTGGCGGAAATCCCCTCCTATCCGGTGAATGTGTTTATCTCCAAAGAGGGATACTTTAAGAAGATCACCCCCCAGTCCCTGCGCATGAGCGGCGAACAGAAATACAAGGAGGGCGACGGCCCCTTCCTCCAGTGGGAGGGCGCCAATGGGGACGAGCTGCTGGTATTCACCGACAAACAGCAGTGCTATAAGACCCGGCTCAGCGACTTTGACGACGCCAAGGCCAGCGTGTTGGGGGACTACCTGCCCAGCAAGCTGGGCATGGACGGCGAGGAGAAATTCGTCTGGGCCTGCGCCCCGGGGGACTACTCCGCCCATGTGCTGTTCTTCTTCGACAACGGCAAGGCCGCCCGGGTGGAGTTGTCCGCCTACCAGACCCAGACCCGGCGGAAGAAGCTCACCGGGGCCTACTGCGACAAGTTCCCCCTTGTGTCCGCCCTGCTGCTGGCCGAGGACCAGGAGATGGCGGTGGGTTCCAGCGACGGGCGGTGCGTGGTGTTCCACACCGCCTCCCTCACCCCCAAGACCACCCGCTCTACCCAGGGCGTGGGGGTCATGGCGGTGAAGGCCAAACACAAGGTGGCGTGGGCCAAGCCTCTGACCGATACCCACATCGTCAACGCCGCCCGCTACCGGGCCCGGTCCCTGCCTGCCGCCGGGGCCCTCCTCAAGGAGGAGGACCGGGGGGAGGAGCAACTGAGCATATTATGATTGGAGGCGCCCTATGGCCCGCTTAAAAAAACCGGCGGTTTCCTTCCTCATCATCACCCTGGCCTCCGTCATCTATGCCCTGGGGTTCGTGTGGTGCTATGTTCCCAACGGCATCGCCTTCGGCGGAATCACCGGCGTGGCCCAGATCATCAATTATCTGGTCCCGGTCCTCCCCATCGGCGTCACCGTCATCGTGCTGAACATACCGCTGTTCGTCCTGGGCTGGAAGCTCATCGGCGGACGGCTGCTGGTGTCGTCGCTGTATGCCATGTTTGTCTCCTCGGTGTTCATCGACGTGCTCACCCCCCTGTACGACTGGCCCGCCATGGAACCGCTGCTGGCCTGCATTTTCGGCGGGCTTCTAATGGGGCTGTCCCTGGGGCTCATCTTTTTGCAGGGCGCCACCACCGGCGGCACCGACCTGCTGGCCCGGCTGTTGAAGCTGAAGCTGGCCTGGCTGCCCATGGGCAAACTGCTGATGGGCATCGACCTAGCGGTGATCGTGCTGGCAGCCGCGGCCTTCCGCACCCTGTACGCCGCGTTATACGGCCTGGTGGCGCTGTATATCTCCAGCATCGTCATGGACGGAGTGCTCTACGGCATGGACACGGCCAAGGTGGCCTATATCATCAGCGACAGGAACCAGGAGATTTCCGACTCCATCGTCAAAAACCTGGACCGGGGCGTCACCATCCTCCACGGCCAGGGGGCCTACACCGGGGCGAAAAAGAACGTGCTCATGTGCGCCTTCAAGCAACGGGAGATCGCCGCCATCAAGGAGACCGTCAAGGACATCGACCCCACCGCCTTCGTCATTGTCTGCGACGCCCACGAGGTGCTGGGCGAGGGATTCCGGGACTATAAGAAGAACGACTTATAAAGAAGCGTGAACGTGACAACGAGGAGGTGCAGCCAATGAACAAGCGCATCTTGCCACTGGTTTTGTGCGCGGCCCTGCTGCTCAGCGGCTGCTCCGCCATGCTGGAGCGGGGTCACGAGACCATCACCACCCACGTGGACTACGCCGTCACCGAGGACGAGTCCATCCTCCGGGCGGAGACCTATCAGGGGCTGGTCAACGCCATGCTCTACTTCGTCAACGGCCACCGGACTCAGGGCACCATCCGGCTGTACAACTACACCGGGGATGTGGAAGCGGACCTGGCCAACGCCCGGGACGAGGTGATGTATGAGGACCCTCTGGGCGCGTTCTCCGTGCGCTCCCTGCGTTACGACACCACCCGCATCCTCACCTACTACGAGGTGGAGTTGCGCTTGACCTATTCCCGCACCGCCGCCGAGCTGAACGGCCTGCCGGAGGTCACCGGCCTGGCCGGGGTCCGGCAGGAGCTGGCAAAACTGATTGGGACGCAGCGGGAATCCTCCGTCTTTTTGGCCTCCTACTTTTCCGGCGATCAGGCTTTGATCGAGCAACTGGTCCGGTTGGCGGGCTACAGCGCCCCCGCCCTCTACCGCCACCACGACATCCGGCAAATTACCGTCTCCCTCTACCCCGAAACGGGCACGCGCCGGGTGATCGAGGTCCATCTGGGGTGGAACCAGAGCGCCGACGCCGTGGCGGAGGAGGAAAAGGGCTATGCCCAACTGCTGGAGACGGCGGCGTCCACCCTGCTGGAATCCAATCCCTCCGCCGGAGAGGAATACACCGTGGACGAATTGGCCGCCATCGTCCGCTCCTCCGCCGGGCCCCGGAGCGAGGACGGCACCGACCTGGCTCTGGACACCTTGTCCGGGGAGCCCGCCTCCGACCTGGGGCTGGCCATGGCCATGGAGTACCTGTGCTTGCAATGCGGCATTGAGGCGGAGCCGGTTAGCACCCAGACAGAGCTATGGCTCATCGTGTCCACTCCCCAGGGCTACCGCCACCTGCTGCCCCAGGGGCTGTGGCCCATAATCGGAGGGGAGCCGGGGGGCGAACCGTCTGCTCCGCAAAAGCTGCTGTATACCGACCAGGAGCTTATTGAACTGGGTTACACCTGGGCGGAATCCCTCCACCCCGCCTGTGAGGACTACGCCGCTCAGGGGGAGGACGCGGGCTGACTGCCCCTCCCACAAAAACCACATCCATAAAAACACCATCCGGGGTCGCCCCGGATGGTGTTTTTATGGATCAGAACAGCAGCCGAACCGCCCAGGACGCGGCCAGGAACCCCGCGATATCCGCGCACAGCGCCGCCGGGACTGCGTAACGGGTCTTGCCCACCTTGGCCGCTCCGAAGTACACCGCCACGGTATAGAAGGTGGTCTCGGTGGAGCCCAGCATCACCGCCGCCGTCCGGCCCACCAGGGAGTCGGGGCCATAGGTCTCGATGAGCTCCGCTCCCACCCCCAGGGCGGCGGAGCCGCTCACCGGCCGCACCAGCAGCAGGCCAACGGTCTCCACCGGGATACCCACCGCCGACAGAACCGGTTCCAACACCTCTCCCAGCAGTTCCAGCGCCCCGGACGCCCGGAGCATATATACCGCCGTCAGCAGACCAATGAGAGGCGGCATGATCCGCAGGGACACCTTCAGCCCTTTTTCCGCCCCGTCGGTGAGGGCGGTCCACAGGTCCACCCGCCTGACCAGTCCCCACAGCGCCACCGCCAGCATGAGGAAGGGCACCAGCATCGTGAACAGTAAATCCATCATGGTATCCTCCACAGTCGGGCAAACAGCTTTGCCGCCGTGACCCCCACCGCAATGGACACGGCGGACGCCAGCCACACCGCAGGCAGGATATCAAATGGGTTGACGCTTCCCGCCGCCGCGCGCAGGCTGGCCACGGTGGTGGGGATGAGCTGGAACGAGGCCGTATTGCACACCACCAGCATACACAGGCCGTCCGACGCCACGCCTGGGGTGCGCTCCGCCATCAGCCGGGCGGCCTCCAGCCCCAGGGGCGTGGCGGCGTTGCCCAGCCCCAGCAGGTTGGCGGACAGGTTGGCGCTCACCGCGTCCATCACCCGGCGGTCCCCGGCAAAGTCCGGGTACAGCCGGCGAATGGCGGGCCGCAGCAGCCTGGACAATCCCCGGGCCAGTCCCGAACGCTCCATCACCTCCATCACCCCCATCCACAGGCACAGCACCCCCATCATGGAAAGGCACAGCTCCACTCCGGCGGCGGCGCCGTCCAGCGCGCTCCTGGCCACCGCCGGGCCGTTCCCCGTGGCCAGGCCGCATAAAATTGCCGCGCCCACCATTGCCGTCCAGATCAGCGACATCGCCATATATCGGTCCCTCCTTTGCTCGTCCCCCCATATATACGATAAAGTTTCCGGAATCATGTCCAAACGAAGGGACCACATGGTATGTTTCGACAGTAATTCCAATAATTACGCTTTTTCCCCAATTTTTTGATTGACAAAATAATACGTTGTGTTATAATAAAAGGGAAGCTTGAGCTGCAAAAAATTCATTGCAAGGCGCAAGGAGGATTTCGAAAATGAAAGCGACCGGAATTGTCCGAAAAGTCGATGAGCTGGGGCGCATCGTGCTGCCAATCGAGCTGCGCCGTACTCTGGACATCGCGGAACGCGACCCACTGGAGATCTATGTTGACGGCCCGTCCATCATCCTCAACAAGTACCAGCCCGCCTGCATTTTCTGTGGGGATTCTCGGGAAATTACGTCCTTCAAGGGGAAAAATATCTGCACGAGCTGTCTGAAAGATCTGGGCAGCAAATAGTTCCCCGCTCTAAAGCTGTGAGAAAAGCCGCCGACAGGCGGCTTTTTTGTTGTAAAAAGTTTATATTCCCTCCGCGTTTTTTCGACAGATTCCGTATAAAATTTTATCGCTAAAATTTTCCATTTCTATTATACAATTTGTTATCATTTCCAACCACTGGCAACACAGGAAAGCGCTGGAATAAAAATCGGGATAATTTTCAAAATTTGACCCTTTTCTCAGCCCATCCAGCCATCCCCCAATCGCAAAACAAGACGGCCAACCGCCTCCGGCAGTTGGCCGTCTTGTTTGGTTTCACCTTTCCCGCTCCAACATCTGGTTGTACAGCGTCCGCTTCTTCACGCCGAACTCCGCCGCCGCCCGGGCCGCCGCATCCTTCATGGACATCCCCTCCCGGCGAAGCTGTTCCGCACGGGCCAGGGCCCCCTCGCCGTCGGTCTTTTCGTCCTGGAGCGGGCGTCCCGCCACCACCAGCACAAACTCTCCCCGGGGCTCCTGAGCGGCGTAGCGGGCCTGGGCCTCCCCGACAGTCAGGCGCAGCACCTCCTCATGAAGCTTGGTCAGCTCCCGGCACACCGCCATGGGGCGGTCCGGGCCAAATGTCGCCGACAGGTCGTCCAAGGTGGCGCGCAGCTTGTGGGGCGCCTCGTAAAAGATCATGGTGCGCTCCTCCGCCCGCAGGACGTCCAGTTGGGCCCTGCGGTTCTTTTTGTTCAGCGGCAGAAATCCCTCAAAGGTAAACCGCCCCGTGGGCAGGCCGGACGCCGACAGGGCCACCGTCAGGGCGCAGGGGCCGGGGATAGACTCCACCTCTACCCCGTGGGCGGCGCACAGGGCCACCAAGTCCTCACCTGGGTCGGAGATGGCCGGGGTGCCCGCGTCGGTGACCAGGGCGCAACGCTCCCCATCCTCCAGCCGCCGGAGGATGGCGGGGCCGGCGGTATCGCAATTGTGGCGGTGGTAGGTCACCATGGGCTTTTTCAGCTCCAGGTGGTTGAGCAGCTTCACCGTCACCCGAGTGTCCTCGGCGGCGATGAAGTCCGCCGCCTCTAAGGTCTCAACCGCCCGGCGGCTGACGTCGCCCAGGTTCCCGATGGGGGTGGGCACCAAATAGAGCTTTCCGGCCATAGCTGGCCCCTCCTTTTCATTGAACCAGCGAGATGGTAACCACCCGCTCGTAGCACTGCTCCTCTCCCACAACGGGGGTCAGGAAGAAAAACTCCTCTGTCTCCTGATAGCCTGACAATTCCTCCCGCTTGGTCACCCGCAGGCCCCGCTGCTGCGTCTCCCCGTCCCCGAATTGGTCCAGCACCTCATCCGCCGCTGTCAGCCAGCCGTCCACATCGGGGTCCAGTAGGCTCCAGTTTTCCGTGGAGCCAGACAGGGCCAGCAGCATCAGCATTTCCCGCTGCACCGAAGGAAGGTAGTCGATACAGCCCCCCGATACCCGCAGGGTCACCGCCGTGACATGGCCGTCCTCCAGCGTGAACTCCGGCTCGTCCCAGACGGGCTCCTCCAGGTCGGTCCACACGCCGTTCACCTGGGTTTGAACTGTGCCGCCGTATCCATTGCCGGCCGCCTGTTCCCTCCAGCGGCCGATCCGCCGCTCCTCCTTGGTGTAGCGGTAGCCCTCGTCATCGTCCCAAGCGCAGTCCCGGCCATCCAGCCCCAGCTTACGGCCCTGCCACATCTTCCAGCGGATGTTGGCGCGGATCATGCCCGTCTTGTTTTCCAGTTCCTTAATGGTCATGGAACCACCTCCCAGGGTCATGTTAGCCTGTCAAGTTGGTGGACAGTCAAGTGTTTTTTCTAAAAATTTCACTGTCCAGTGACTTGATAAGGCCCCGTTACCGGGCTAAAACCTAAAATTACGCTATCCGCCGGAAGCAGTCTAAAAGTTCCTTTTGTTTCCTTTTTCTTTCAAGAAAAAGAAAGTTTGTCGCGGCGCATAGTTAGGGAGATGCGCTTCTTTTTCTCATCCACTTCCTTCACCCACACCGTCACCACGTCGCCCACGCTGAGCACCTCGGAGGGGTGCTTGATGAAACGGTCGCAGATCTGGCTGATATGCACCAGCCCGTCCTGGTGAACGCCGATGTCCACAAAGGCGCCAAAGTCAATGACGTTGCGCACGGTTCCCTTCAGCTCCATGCCGGGCTTCAGGTCCTTCACATCCATCACGTCGGTGCGCAGCACGGGTGCGGGCAGCTCGTCCCGGGGGTCCCGGCCCGGCTTCATCAGCTCCGCCGCCACATCCAGCAGGGTGGGCACACCCACGCCGCACTCCTCCGCCGCCTTGCTTTCGCCGTAGGCGGCGAGCTGCCCTTTGAGGTCGCCCAGCTTCCCCGCCTTCACGTCCGCCATGTCGTGCCCGCACAGGTCCAGCAGCTTTTCCGCCGCCTGGTAGCTCTCCGGGTGGACGGCGGTGTTGTCCAAGGGAGACTTGCTCTCCGGCACCCGCAGGAAGCCCGCGCTCTGCTCAAAGGCCTTGGGGCCCAGCTTGGGCACCTTCAAAATCTGCTTTCGGGTCGTGAACGGCCCGTTCTCCTCCCGGTACTTCACAATATTTTTTGCCGTGGTCCCGTTCAGCCCCGCCACCCGGGTGAGCAAGGGCGCGGAGGCGGTGTTCACATCCACCCCCACGGCGTTGACGCAGTCCTCCACCACGCCGTCCAGGGCCTCGCCCAGCCGGGCCTGGGGCATGTCGTGCTGATACTGCCCCACGCCGATGGACTTGGGGTCGATTTTCACCAGCTCCGCCAGCGGGTCCTGGAGCCGCCGGGCAATGGACACGGCGGAGCGCAGGTTCACGTCGAACTCCGGGAACTCCTCCGCTGCCAGCTTGGACGCGGAATACACCGACGCCCCCGCCTCGTTGACGATGGCATAGCTGACGCCGCCGCCCACCTTGCGGATCAGTTCCACCGTCATCTGCTCGGTCTCCCGGCTGGCGGTGCCGTTTCCGATGGCGATGTGGGCCACCTTGTGTTTTTTGATGAGGACGGCCAGCTTGTCGATGGCCTCGTTTTTGCCCCGTTCGCCGTGGGTAGGATAGACCACTGTGGTGTCCAGCACCTTGCCTGTGGGGTCAACCACCGCCACTTTACACCCCATGCGGTAGCCCGGATCCAGGCCCATGGTGACGAAGCCCTTCACTGGAGGCTGCATGAGCAGCGGCTTCAAGTTCAGCGCGAACTGTCCAATGGCGCCCTCGCTGGCCTTGTCGGTGAGCTCAGAGCGCACCTCCCGCTCCAGGGAGGGGGCAATCAAACGGTCGTAGGCATCCTCGGCGGCGGCTTTGACGAACTCCAAGGCGGCCCGGCCCGGCACCACCTTCCGGCGCAGGGCCACCAGGGCGGTCTCCCGGTCCATTTCCACGGACACTTTCAGGATTTCCTCCCGCTCGCCCCGGTTCATGGCAAGAATTTGATGTCCTTGGGTTTTGGATAGCGTACTTGAAAACTCATAGTATAGGCGGTACACGGAATCCTCAGGCTCCTTGGCCGCCGCCTTGGAGGTAATAACCGCCCGCCGCCAGTACAGCTCCCGGAGCATTTTACGCACGTCGGCGTCGTCGGAGATGATCTCCGCCACGATATCCGAGGCGCCCTGGAGGGCGTCCTCCAACCTCTCCACTCCTTTTTCCGGGTCGATGTACTTCGCCGCTTCCACCAACGGGTCGGGGCAGGGCGCACCCTGGGCGAACAACAGGTCCGCCAGGGGCTCTAAGCCCTTCTCCTTTGCCATGGTGGCGCGTGTGCGGCGCTTTTGTTTATAAGGCCTGTAAAGGTCTTCCACTTCCGCCAGGGTGGAGGCGGCGTCGATGGCGGCGGACAGCTCCTCCGTCAGCTTGCCCTGGCCCTCAATGGACTGCTTCACCTCGTCCCGGCGGGTCTGGAGGTTGCGCAGGTACTGCAAGCGGTCCGCCAACTGCCGGATGAGCTGGTCGTCCATGGCCCCGTGGAGCTCCTTGCGGTAGCGGGCGATGAAGGGGACCGTATTCCCCTCGTCCAGCAGGGTGATAATGTTCTCGATATGCTGCTCAGGACGGTCCAGCTCCCGAGCCAAAATTTGTATTATTGTCTCCATTTACGTCTCTCCGTTATCATTTTTTACTCCAGGCCGGCTTCCAGACAGACGAATTCCACACACTGGCGCACCATGCGGTCGCAGTGGGGCTTTCTCTCCTCCCCCCGCTCAAGGGCCGCTTTCAGCAAGGCGGCGCAGTCAATGGCCCCGTTCTCAGTGCGGAACTGCCGGATCAGCTCCAGCCGCTTCTCCTGGGGCAGGCCCAGCCTGCCCAGGGCCGTCAGCGCTCCCACCAGCGCCCCGCAAGTGGCGCCGCAGCCCATGCCGCCGCCGAAGTTCAGCGCCAGGTCGTAAGCCTGCTCCCGGGTGATACCCATATCGCTGGCAAAGGGCACCACCACCGCCTGGGCGCAGTTATAGTGTACTTGGGTGTCCGCCCGCAGGGCGGACATGTCTTCTTTTCTCGTCATCGCAAATACTCCTCGCTGTGGTTTGTCGGCGGGCGCGGTCAGCGCCCTACCTGAACCTTAAGTATACCATACTTTTGCCCGTTTGAGAAGAAAAAGCGGCTCTCAAAAAATTTCAGAAAATTTTCGGATCATCCCTTGACAAATCGGTTAGCCTATGCTATCTTAATGCCAGTAGTTAGCGTCTGCAAACTGATATGCGATTCTCCTCCAATGTTTCGTTTTGAACCAGAGCGCAACCCGCATCGAAAGGTGCGGGTTGCGCTCTTTTGTCTTGACTTCATGGGGCACGGCGGCTATAATGGATCTGCGGCAACCGCCGATGATATTAAGAAGGAGAATGCTGTTTGAAGTACTTTAATTCGGTGTCTGTGCGCTGACCGGGAGGACAGTGCGCGCCACGCCTCCCGATGAATGAAACATTCAATCAGGAGGAATTTTTCCATGAACCGGGAGAACAAGAGAAAAACTTTTGAACCAGGCTATTACAAGACCCATCCCTGTAAGGAGACCTTCACCTGCCGTTCCTGCGGCCGCTTGGTGACGCCGGGAGAGGCGGGGACCGGCCACCGCAATCACTGTCCCAACTGCCTGATTAGCCTACACGTGGACGTAAAGCCGGGGGACCGGGCGGCCAACTGCGGCGGACTGATGGAACCGGTGGCAGTATGGGTACGCAAGGGCGGCGAGTGGGCCATTGTACACCGTTGCCGCCGATGCGGGGCCATGGCCTCCAACCGAACGGCAGCAGATGACAACCCCATGAAGCTGATGTCCATCGCTATGAGGCCGCTGGCCTCTCCCCCCTTCCCCATCGAGCGAATGGAGGAGCTGACCCGCTTGATGGGCGGGGATGGAAGCCTTGATTAAAACAAAGACCGGCCTGCGCCGTTGCGCGGGCCGGTCTTGCATACTTTTAGTTAGTCGGACAGCAAAATCCGGTCGTTGTCCAGGTCCTTGCCCGTCCCGGCCTTGAACCGGCGGAGCAGGTCGTCCACCGTCATGCCCGCCCGTTCCTGGCCGGACACGTCCAGCACCACGTTCCCGTCCGCCATCATCAGCGTGCGGTTGCCCAGCTCCAGGGCCTGCTGCATGTTGTGGGTGACCATCATGGTGGTGATCCGGTGCTCGGCCACAATGTCCCGGGTCAGCTTCAGCACCTTTTCCGCCGTGCCGGGGTCCAGGGCGGCGGTGTGCTCGTCCAGCAGCAGCAGCTTGGGGGGCACCATGGTGGACATAAACAAGGTCAGCGCCTGGCGCTGCCCGCCGGACAACAGGCCCACCGGCTGGCGCATCCGGTCCTCCAGCCCCATGTCCAGCAGGGCCAGCCGGTCCCGGAACCGTTTTTTGTCCTTCTGGCTCACGCGGGAGAGCCAACCGCCGCTGCCCGCGGCCAGGGCAAGGTTTTCCTCAATGGTCATCCCCGGCGCGCTGCCCCGCATGGGGTCCTGAAACAGCCGCCCGATGGACTTGGCCCGCTTGAACTCAGGCAGAAAGGTGATATCCTGGCCGTCCAGCACAATGGAGCCGCTGTCGGTGAGGAAGCTGCCCGCCACGGCGTTGAACAGGGTGGACTTCCCCGCCCCGTTGGAGCCGATGATGGTGACGAAATCGCCGGGGGCCAAGTGAAGGGACAGGTTCGTGATGGCTTTCTTCTCGTTCACCGTGCCCGGATTGAAGGTTTTGGAGATGTGGGTGATATTCAGCATGTCAGTTCCCTCTCCTTCCAACGGCGGTCTTTTTGTAGGTAAGCCTGCGGGAGATGATGGGCCATTGCTCCTTGAGATAGGGCAGGGCGATGGCCAGCGCCACAATGACGGAGGAGACCAGCTTCAGCATGAACGCAGGCAGAATGTCCAGCCGCAGGGCCACGGCGTACACCAGCCGGAAGATGAACGCCCCCAGCACCATGCCCACTGCCCGGACAAAGGTGCTCCCCCGGCCCAAAATGGTGGAGCCGATGAGCAGCGAGGCCAGGGCGATGGTGACCATGCCGTTGCCGATGTTGATCTCCGCCGATTTCTGGGACTGGGCCATCAGGCAGCCGGACAGGCCGGTGAAGGCGTTGGCCACGCACAGGCCCACAATGGTGGTAAACACCGGGTTGATGGAGGAGGAGCGGACCATATCCGGGTTGTTGCCCGTGGCCCGAATGGCCAGCCCCAGCCGGGTGTTGAGGAACAGGGTGAGAAAAACCACCGTCAAAATCACTGCCACGGCGGCTACCACGGTGATGGATTGCCCCGCCAGGGGCGTCCCGGCCAACAAATCCTTTGTCATGGAAAACACCGTGTCCGCCTTGTACAGGTTGATCTGGGCGGACCCGGCCATCACGGCGATATTCACCGAATACAGCCCCGTGTTGACAATGATGCCCGACAGCAGGCTGTCAATGCCGAACTTCGTCTGGAGCAGGGCGGTAACCAGACCGGAGCACACTCCAGCCAGCATGGCGGCGGGGATGGACAGCAGCGGATGGCCTGCGGCGGCCACCACAGCCCCCACCGCCGCCCCCAGGGTAAAGCAGCCGTCGGTGGACAGATCGCAGACGTTGAGCATGGAATAGCTCAAAAACAGGGCCAGCACCGTGAGCGAACAGATCAGTCCCAGCTCCAGAGCGGTCTGACCTACAGTCAGCAGGGCGGACAGGTCCATGAGAAGTCCCTCCTTCTAAAACTCGCTTTGAGGGACCGGGGGAAGCCCCCGGCCCCTTTTCCCTCCTCGCACAGAAGTGCGCAGTCCAAAATTTTCTTTGGTTACTTTCTTTTTTCAAAAGAAAGTAACTCAGCCGTTGTTCAGGTCGCCAAACTCCTCGGCGGTGGTGATGGCCTGCACCTTGGTACACAGGGGCGCGAACAACGCCTCGATCTCATCGTAGTCCAGGCCCAGGGCCTCACAGGTCTCGGTATTGACAGTTGCGGTGCCGTTGTCAAAGGTCTTGACGGCCATGGAGGCGGGGTCCGCACCGTCCAGCAGGATGGCGGCGATCATGTCGGCGGTCTCGCGGCCCAGGTTGGCGTAGTCCACGCCGTAGCCCAGGAACGCGCCGTTCAGAGCGAAGGAGTCCGCGCCGGTGTAGTGGGGGATTTTGGCGCCGGTGAAAATCTCGTAGATGGCCAGCTCAGACTTCATGATGGTGTTGTCGGTGGGGGTAAATACCGCGTCCACCCCGTCGCTGACCAGGGCCTGGGCAGCCTGCTGCACCTCGGCGGCGTTGGTGCCGGTGCGCTCCACGTACTCAATTCCCTTGGCGTCCAGGTACTCCTTGGCGTGGGCGATGGGGGCCTTGGAGGAATCCTCACCCACGTTGTACAGCAGGCCGATCTTATCCGCGCCGGGGTTGACCGCGAAGATCAGCTCCATGATGGAGTTGGTGTCCAGGAAATCGGAGGTGCCGGTGATGTTGGCCCCGGGGGCGTCCAGGGAGGCTACCAGCTCCGCGCCCACCGGGTCGGACACGGCGGAGAACACCACGGGGGTCCTGCTGTCCCCTGTGGCAGCCTGCATGGCCATGGCCACAGGGGTGGCGATGCCCACCATCAGGTCCACCTTGTCGGCCTGGAAGTTGGCGATGACCTGGCTCATGACGGTGGCGTCGCCGTTGGGGTTCTCATAGTCGATGTGGAAGGTGACGCCCCTCTCCTCACCGATCTCCGCCAGCCGGGCCTGGATGTTCTCGTTGATCTGGTTCAGGGATGCGTCGTCCACATAGTTGCAGATGCCGATGGTATAGTCGGCTTCTCCAGAAGGCTGCTGGGCGTTGTCGCTGGGGGCCTGGCTGCCGTCCACGTTCTGGGACTCACCGCTCTGGGACTGGGCCGTCACTTGGACATTATCATTGGAGCAGGCGCACAGGGAGAGCGTCATGGCCCCGGCGGCGGTCAGAGCAAAGAACTTCTTGATGACATTGCGGATTTTCATGGTGTTTTCCTCCATATTATATGATTGTGGGCGGCAGATGAACCCTTGGCCTTGCCGGGGCCGGGGAGGAAAAGGCAAATAAAAAAGCCTCTGCCCCACACATGAGACAAAAGCTGCTGCTCCTGCGATACCACCCAAATTGACGTTATAAAACGTCCGCTCGCTTACGCGTACCATCATACGCGCCCCGATGGATAACGGGTGGGAAACCCGTCGGTCCCTACTTGGCATCGCCACCGTTCGGTCCGCCCTCCGAAGTCCATTCGCCGACCGCTCGCCGCCCCGTTCCCACCATCGGGGGCTCTCTGAAGGTTTGCCGCGCCGGGTACTTCTCTCCGTCACTGGTTTACTGCTGTTTGGTTGTTGTGGTTATTATATGCGGCGAGCGGCCATTTGTCAACCCCCTTTTTCGAGAAAATTTTTCCGCGTTAAAGCGTCAGAGCAGGGCAGCCGCCCTCCGTGGACAACTGCCCTCCCGATCTTTTCCTTACCAGTGCAATTCGCATTTTCCCGTAGCGTTTTTAAACTCCCAACGGAGATAATATTTGTTTTCCCCGTCTATTTCTACGCTTCCGGCAGGGGACTGCCGGTCCAGCCGCAATAGCTGCTGTTTTTCCCCGTCCAGCAAGACAACGTCTACGTCCCCTTTCGACAGTTGGCTGTCAAAGGTAAACTCATAGGTTCCGCTTCTATGGAATCTACCCACATGCCTGGTCCATCCAGTGCAGGAATCCAGCGTTGCCCGGTCCGCCCCTTTGCCCGGCTGAAATATGTATAAAGTCGCTTGTATCTGTTTTGACGCCGCAATGCCTTGGCGATACAAAAAATATATCCCGGCGCAGGCAGCCACCATGAAAAAGCATAGCCACGGCTTCATTGCCTATTCCCCTTTCAAAATCAATTTCTACCACTTGTTCTCCACCTTTTCGGCAAATCCCATCAGGTCCCGCACCTGGAGCCTGGTCCCGTCGTCCAGCACCGCCGTGCCGCTGAACCGGCCGAACACCTGGTGCTGGTCGCTCTTGATGAGCTTCACGTCCGTGCAGGAGGCCCGGTCGATGACCGGGATAAAATCCATTTCAAAGCGCCCATCGTCGCTGGTGAACCTCCAGGGCTTCATATAATCCTCTTTTCCGCCCTTCATGGGGATGCCGAAATCCACCTTGGACAGCTTGTGAGCCTTTCCGTTGTAAAACAGCATGTTTTCCGTGGCGGCAGAGGTATCTCCAAAGCCATAACCGATGTTAAACCCAAAGTCCACCCCGTCCGCCAGCCCGGAAGCGGAACCCCAGTACCAGGTGTTGTGGTAGGTCCACACCCCCCGTCCCCAATCCAACACCCCGAAGGAGCCGTCCGGCTCAAAGCGGTATTCTTCCCCGCCGATGCGCACTGTGCCCCTGGCCCTCATGCAATTGATCTTCTGGTTGTAGTAGAAATGGGCCTTCTTCTCGAAAGGGGTGCAGATGACCATGGACTCCGCCGGCTCGTCCGACAGGACAATGTGGACGTCGATGGGTTGGCCATCCTTGAAATTTTCCATGTGGGCGGTGAGATTTCGCTGGCCGTCCGCCACCTGGAACAAAATGGCGTGCTTTTTGCCGGAACCGGCGGTGATTCCCGCCGCCGAGGTGGATGGCAGACCGGTCCTGCCCATGGGAAATACCGACATGGGGCTTTTTGTGATCTCCCAGGGCTCCCCCTCAAAGGACAGAAACGAGATGGAGTCAAGGCCCATATAGCTGTTGTCGGCCACCGTGAGGGCCACCCCAAAGCGCTCGTTCCCGATGTAGTAATAGTCCCACTCTTTCAATCGGGTGATGCCGCCCCGGACTTTTTTCCGGTCGTACACCGGCAGTAAACGCTTGGCATAACCTGCCCGGGTGAGGTTCCCCTGCCCGTCCAGCAGGGGGATTTGCTCGGTGATCTCATACTGCATATAGTTACCTCCCACAAAATTCAGGTTCTCTTGCGTACCGTATTTGTGAAATTATTATATCACAGCATACGCGGATAGCCAAGGGTAATTGCCCGGTATTGTGTACCGGGCACGGTAAAAGATTTGGGAGGGACAGGCAAGCTCCGCCGCCGCTCTGCATAGCATTCCCCTATGGGGGTGATGGCGTGCTGAGATTGCTCAGGGAAAAGAAGGTTCGGGACACGCTGGTGGGGCTTGCCCTGTTGGCGGCCACGGTGGGGTTGGTGGCCGCTCCCGACCAGGCCATCGCCGGGGCCAAGGACGGGCTCACACTGTGTTTCAACGTCATCGTCCCCTCCCTGTTTCCTTTTTTCGTGCTGTCCTCCTTGGTGGTGGACCTGGGCCTGGCGGCCTATCTGGGCCGGGCGCTGGAAGGACTGATGCGTCCCCTGTTCCGGGTAAGCGGAAGCTGCGCGGCGGCGGTAGCGCTGGGCTTTATTGGCGGCTATCCAGTAGGGGCGCGGACCGCTCTCCAACTCTATCAGCAGGGCCTGTGCTCCAAGAGGGAGGCGGAGCGGTTGCTCTCCTTCTGCAACAACTCCGGTCCGGCCTTTATCCTGGGCGTTGTGGGCGCCGGGGTCTTCGGGGACAGCCGGGTGGGCCTGCTGCTCTACCTCACTCATGCCCTGGCGTCGCTGCTGGTGGGATTGTTGTTTCGCTTTTACGGCGGGAATGAGCGCAAGCGCAAATCCCGGTCTAGAACCAAGCCCATCGAAGCCGTCACCATCCCCGCAGCCTTTACCGGTGCAGTGACGCGCTCACTGCAAAGCACCTTGAACATCTGCGCATTTGTGGTATTCTTCGCGGTCGTACTCCAACTTCTGTCCGCATATGGCGTGTTCACCGCCTTAGCAAAGCTGCTGGCAATGGCCGGTTTTGAACCGGAGTGGGCCCGGCGGCTGGTGGCTGGGCTGCTGGAACTGTCCTCCGGTGTTTCCTCGCTTCAGGGCGGCGCCCATTTTGCGGGGCGGGTCTCCATGGCGGCGTTCATGCTGGGGTGGGCGGGGTTGTCCGTCCACTGTCAGGTGCTGTCTTTCCTGGTGGACAGTGGTCTGTCCGCCAAAACGTATCTCCTGGGAAAGCTCTGCCATGGCTTGATCGCCGCCGCGCTTACCTGGTGCCTCACCCGGCTGTTCCCTCTGTCCGCCCCGGTGTCGGAATACCTGGCGGATCAGGCCGATTCCATCGCCGCCATGGACTTTTCTACCGCCTTGGCTGCCTCCTCACTGGCCGCGCTGGCTGGGTGGCTCATTTTGGCTGCGTTATGCCGGTCGCTTTGGCGAAATAAATGTAGCAATTTGCCGCATTATCGTGTATAATTAACTCAGCATAGACGTAAATGAGTTAAGGAGCGATCAAGGGATGGCCAGCCTGTTTGATAAAAAAATCGACCCGCGCTGCGGCTACTGTCAGTGGGGCACTCCCTTGGACGAGGAGCAGATGATGTGCGTCAAAAAGGGGATCGTAGCCTGCACCGGCTCTTGCCGCCGGTTTCGCTACGACCCCCTGAAACGCACGCCTCCAAAACCCCTGGCGGCCAGCTTTGAGCACCTCAAAGACGAGGATTTTACCCTTTGAGGCTCGTCTTTCGGCTTTCAAGGCGCCCGCTCCAAGGCTGATGCGGCGTTCAAAAATGGAGGCGGCAGGGATGTCTGCCGCCCTTTGCTTTACATTCCAGCCCGGCCGTGTTACTATAATGTCAAGCGGAGATAAAAACACAGCTCCCGTCGGGTAGTCGGGACGCGGGAGTCCTCCCTCTCGCCAGTAACCTGCCTCCTTGGTTGTCCCTTCTCCGTGGAGAAATCATAAGGAGGACAACTGAATATGTGCGTTTCCAAGGCAAGTCTCACTGTGTATTTTGAGCCACCCTTCTGGGTGGGGCTGTACCAGCGGGAGGATGAGGACGGCTGTCGCGTCTGCAAGATCACCTTTGGCCGAGAACCCCGCGATCAGGAGGTTCTGGCTTGGCTGCTCCGCAACCATCGGAGGCTGCAATTCAGCCCACCGCTCACAACAGCGCAAAAAGCTGGCCCCATTCCCAATCCAAAGCGCCTGCTACGGGAGGCCCGGAAGGCCGTCCAGCCCGCAAACACGGGCACCAAAGCCCAGGTGGCCCTCCAGCTTCAGCGCGAGCAAAATAAGATGCAGCGCAAGGCGGATTCCAAGGAGCGCCGGAAGGTAGAGCAGGAGAGGATGCTCGCCCTTCGGCAGGAGAAACACAGGCAGAAGCACCGGGGACACTAGTCCCTCGCCAACAGCAAGAAGCGGCGGTTTCCCCGCCGCTTTTTGCATTTAAAACGAAAAGAAGATGGACAGCCTTTCGACTGTCCATCTCTTTTGTGTCGGCACTACCTATTTTTCCGGGCCGTCGCCAGCCAAGTATTTTCGGCGCGAGTGAGCTTAACTGCCGTGTTCGGGATGGGAACGGGTGGACCCTCACCGCAATCAGCACCGACTTCATAGACACAAGCTCCATATCCTTCGCTTCCGCCTTCGGCGAAAGCTCACTCATTTCGCTGTGTCTCCCCACCAACTCAACCCCACTTCACTAGGTTTTGAGTTGGCCTTGCGCGGCTTCGCCGCGCTATTTATTTCAACCGCGTTCACGGTTAAAACCTTTGCTTTCTCCCCCTGGTGTGTCCCCACTCCAGGGGGAGTGGTACACCTTCAGGGACTCGAACCCTGGACACCCTGATTAAGAGTCAGGTGCTCTACCAACTGAGCTAAAGGTGCATTTAGTTGGTGACCCGTGGGAGAGTCGAACTCCCGTTTGCGGCGTGAGAGGCCGCCGTCTTAACCACTTGACCAACGGGCCATCGTCGTCGCAAGCTCAGAGTGCTTTCCCTTTGCCGCACCCTCAAAACTGAACAATGTGAACTCCATACAAGCAGCCTGCATTCACCTTATTGTAAGGTCAAGCCCTCGGCTTATTAGTACCGGTCAACTTAACGCATCACTGCGCTTACATCTCCGGCCTATCAACGACATAGTCTACATCGAGCCTTACTCCATTTAGGATGAGAGATCTTATCTTAGGGGGGGCTTCACGCTTAGATGCCTTCAGCGTTT
>CAJTTS010000020.1 GCA_910579155.1 uncultured Oscillospiraceae bacterium | reverse complement strand
ATTCCTCCCGGTCGATCTTGGAGTAGTGCAGGAGGTGGTCGTACTCGATATTCTCCTTGATAAGCTCCCGGTAAATCTCAACGGCGCTCTGCGTGGCCGCTTCCGTTCCTTTCCTTTCCGGCGGCGAAGCCGCAACAGCCGCCCCAGCGGGAGGGGGTGAAAGGGAGGGAAAGGAATGGGTAATTGATGGGTCAGTAATAGATTGGTCTTTAGTTACTCTATCTTTATTTAATTGCGTTGGATTTTCCGACGTCGGTTTTCCCGTTGTCGGGTTTTCCGACGACGGTTTATCCAACGACGGCGGCAAAGAAACGGGCTGTTCGTGGATAATGTACTCGTTGCTGCTGAACTTGCCGCTTTCGTCCGTGGTCTGGTGGCGCTCAATGTACCCAGCCCGCTCCAGCTCATTGACGGCGGTACGGATGGCGTCCTTGCTCTCCCGGTTGATATAGCACAGGCCCGACAGGGTATAATCCCAATCTTCCGGGAGGCTAAGTATCTGCGACAGCAGGCCCTTGGCTTTCAGGGACAGGGACTTGTCCCGCAGGTGGTAGTTGGACATCACCGTGTACCCCTTGTTCCTCTCCACGCGGAATACTGGCATGGTTCTCCGCTCCTTTCGGTGTCTGGACATGAAAAAACGCCGCAGACTTTTTCAAAATCTGCGGCGTTCGCCGGGGCGCAGAAACGGGCGGTGTCTTGCCGACATCGCCCGTTTTCTGTGCTGTTGTTCACTTGTTTGTGCCGCCCCGTTTTCCGCTGCCCTTAAAAAACATTGATTTTACTGGGTTTTTTCATGTTTTCTTATGGCAACGCCCTTTGCGGCAGGCTTTTTTATCTCCTCTTCGGCAGCCGGTGCTTCGTCCCGTCCGGCTCCACAATATAGGTGTTGTCCAGATGGCCGACGAGGCTGGCCTTCACGCTGGCGATATACTCTTTTCGCAAAGCGTCCCGCTCGGCCAGCTCCTCGGGCGTCAGCGCCTCTCCCGCCTTCACCCGGCGGGCCAGGTCGTTGATGCGGTCGATCTTCCTCTGATCCATTACAGATACCTCTCAATTTCGATGATGATGCGGCCTTTCCGGGACTGGCCTCCCACAGTTTTGACCACGCACTTGCCCAGCCCCCGGCAGATAAGCACGTCCCCCTCTGCCACGGCCCGGTCAGGCTTCAGGCACTCCCGGTGGTTCAGGGACACCCGCCCCCCGGTAATGGCATCCGCCGCCTTGCCCCGGGCCAGGGAAAAGCCCGAGGCCAGCACCGCGTCCAGCCGCAGCGCCGCCACGGTGTCATGGATGAGCTTTACCTCCGCTGGGGCTGGAGTCAGGTCTGTGAGGGAAATTTCCCTCAGCTTCAGCCGATATCGCCCCGCTTGGTCAAACTGGGACAGGATGATGGGGGCGGCTTCCTTCAGGCAGACGATTTGGGCGGCGGCGTCCCCTACCAGGATATCCCCCACCCGTTCCCGGGTAAGGCCGATGCCCATCAGCCCGCCCAGCAGGTCCCGGTGGGTCAGCGATCCCCCGGTGGGGGGATATGCGGCCTCAATAGCGGCCAGCCCCTCCTCCGGAGCCCAGTCCTCCGGCTCCTGCCAGTCGGGGAGGAACACGCACACGGTGCGTTCCGCACCCTCATAGCCGCCGTGGAACAGATGCCTGGGGCGCCCGGACGCGGCCAGCAGCAGCTCTAGCGCCGCCCGTTGGGCAGGGCTCAAAAACTGGGTGGCACAGGGGATGGAGCGGTTTGCCGCCCGGTCCATCTGGTCCAGGGCCCGGGCCAGCACCACCCGCTCACCGGCGTCCTTGGCAAATTGATTCAGCAGCTCGGTCTTGTTCATATTACTCCCCGTCTCCGGGCCTCCTCCATCAGCTTGGGCTGGATCAGCGGATATGTCCAGCGATCGGGCGGGCTGTCCATCAGATAGATTTCCCGGATTTCGTGGTGCAATCCGCCTTCCAAAGCGATGATTTCCGAAAAGTATAGCATACCGTAATCCCGGTAGGAGTAGCCGCACACCGGAGACAGCGTGAACTCCGATGCGCCGGTTTCCTCCATAAGCTCCCGCCGCGCCGTTTCCAGGATAGTTTCCCCCGGCTCCCGGTGCCCGCCGGGAATCTCCAGGGTGTCCCGGTCCCGGTGGCGGCAAAACACCCATTTGCCCTGGTATTTCGCGATGACGACCGCGTATTTCAGCAGAGCGTCATCCACATAGTCATAGAATTTGACTTCGGCCTGTTCCATTCCTTCCACCTCCTATAATTTCAATGCAAAGGGCCGTGCCTTCCACAGCACGGCCCTTTTTTGACGGGGCTTAGTAATTCTCAGCCTTGATCTCAAAGAAGGCCTGGGGATGGCCGCACACGGGGCACTCCGCCGGGGCCTCCACGCCATACTCCAGATGGCCGCAGTTCCGGCAGTACCACACCTTGACCTCGGCCCGCTTGAACACCTCGCTGTTGGCCAGATTCTCGGCCAGCTTCACATAGCGGTCCTCGTGGCTCTTCTCAATTTTAGCCACGGCGTCGAAGGCGTCGGCCAGGGCGATGAAGCCCTCCTCCCGGGCGGTGGTCGCCATTTCCTTGTACATCTCGGTCCATTCCTCGTGCTCGCCCTCGGCGGCGGCGATCAGGTTCTCGGCGGTGGTGCACACGCCGCCCAGCGCCTTGAACCACAGCTTGGCGTGCTCCTTCTCGTTGCCGGCCGTCTCCTCAAAGATGGCCGCGATCTGCTGATAGCCCTCTTTCCGAGCCTGGCTGGCGAAATAAGTGTACTTGTTGCGGGCCTGGGACTCCCCGGCAAACGCTTTCCACAGGTTGGCTTCGGTCTTGCTGCCCTTGAGCTCCATGATGTATTCCTCCTAATGTTATATGGTGGAGTGTTTTGAACTGTTTGGTTTCCATGATTCTTTTTAATGAGAATCATTCTTGTTTAAGAATAGCAGAGAGCTGCACAAAAAGCAAGCCCTTTTTTAATTTTCCAGCAACTTTTCTCACCGGAGATCAGACCACCCGTTTCTGGGCGTTGTAAAGCTGGGCATACTCCCCGCCCCGTTCCAGCAATTCCTCGTGGGTGCCCTCCTCCAGGATGTGGTTCTCGTCCACCACGATGATGCGGTGGGCGGAGCGGATGGTGGACAGGCGGTGGGCGATAATCAAGGTGGTTCGGCCCTTTGCCAGCTCGTCGAACGCGGACTGGATGCGGGCCTCGGTCACGGAGTCCAGGGCGGAGGTGGCCTCGTCCAGGATGAGGATGGGCGGATTTTTCAGGAAAATGCGGGCGATGGACACCCGCTGCTTCTGCCCGCCGGACAGCATCACCCCCCGCTCGCCCACATAGGTCTGGAAGCCGCCGGGCATGGCCATGATATCGTCGTAGATCTCCGCCCGCTTCGCCGCGTCGATCACCTCCGCCTCGGAGGCGTCGGGCCGACCGTATCGGATGTTGTCCATCACAGTGCCCGCGAACAGAAACACGTCCTGCTGGACGATGCCGATGTTGTGGCGCAGGGAGCGTTGGGTAACCTCCCGCACATCCTGGCCGTCCACCAGGATGCGGCCCCCCGTCACGTCGTAAAACCGGGGGATGAGCTGGCACAGGGTGGACTTGCCGCCTCCGGAGGGCCCCACCACCGCCACCGTCTCCCCCTGGGGGATGTGGATGGACACGTGGTCCAGCACCGCCGGGCCGTCCTCATAGTGGAAGGACACGTCGTCCACCAGGATGTCGCCCTTCGCCGCCCCCATCTCCCGGGCGTCTGGAAGGTCCCTCACCGCAGGCTCCACCCGCATCAGCTCCACAAACCGCTTGAAGCCCGCCATTCCGTTGAGGAACTGCTCCACAAAGGCGGCCAGCTTGCGCACTGGGGTGAGGAAGGTGGAGATGTACAAGGTGAAGGTGACCAAGTCCACAAAGTCCATCTCGCCCGTCATGATGAAGTAACCGCCGGCCGCCACCGTCAGCACATTCATGGCCGGCAGGGCGAACTCCAGCCCCGCGTGATAGATGCCCATGGCCTTGTAGGAGTCCCGCTTGGCCTTTTTGAACTGCTCGTTGGACCGCTCAAATTTGGCGGTTTCCTGCTCCTCGCTGGCAAAGGCCTTGGCGGTGCGCATGCCGGAGATGGCGGACTCAAGCTGACCGTTGATGCCCGCCATATTCTGCTTCACCCGCACGGAGGCCGACACCATCCGCCGCCGCTGTACAATGGTGAAAATCACGAAGATGGGCACCACGGCAAACACGATGAGGGCCAGCTTCCACTGGATGGCCACCATCAGGCAGAACGCGCCGATCAGCGTCACCGCTGAGATGAACAGGTCCTCCGGGCCGTGGTGGGCCAGCTCGGTGATCTCGAACAGGTCGTTGGTGGCCCGGCTCATGAGCTGGCCGGTGCGGTTCTTGTCGTAAAAGGAGAAGGACAGGTCCTGCATGTGGCCGAACAGGTCCCGGCGGATATCCGCCTCGATGCGCACGCCCATCATGTGGCCCCAGTAGGTGACGATGAAGTACATCACCGAGCGCAGGACGTAGGCCGCCAGGAGTATGCCCATGACGGCAAAAAACGCCCCGTACCGGTTCTGGGGCAGCAGGGTGTTCAGCGCCTCCCGGGAGGCGGCGGGAAAAGCCAGGTCCACCAGGGCAATGCCCAGCGCACAGCACATATCCAGAATAAACAGACGCAGGTGGGGCTTATAATAGGACAGGAAAATGGGGACATATCCCCGTTGAAAGCGGTTTGGTTCCATATCCGAACATGCTCCCTTTCTTTTTTCTCAATGAGTATTTAGTATAACCAAAACGTTCACACTTGTCAATGCGGCAAAGTTGGCCTATAATATACTTCTGCTGCACAGTTGAGAGGAGAACCCGCATTCAAACGATAATCTGAGGAGGTCTTCCCATGGAACACACACAGCTTTCCTGGCATGAGCGGGGCCAGCTCTGGCTCCGGCTGGGATTAAGGGGGGCGCTGGTTTTGGGGGCGCTGGCGCTGCTGCTCTGGGCGGGCCTGCCCCTGCTGTCCCTGCTCAGCCCCTTCGTATGCGCCCTGGTATTCGCTTGGCTGCTCAACCCGGCGGTGCGCTGGCTCCAACGAAAAACCAATATCTCCCGGAAGATCATCTCCATGGTGCTTGTGATCCTGGTATTCGCGGTCATCGGCGGCACACTGTTCGGCCTGGGCTGGATGGCGGTGGACCAGGTGCGCATGCTGTTCGATAACCGCCAATCCGTGCTGGACGACCTGCTGGGCGGACTGCTGGGAGTGATAAACAGCGTCCAGCGCTGGCTGGCGGGGCTCAACGGCGTGGTGCCCGACGAGGTTCTCACCACCAGCGGGGACCTTATCAACACCCTGGTGGGCTGGGTTCAGGGGCTGGATTTCTCCGGCTGGTTTGCCCAGATGGCGGGGCAGGCGCCCTCCATGGTCACCAACCTGTCCGGCTTCGCGGTGGCGCTGGTGGTGTTCATGATGGCCAGCTATTTCATCACGGGGGACTATCCCCGGTTGCGCTTTGAGCTCACCGACCGGGTGCCTATGGTGGCCCGGGACTTCTGCCGCTCGGTGAAAAACATCTTTATGAGCGCCTTCGGCGGCTATATCAAAAGCCAGCTCATCTTATCCGCCGGGGTGTTCCTCATCCTGTCGGTGGGCTTCTTCCTCATGGGCCAGCCCTATGGGCTGCTGTTGGCCTTCGGGCTGGCGGTGCTGGACTTCATTCCCATCATCGGCGCAGGCACCGTCATGGTGCCCTGGGCGGTGGTGGATATGGTGCTGATGGAATTTGGTGAGGCGGCGGCGCTGATGGCGGTGTGGGGCGTCATTGTGGTGTTCCGCCGGGTGGCCGAGCCCAAGGTCCTGGGCGACCAGACCGGGCTGTCCCCTATCCTGTCCCTGGTGGGTATCTACGTGGGGATGCGGGCCGGGGGTGTGCTGGGCATGGTGGTGGGGCCGCTGCTGCTGCTGGTTTTCATCAACCTGACCAAGCTGGGCATCTTCCGCCCCGTGCTGGACGACCTGGCCCTGGCCGCCGGGGACATCAACGCCATTTTGCGCTCGGGACGAAAAACGGACCAGGCGGATGAGCCCGAACGCCGCTGAGGCAATTTTCAGCTTTGTTTCAGCATAAGTTCAAAATCATTTTGAGACTACGACACGATTTGGACATAATTATAGCGTATTGTATTCTCAGCAACAGGGGAGCGGCGCAAATGCGGCCGCCCCGGCTATGAAAATGTTCCGAAACGTGGAATTGGAAAGGAGAAACTTCCATGTACGATCAAAACGGTTTTGACAACAACGGCGTTTACCACTACAATTACACCGCCCAGCCCTCCGACCCCTGGGACAGGGCCCAGCAGTCCCCCATCCCGCCCCAGCCTCCCAAAAAGAAAAAGAGCGGCGCGGCCAAGGCTGTGGCTCTGGTGCTGTGCTGCGCCCTGGCGGGCGGCGGCGCGGGCGTGGGCGGCGCGGCGGCCTACAACGCGCTGACCAGCGGCCCCGAGGGGGAGACCACCATCTACCGCAACGAGGTAGATCCCACCGCAGTGCAGGTGAAGCAGGCCGACGGCCTCACCCCCATGAGCCTCAGTGAGATCAACGCCACCTACGCCGACTCCTGTGTGTGCATCACGGTGCAGGCGGTGACTCAGCAGGGCTGGTATCAATACGAGACCTCCGGCGCGGGCTCCGGCTTCATCATCAGTGAGGACGGCTACATCGTCACCAACTACCACGTCATCGACGGGGCCAGCTCCATCAAGGTGACGCTGAACAACGGCGAGACCTATGACGCCAAGCTGGTGGGCGGCGAGGAGCTCAACGACGTGGCCGTGCTGAAGATCGATGGCATCTCCGGGCTGAAGCCCGTGGTGCTGGGCGACTCCGACGACCTGGTGGTGGGGGAGACGGTGTGCACCATCGGCAACGCCCTGGGCACCCTGTCCTTCTCCATGACCTCCGGCGCGGTGTCCGCCACCGGGCGGTCCGTCACCATGAGCGACGGCACCGTGATGAACATGATCCAGACCGAGTGTACCATCAACTCCGGCAACTCCGGCGGCCCGCTGTTCGACAGCTACGGCCGGGTGGTGGGCATCACCTCCGCCAAGCTCAGCAACAACGGCCAGTCCTCCCAGGCCACCATCGAGGGCATCGGCTTCGCCATCCCCATCAACGACGTCATCGATATCGTCACCGACTTCATGCAGTACGGCTATGTCACCGGGCGGCCCTATATGGGTATTATGTACCCCGCCACGGTCAGCGAGACCGACCAGCAACGGTTCGGCTGGCCGGCAGGCGTTTACGTCAATGATGTGGACCCCGGCTCCTGCGCCGAGACCGCCGGAATTCGCCGGGGCGACATCATCACTAAGATCGACGACACCGCGATTACCGACGCCAATCAGATGGTATCCGTGAAAAACAGCTATCGGGCGGGGGACACGGTGACCGTCGAGGTATACCGCTCTGGCGAGACGATCAAGCTGACCCTCACCTTCGACGAACAGGAAAACACCGCCGACAGCTCCAACGGCCAGGGCCAGACCCAGGACCCTAACCCCGTGCCCACCTCCAACGGCGGCAACAATTATCAGAAGCCCGACTTCGGGTATGGAAACGGCGACTACTACAACCCCTTCGACAGCTTCCCCTGGAGCTACTTCTTCGGGCGGTAATCGCTGAGCCGTCTTAAACCGCCTGGGAGAAGAGGGGGGGAAGGGGTGTCCTCTGCGGGGACAGTTCAGACCGGGTCGGGCAAAAAACTCATTCTTTCTGCACGTCCTGTTCGAGTCGTCCCCGCAGAGGACACCCCTTCCCCCTCCCAAGAACCTCCCGCCGCGGTCAGCCTTACGCCGTCATCTCGGCGATCTCCCGCTCCGCTTCCCCCCGGGTGTCCGCGGAAAAGCAAAATGCGCCGTCCAGGTAAACCTCCACATGGCCTCTCACAAATTCGATCTCGTACATTCGGGACACTCCTTTCAGATTGGGGATCATCTCCCTGTTTTCTGAGATCAGTATACCCGAATAAAAGTCCAATAAACCGGCACTAATTCGCTGCCGTTTCAATATAAAGGCCCTCCCCGCACTGCGGGGAGGGCCTTCCGTTTATAGTTGAAGTGTGGGCACGCCGTGGGCCTTTGCCCATGCCTCCTCCCCGCTGTGGCAGGAGAAGAGCAGAATCTGCCGCTCCGCCCCTTGCTCCTTCAACAGCTCCAGGGCCAGGACCATACGTGCGTCGTCAAAAGCCGCCAGCGCGTCGTCCAGCACCAGGGGCGCGTCCGGCACGGTGAGGGCGCACAGCGCCAGCCGGACGGCCAGATAGAGCTGCTCCGCCGTCCCGGTGGACAGGGCCAGCGACGGGTGGGGCGGCGCGCCGTTCTCCCCCGCCGCCTGGGCGGAGAAGTCACGGGCCAGGGTAAGCCGGGGCCAGCGGCCTCCGGTGAGGGCGGCGAACAGCTCCCCCGCCTTCTGGTTCAGCGCCGGGGAGAAGCGTTGCCGCAGGGCGTCGTTGGCCGCGCTCAAAGCGTCCAGAGCAATAGTGAGCGCGTCGTACTCCTCCAAGCGCCGGACGAGCTGGGAATCCAGCTCGCTCCGGCGGTCCTCCACCTCCTCAGGACCGCCCATGTGGGCCAGAACACCCTCGGTCCGGGCCAGCTCGTCTCGGACGCGGGCCAGTTCCCGGCGGGTGGCGCTGAGCTGGGCGGCGGTGGCCACTTTGGACTGGGCGGGCGGATAGAGCATCTCCAGCGTGTCCGCCAACTGCCCGCCCTGGGCGGCCAGGTCGTCTACCCGGCGGCGGGCGGCGGCTTCCAGCTCCTTGGCCTGCTGAACCTTGGCCAAGACCTCCCGGTATTGGGCGGCTTGGCCCAACAGGTCGCCCATCTCGGGAACAGGGACGGGCAGGCAGGCGGATTGTTCCTCTCGGGCGCGGCGGATCAGCCTGCGCCCATGGAACAGGCAATAGCCCCAGGCCAATACCGTCGCGCCGCTAAGCGCCGCAATCAACCAGTGGCCGGCCAGGCACTGTGCGGCAACCATTAAAAGCATACACGCGCCCATGAATCCGCCGAGCAGCATTTCCTGCCGTCCGCGGCGGGATAGGTTTTCTGATTCGGCCCGCCGGGCCTCCCGGCGCCGGTTTTCCTCCTCTGCCGCTTCCCGTTCCCTTTCTTTTTCCTGGGCGAAGCTCCACGCCTCCTCCCCGGTCATGGAGCCGAACACCGGGTGGGGCTTGTCCTCGGGGACGGCGGCTTTGGCGTCCTCCCACTCTGTGCATGCCCCGGCATATCGGCGGTTGAGCTCGTGGCGCTCCAGGCGCTCCCAGGTTTCCAGGTCGGCTTGGAGCCCTTTCTGAGTCTCCTCCAACCGGGCCAACTGCTTCTCGGCCTGTGCCCTGCGGCGGCGGGTTTCATCCATCTCCCGAAGGGTACGGTCCAGCTCGGACCTCTCTTCCTCCAACTGGGGGATCAGGCCATTGGCCCGGTTGGCCCGGCGGCGGTTGCGCCAGTCCTTCAGCGTGCGCTCCACGGCGGAATAGGACACATCCTCCTGCCCGGAGGTGGCCAAGGCGGACACCCGGGCCTCCAGTTCCTTGCTGGCCCCGATGGCCGCGCCCCCCTGGCCCACGAAGGCGGAGCGGAGATAGACCTCCTTCCCCACCCCGGTGAGCTGCTCCCCCACGTTGGCGGCGGTGAGGCCGGGGACCGGGTCGCCGGAGGCGGTGTACACGGCTTCAAACCCGCCGAAGGGATTGGTACGGGTGGGAAAGCGGCGGATGGTGATATCCTTGCCCTGCCACTCCGCCCGCAGCTCCCCCGCCAAGGGCGCACCGGACCAGGGCTGGTAGCGGGTTTTGTCCGCCAGAAAGCCGGCCTTGTCCCGCTCCCGGGTGTCGATGCCATAGAGCATGGCCTTCAAAAAGCCTGCCCAAGTGGATTTACCCGCCTCATTGGGGGCGGAGATCACGGTGAGGCCCTCGCCGGGTTCCAGCACGGCGTTGTCCAGCGCACCGAAGGTGGCGGTCATTTTCTTGATTCTCATGGCCGGACGTCCTCCCCTCCTTCCAGCGCCGCCAGCCCGAACCGGGCGCACAGCAGGAGCTTGTCCCGTTCGCCGTCGTCTGCGCTGTCCAGCCGGGCGAGCACCTCCCGCAGGAACAGGCCGGTGAGGGAGTCCTCGTCCGCCCTGGCCCACAGGTCCTGGGGCAGGGTGGTGCGGTCTTGCAGCTCCACATGGAAGAAGTGGGGAGCCGCCTGAGCGGCAAGCGCGGCCAGGTCCGGGGCGGACCGGCTCTCCCCGGTGAGCAGAAAACGGATCAGATCGGGGCTTTCCCCTTGGCAAATCACATCTGTAAAGGAATCTGCTTCCACAGTCTCAATACGATACTGCCGCTTGCAGACAGGGACGAATTTCGCTGCCACCGTTTGCCCGCCCAGGTCAATGGGGGCCATGGGCGGGCCGTCCGGGGAGGAAATGGTCAACTGGACGGGCTCGCCGAAGGTCACGATGAGCGCCCCCTTTGGGCCCAGCTCGTCGAAGCCCCGGCCCTCCGGACAGCCGGGGTAGGCCCACAGGGTTTTGCCCGCCTTGCCGCTGCCGGCGGCGTGGACGTGGCCCAGGGCGGCGTAGGCCACGCCGCTGTGCTCCAGGGATTTGGGGGCGATGGGGGCATAGCTCCCCGCCGGCCCCACCTCGCCGTGGACGCACAGGAGATGGAGCTTCCCATCGTCCGGGGCGGCGAAGCCTGCCAGGGGATCGTCCTCCCGGTGGGGAGCCGTAAAGGCGCAGCCGTATACAGTGCAGTTGATCCGGGGAAGTTCTACCGTCTGCAATTCAGGCTGTGTAAAGATATGTACATTGTCAGGCCAGGGGTTGACGGCGTAGGGAGACTTGTCGTGATAAAAGTCGTGGTTCCCGGGGGCGATGAACACCGGGACCTCCATTTCCCCCAGCGCCCGGGCCAGCGCCCGGATGGTTTCCGGGTATACCCGGGCTCCGTCGAACAGGTCGCCGGGGAGGAGGACCAGGTCCACCCCCTCCTCCTTCGCCAGCGCCGCCAGTCGGGCGGGGAGTTCCCGCAGTTCCCGGCGGCGCTGGGCGCTCTTTTCCGGCGGCAGGCCCGACAAGGGGGAATCCAGATGGAAGTCGGAGGCGTGGAGTAATTTCATAATAATCACACCCCTTTCAAGTCAGGATCACAATTGTTACCGTGCGAAAACTTGACGATACTCGCCCACAATGGAAACGAGCTAAAAGTTCTTTTTGATTCTTTTTCTTGAAAGAAAAAGAATCAGCAACAACGCTAACTGATATCCACCCGCTGGATACCCACGCACCGTTTGGCATCGGCATCGATCTCGAACAGCACCGCGTTCAGCTTGCAGGGGCCGGGGGCGGCCTCGAACCGGCGGGGCAGGCCGCCCAGAAAGCGGTTGACGGCCTGTTCCGGCTTGATACCGATGACGGACTGGCTGGGACCGGTCATACCCAGGTCGGTGCAGAAGCCCAGCCCCTTGGGCAGTACCTGGCAGTCGGCGGTGGGCACGTGGGTGTGGGTGCCCCACAGGGCCTGGACCCGTCCGTCCAGATACCAGGCCATGGCCCCCTTCTCGCTGGTGGCCTCGGCGTGGAAGTCCACCAAGGTCAGGTCGGCGCGGTCTTTTTTCAGGATTTCGTCTATCTTGGTGAAGGGATTGTCAAAGTTGGCGTCCATGGACACCCGGCCGATCAGGTCCACCACCCGGACGCGTAGGCCACGGGGGCCGTCGAACACCCCCCAGCCCCGGCCGGGAACACGGGCGGTGTAGTTGGCGGGCCGGATGAGGTAGGAATTGCTTTCCATATACTTAACAATTTGTTGTTTGTCCCATGTGTGATTGCCCATAGTAATCACATCCGCCCCGGCGGAGAAGATAGCGTCCGCTTGGGCCGGAAGCAGACCGTTGCAGGCGGCGTTCTCCCCGCACACCACCGTGAAGTGGACGTCGTGGAGCTTGCGCAGGGTGGGCAGATGGCGGCGGAGGAAGTCTACTCCGGCGTCCCCCACCACGTCGCCCACGGCCAAAATATGGATATTCATTTCAGATTCCTCCAAAAAGGGAGCGGTCCCCTCTCACCCCGGAGACAGTTCCTACCAAGATGGCAAAAACTTTTCCTTTCTGCACATCCTGTCCCAATCGTCCCTGGGTCGAAAAGGGGCCGCTCCCCTGTCGTTGTTCAGCCGTGTTCCTCCACCAGCATGAGGCAGCCGTCCTCGTCGTACTTGAGCAGTTGAATCTCCGCCTTGGTGTTCCGGGCGATGTCCCGCATTTTCACCGACTCCGTCACCGAGGCCATCAGTGTGTAGGACACCCCGTGCTTTTTCGCCCGGCCCGTGCGGCCGATGCGGTGGATATAATACTCTTGCTCGTCGGGCACGTCGTAGTTGAACACCGCGTCCACGTCGTCGATGTCCAGCCCCCGGGCCGCCACGTCGGTGGCCACCAGCACCCGTAGCTTGCCGTCCTTGAACCTTTTCAGGGTCTGCTCCCTCACCCGCTGCTGGATGTCGCCGTGGATGGCCTCACAGGAGACGCCCCGCATCTTCAACAGGCCCGCCAGCCGGTCGGTCATATTCTTGGTGTTGCAGAAAGCAATGGCCCGGTCATAGCCGCCGTTCTGGATCAGGGCCACCATGGTGTCCAGCTTCTGCTCCCGGCCCATGAGCTCGATGGCGTACTGCTGGATGTCCGGGCGGTTCTCTTCCACCGGGCGGACGGTGATCTCCGCCGGGTCCCGCTGGTATACCCATGAGATATCCATAACTTCCCGTGATATTGTGGCGGAGAATAACCCTAAGTTGCGGCGGTGGGGCATTTTGTCCAGAATGCGGGTCACGTCCTGGATGAAGCCCATATCCAGCATCCGGTCCGCCTCGTCCAGCACCACCGTCTGCACCTTGTCAAGCTTGACGGTGCGGCGCTTCATGTGGTCCATCAGCCGCCCTGGGGTGGCCACCACAATCTGAGGTTTGCTTTTCAGTTGGGTGAGCTGTTTTTCAATGGGCTGGCCGCCGTAGAGGCACACCGCGCGCACCCCCTCCCGGAAGGCGCACAGGTCCCGCAGCTCGTCCCGGATCTGGATGGCCAGCTCCCGGGTAGGGGCCAGGATCAGGGCCTGAATGTCGTTGGATTCCGGGTCGATGTGCTCCACCATGGGGATGCCGAAGGCAAAGGTCTTGCCCGTGCCGGTGGGGGCCTTGGCCACCACGTCCTTCCACTCCATGAAACAGGGGATGGCCCCGCCCTGGATCGGGGTGGCCTGGGTAAAGCCCTTCTTGTCCAAGGCCTTCATGGTGGCCTCGGAAAGCCCCATATCCTTATAATAATAGGTCTCTTGTACCTGCGCGCCGTTGATCTCCATACGGTCGTTCCTCTCAGTATAAAAATTCTCCGTGTCCCGTTGTCACGTTGCGAAGCGACCAGGACGCTCGGTCGCTTCGCAACGCTTCTCTATGGGCAAGCGGCTGGTTCGCTCTTGTTCTGCCGCGCGTTTTGGCGCTCCACCAGGTCGGCCAGGGTGGTGCCGTCCACCACTGCGGACACCGCCTTGTGGATATCCTGCCACAGCTCCACCGTGACGCAGTCGCAGCTATGCTCGCAGTAGCCGTCGTCGGTGGCGCACTCCACCGGGGCCAGGTCGCCCTCCAGCGGGCGCAGGATATCCCCCACCGAATACTCCTCCGGCTTACGGGCCAGCAGGTATCCGCCCCCCGCGCCCCGCACCGAGCGCACCAGGCCCGCCCGGGTCAGGGGGGTGACGATCTGCTCCAGGTATTTGTCGCTGAGCTGCTGCCGCCGGGCGGCGTCCCGCAGGGACACCGGGCCGCTTTGCGCGTGCTGGGCGATATCCACCATCAGACGAAGGGCGTAGCGCCCCTTTGTAGAAATTTTCATCGGGGTCCCTCCATTCGTGTCCCCAAAGAGACACTTTTTATAAAATACCACATTTTCGATAGGAATTCAAGGGTTAAAGAAGTGGTTCAGAATTTAGCAGGTATTGCAGGCATCTCCCCCTCCCGGGAACAGGCTTGACGGACGCGGCGGAGGGTGGTATACTGAATCCACTTTCTCAACAGAGGAGGATGCAGAAGCCATGTCTTGCTTCAGCTCTTACAGTTTGCGGTCTTAGGTTCATTTCGTGTACGGAAACAGGGCGCGCCATGGGCGGGCTTGGTTTTTTGTACGCAAAATGGCCCGCAAACAAGCTGAATGTGCTTCTGTGACCTCTTGGCTTCCTGCCGTGGAGTGCGGCGGGTGGTCGTGTCGCGCATTGCGCTTTTTTGCGGGCCGGACCCCCTGACAGGGTCCGGCCCCTTTTGCTTTGTGTTTGACGCATAATCTGCGGGAAAGGAAATAAGATGAGTACCAAAAAAGGAAATAACCCCCAGGGACTGTGGACCTGGGACTTTACCATTATCACCTTGGGCAGTATCGTGTCCCTCGTCGGCGGCGTGCTGTCCAGCTTCGCTATGAGTATGATGGTGCTGGACTACACCGGCTCAGTGTTTCTCTACACCCTGTTCAACGCCGCTTATCAAATCCCCATGCTGCTCTGTCCCGTTTTGGCGGGGCCATATCTGGACCGGATGAGCCGGAAACGGGTCATCTACCGCCTGGATTTTTTATGCCGTGGGCCTGGCCGCCGCGTGGCTGTTTGTCTTCCGGAGGCGGAAAGAAGTGGCCCCCATCTATAACCGCAAAGTGTAATATGGCCGGGAAGCGCCGTAACGTTCGCAAAAAAGGAATCAATTTTTTCCTTGCGTTTGGCCCTCAACGTGATATAATAAGCTTACATGACCCTGCGTTCCCCGCTCCACGGTTCGGGGCGGGGACGCCGTCTGTTCGCCCGCGCCGGCCCTGTCCCACACTCGGCGGGCGCGGCGGAATTTCAGAAACAATAAAGAGGAGGAGACATTGTGAAATTGCATGGTATCCATGCGCCCCATCGCAAGAACACGGTGGACAGCGCGCCCACCCGTCTTCCGGTGCCTCCGGTGATCACGGTGCCCATGTCCATGAACATCGGCGCCCCGGCCAAGCCTGTGGTCAAGCCGGGGGACGAGGTGAAAGTGGGCCAGATGATCGCGGAGGCGGGGGGCTTCATGTCCGCGCCCATCTACTCCGGCGTATCCGGCAAAGTGAAACGGCTGGATGAGATCGTCAGCGCCAACGGCCGGTTCGACACCGTCATCGTCATTGAGACCGACGGGGCGCAGACCATGTGGGAGGGGATCAAGCCCCCCGTGGTCACCGACAAGGACAGCTTTGTGGAGGCGGTGCGGCAGTGCGGCTGTGTGGGCCTGGGTGGCGCGGGATTCCCCACGTCGGTCAAGCTCAACGTGGACCCGGACCGGGTACACAACATCATCATCAACGGCGCGGAGTGCGAGCCCTACATCACCTCCGACACCCGGACCATGATCGACAGCGCCGACGACGTGATCTACGGGGCCCAACTGCTCCAGAAATACTACACCGCCGACCGCATCGTCATCGGCATTGAGGACAACAAGCCCCAGTGCGTGAAGATCATGGAGGAGGCGGGCAAGGGCGTCCCCGCCTTCGAGGTGGCCTCCCTGCCCGCGCTGTACCCCCAGGGCGGCGAGAAGGTGCTGATCTACAACACCACCGGTGAGATCGTCCCCGAGGGCAAGCTCCCCATCGACGTGGGGGCCATTGTCATCAACTGCACCACTCTGGCCGTCATCGCCAAGTACATCAAGACCGGCATGCCCCTGGTGGAGAAGGTGGTCACCGTGGACGGTTCCGCCATCGCCAACCCCCAGAACGTCATCGTCCCCGTGGGCACCCCCATCCAGAACGTGCTGGACTTTGTGGGCCTCAAGTGCGAGCCCAAAAAGGTGCTCTACGGCGGCCCCATGATGGGCACCTCCGTCCCCTCCCTGGAGGCCCCTGTGATGAAGAATACCAACGCCATCCTGGCTTTCGACGCCAAGGACGCCGAGGACCCCGTGCCCTCCTCCTGCATCCGTTGTGGCCGGTGCGTGGCCCACTGCCCCTTCAACCTGATGCCCGCCGCCATTGAGAGCGCCTACAACAACAAGGAACCCGAGACCCTGAAGGCCCTGAAGGTGAACCTGTGCATGGAATGCGGCTGCTGCTCCTTTAGCTGCCCCGCCCGCCGCCCCCTGGTGCAGGTGAACAAGCTGGCCAAGGCCATGCTGAACCAGTACAACGCCGAGCAGAAAGCCGCCGCCGAAAAGAAAGCGGCCAAGGAAAAAGAAAAGGAGGCGGTCTAAATGGACAACATGATCGTTTCCGTCAACCCCCACGTCTATGCCAAGGATACCACCCAGACCATCATGCGGGACGTGCTCATCGCCCTGTTCCCCGCCGTCATCGCGTCCATCGTGTTCTTCGGCGTCCAGGCCCTGCTGGTGGAAGTGGTCTGCGTGGCGGTGGCCGTGGCCTGCGAGTGGGCCTTTGAGAAAATCTGCGGCAAGCCCATCACCATTATGGACCTGTCCGCCGCCGTCACCGGGCTGCTGCTGGCCCTGAACCTGCCTGTCAGCATTCCCCTCTGGCAGGCCGCGTTCGGCGCGTTTGTGGCCATCATCGTCATCAAGCAGTTCTTCGGCGGCATCGGCCAGAACTTCGCCAACCCCGCCATCACCGCCCGCGTCATCATGCTGGTGGCTTTCTCCGGGGCTATGACCAACTGGGTCCCCGCCGCCTTCTCCAACGCTCCGGTGGACGCGGTCACCGCCGCCACCCCCCTGGCCCTGCTGGGCGCTGAGGGCGCGGAAGGCACCCTGCCCACCCTGGCCCAGATGTTCCTGGGCGCACGGGGGGGCTCCATGGGCGAGACCAGTTGCCTGGCTTTGCTCCTTGGCGGCATTTACCTCATCTACCGCAAGGTCATCTCCTGGCACACCCCCGTGGCCTTCATCGGCACCGTGCTGGTGCTCACTGCCCTGCTGGGCCAGCAGCCCCTGTACCAGGTGATGGCGGGGGGATTGTTCATTGGCGCGTTCTTCATGGCCACCGATTACACCACCTCCCCCCCCACCCCTGCCGGCAAGCTGATCTTCGGCGTGGGCTGCGGCCTCATCACCGTGCTCATCCGCGTGTGGGGCAACTACCCGGAGGGCGTGTCCTTCTCCATCCTGCTGATGAACATCCTCAACCCCTACATCTGTGACTGGACCAAGACCAAGCCGTTTGGAGGTGTGCAGGCATGACGAAAGCAAAATCCAATGTGATGACCGACTTCGGGGCCCCCATCCTCGTGCTGGTGCTGATCTGCGCCATCATGAGCGGCCTGCTGGCTTTTACCAACGGCATCACCGCCCCCATCATTGAGGAGGCCGAGCGCAAGGCCAGTGAGGAGGCCCGGCTGGAGGTCCTGCCCAACGCGGACAGCTTCCTCCGGGTGGAAATCGCGGACCTGCCCGGCTCCGTCACCGAGGTCTACCAGGCCGAGAACGGCGCGGGCTACACCTTCTCCATCGTCGCCCAGGGCTACGGCGGCAAGAACACCCTGAAAATGGCCGTGGGCATCGACATGGACGGCAAGATTACCGGCACCAAGGTGCTGGACCACAAGGAGACCGCCGGCTTGGGCTCCAAGATCACCACCGACGCCTTCCAGGGCCAGTTCCCCGGCAAGGACGCCAGCCTGGAGGGTGTGGACAACATCTCCGGCGCCACATTCTCCTCCAACTATTTCCGGGCCGCCATCGCCGACGCGTTTGCCGCGTTCGACATGGTGACGGGCTGAGGAAGGGAGGCACATGGATATGAAGAACAATAAGCTGCAAATCCTCACCAACGGCATCATCAAGGAAAACCCCATCCTGGTGCTGATCCTGGGCACCTGCCCCTTCCTGGCGGTCACCACCCAGGCCTCCAACGCCATCGGCATGGGCGCGGCGGTCACCTTCGTGCTGCTGTGCTCCAACATCATGATCTCCCTGCTGCGCAAGGTGATCTCCGACAAGGTGCGCATCCCCTGCTACATCGTGGTCATCGCCTCCTTCGTTACCCTGGTGCAGATGATCGTCAAGGCCTTCCTGCCCGACCTGGACAAGGCGCTGGGCCTGTATCTGCCCCTGATCGTGGTCAACTGCATCATCCTGGGCCGGGCCGAGATGTTCGCCAACAAGAACAACCCCCTGGACTCCGCTCTGGACGCCATCGGCATGGGCGTGGGCTATACCCTGGCCATGCTGGCCATGGCCTCCATCCGGGAGATTTTCGGCGCGGGCACCTGGTTCGGCATTGAGCTGCCCGTGCTCATCGACAACAACATCTCCATCATGACCATGGCCCCCGGCGGCTTCGCCATCTTCGGCATTTTGATCGCCATCATCAACAAGGCCAGCAACGGCAAGGCCATCAAGAAAAAGGACTTCAGCTGTGAGGGCTGCCCCAGCGCCGCGGCGTGCAACGGGCAGAACTGCGCTGAGAAGAGGGAGGCTGCCGCGAAATGAAAGAATTGCTTGCCATCGTAATGGCCGCTATCCTGGTCAACAACTACGTACTGAGCCAGTTTTTGGGTATCTGCCCCTTCCTGGGCGTGTCCAAGAAGCTGGACCAGGCCGCCGGCATGAGCGTGGCCGTTATCTTCGTCATGCTGCTGGCCACCGCCGTCACTTACCCCATCCAGTATTTCGTGCTCAACAACCTGGGGCTGAAGTACCTCCAGACCATCGTGTTCATCCTGGTCATCGCCGCCCTGGTGCAGTTGGTTGAAATCATTTTGAAGAAGTACATCCCCGCCCTTCACGCCTCCCTGGGCGTGTACCTGCCCCTCATCACCACCAACTGCGCCGTGCTGGGCGTGTGCATCAGCAACATCGACAACTACCTGGTGGAACAGGCCGGCTTCGGCGGCGGCTTCGTCCAGGCCATGTTCAACTCTCTGGGCTCCGGCCTGGGCTTCCTGCTGGCCATGGTGCTGTTCTCCGGCGTGCGCAGCCGGGTGGACAAGTGCAAGTGCCCCGAGTCCTTCAAGGGCATGCCCATCACCCTGATCTCCGCTGCCATCGTGTCCGTGTCCTTTATGGGCTTCGCGGGCATCGTGGAAAACCTGCTGGGTTAAGGAGGGGAAACGTATGGATAATCCAATTGTCATCGCCGTGCTGGTGGTGGCCGTCATCGGCCTACTGTGCGCCGTGATGCTGACCGTGGCCTCCAAGTTCATGGCCGTGGAGGTGGACGAGCGCATCCCCATGGTCCGTGAGTGCCTGCCCGGCGCCAACTGCGGCGCCTGCGGCTTCGCCGGGTGCGACGGCTACGCCGCCGCTTTGGTGGAGGACCCCGACCTGGCCGTCAGCCTGTGCGTCCCCGGCGGCGCCACCGCCGCCGCCAACATCGGCAAGGTGCTGGGCCGCGAGGCCGGGGACGTTGCCAAGCAGGTGGCCGAGGTGCGCTGCTCCGGAACCTGTGAGGCCACCTCCGTGAAGATGGACTACAAGGGGCTGGAGAGCTGCGCCGCCGCCAAGCTGCTGTTCGGCGGCACGGGCAAGTGCGTGTACGGCTGCATCGGCCTGGGCGACTGCGCCCAGGTGTGCCCCGTGGGCGCCATCCACATCAACGGCGGGCTGGCCCGGGTGGACACTTCTGTGTGCATCGGCTGCGGCTTGTGCGCCAAGACCTGCCCCAACCACGTCATCGACATCCGCCCCGCCGATGCCCACATGGTGGTGGACTGCAACAGCCGCCAGAAGGGCGCGGGCACCCGCAAGAGCTGCTCCGCGGGCTGCATCGGCTGCAAGCTGTGCGAGAAGAACTGCCACACCGGGGCCATCACCGTCACCGACAACCTGGCGAGCATCGACTACGCCAAGTGCGACGGATGCGGCAAGTGCATCGAGGTTTGTAAGGCCGGGTGCCTGGTGGCGCTCAATATCACCAAGGCGGAAGTTGTGAACGGCTGACAAACGAGAAAAAACGCCAACGAGGGAAGGCCGCTTGCGGCCCTCCCTCTGTTGCGGTTTTGGAGGAATTTTGTGGAGTGGTTGAAAACCCATCGAAACGATGCTATAATCAAGGCGTTTCAAAAGAAGCAAACGCTTCTTTTGAAACCTGCGGCGTGGAACGCCGCAGAAGGCCGCCAAAGCGGCCTTGCCTTGGATTTCATAGCCAGCGCCTGCGCGCTTTGCGCGCCCAGTGGGCCATCCGCCCACTGGGTGAAAAAACGCAATTTGCGTTTTTTCAAGCGCGCTGACTATATACTGGTTGCCGTGCTGATGCTCCTGGGCGGGGCGCTGGCCCTGTTCCTGTACGCCACCCGGAAGAGCGGAGGATATGTATCCGTCCAGGTGGACGGAGAGACGGTCATGGAGCTGTCTCTCGAAGAGGATACCCGGATTGTGCTGGGCGAGGAGGGAAAGTTCACCAATCTCCTGGTCGTTGAAGGCGGCGCGGCCCGGATTGCAGAGGCGAGCTGTCCCGACCAGATCTGCGTGAACCACGGGGCTATCCGCTACGCCGGAGAGTCCATCGTCTGCCTGCCCCATAAGCTTGTGGTGTCGGTGGAGGGCGGCGCGCCCGGCGGCGTGGACGCCACGGCAAAGTGAGGAAATCGGCATGAAAGCATCGAAAGTCGCCCAGTACGGGCTGATTACCGCCCTGGCCCTGGTGCTGTCCTATCTGGAATCGCTGGTGCCCTCCCTGGGCGTGCCGGGGGTGAAGCTGGGCCTGCCCAACATCGCCATTGTGTTTGCCCTGTACCGGCTAGGCTGGCGGGATGCCTGTATCATCTCTCTGGTGCGGGTGTTCCTCGTGTTCCTGCTGTTCGGCAACGGGGCGGGGCTGGCCTACAGCGTGGTCGGGGCGGCGTTGAGTCTTGCTCTCATGGGCCTGCTGAAAAAAACGGGGAAGTTCTCCTCGGTAGGCGTCAGCGTGGCCGGGGGCGTGGCCCACAACGGGGGACAGATTTTGGTCGCCATGGCCCTGTTGGAGACTTCCAGGCTGGCGTGGTATCTCCCGGTGCTGTGGGTGTCCGGCACGGTGGCCGGGGTGCTGGTCGGCATCGTGTCCGGGGTGCTGGTGAAGCGGGTGCCGGAGGTCGGATGAGGTGATTCGCATGACAAAGAAACCCGGAGAAAAGCGGAAGGCCGGTTTGCTGGTCGTGGGTTTGCTCACGGCGTTCTGTGTTCCGGATTTCTCCCTGGTTCTTGCCGATGGAAGCCCAAGGTATATTGTGTCAGGAAGTTTTGCCCGCACCGCTGTATGTTCTGCTTCTCTATCTGCTCCATCAACATTGTAAAAACCACTAATAACAGAGTTAGGAGGCCCTATTTATGAATTTGAACACAACCGGGCTGTTTGACCTGAGCCACACCCTGGCGGGGGACTATCTGGCCCGCTTTACATACCCTTGGCAAGCCTTGGACGTTATCAAGGACCTGATCCTGGCGCTGGGCCCCACCCTGGGAGACGAGTACGAGGAGATGGGCAGTCAGATCTGGGTTCACCAGACCGCCCAGATCGCCCACTCCGCCTTTTTGGGCGCGCCCTGCATCATCGGCCCCAACACCGAGGTGCGCCACTGCGCCTTCATCCGGGGCTCCGCGCTGGTGGGGGCAAACTGCGTGGTTGGCAACTCTGTGGAGCTGAAAAACGTGATTTTGTTTGACAATGTGCAGACCCCCCACTATAATTACGTCGGCGACTCCATTTTAGGCTATAAGAGCCACATGGGCGCGGGGTCCATCACCTCCAATGTGAAGTCCGACAAGACGCCGGTGGTGGTGAAAAACGAGGGCGAGGCCATCGAGACGGGCAGGAAGAAGTTCGGCGCGATCCTGGGCGACTTTGTGGAGGTGGGCTGCAACAGCGTGCTCAATCCGGGCACTGTCATCGGCCCCCGCAGCAATATCTACCCCGTTTCCTGCGTCCGGGGCGTGGTGCCGCCGGAGAGCATCTATAAGACGGGCGGGGTTATCGTCCCCAAGCGAAAGGAAGACTGATTTATGGGTAAATATTTCGGCACCGACGGGTTCCGGGGCAAGGCGAATGTGGAGCTCACCGCCGACCACGCCTATGAGGTGGGCCGGTTTCTGGGCTGGTATTACGGGCGGGAGCACAAGGCCCGCATCGTGGTGGGCAAGGATACCCGCCGCTCCAGCTACGTGCTGGAGTACGCCATCAGCGCGGGCATGGCCGCCTCCGGGGCGGACGTGTACCTGCTCCACGTCACCACCACGCCCTCCGTGTCCTACGTGACGAGGACGGACGGCTTTGACTGCGGCGTGATGATCTCCGCCTCCCACAACCCCTACTATGACAACGGCATCAAGCTGCTCAACCGGGAAGGGGAGAAGATGGACGAGTCCACCATCCGGCTGGTGGAGGACTATCTGGACGGCCACCTGGAGCTGTACGGCCAGCCCGTGCCCAAGCTGCCCTTTGCCGCCAATGAGTCGGTGGGCAGTATCGTGGACCACACCGCGGGCCGCAACCGTTACATGGGCTACCTGATCTCCCTGGCGGTGTACTCCTTCCGGGGCAAGAAAATCGCGCTGGATTGCGCCAACGGCTCCGCCTGGGCCATCGCCCCCAATGTGTTCCGCTCCCTGGGCGCGGACGTGTATGTCATCAACGACCACCCGGACGGGTTGAACATCAACCTGGACGCGGGCTCTACCCACATCGACGGGCTGCGGAAGTACGTGGCGGAGCACGGCTGCGACGCGGGCTTCGCCTTCGACGGGGACGCGGACCGCTGCCTGGCCGTGGACGAGAAGGGGAACGTGGTCAACGGCGACCAGATCATGTACCTGTACGCCGTGTATATGAAGGAGCGGGGCAAGCTGCTGACCAATACGGTGGTGACCACCGTCATGTCCAACTTCGGGCTGTACAAGGCCTTCGACGCGGCGGGCGTGGGCTACGCCAAGACCAAGGTGGGGGACAAGTATGTGTACGAGGAGATGGTCCACGGCGGGCACCGCCTGGGCGGCGAGCAGTCGGGGCACATCATTTTCTCCAAGTACGCCCGGACGGGGGACGGCATCCTGACCGCGCTGAAGATCATGGAGGTCATGATGGCCAAGAAGGAGACGCTGAGCCGCCTGGCCGAGCCGGTGACCATCTATCCCCAGGTGCTCATCAACGTGCGGGTGAAGGACAAAAAAACCGCCCAGGACGACCCGGCGGTGCAGGACGCGGTGCAGGACGTGGCCGGGGAGCTGGGCGACACCGGCCGCATCCTGGTGCGGGAGTCGGGCACCGAGCCGCTGGTCCGGGTGATGGTGGAGGCCCCGGAGAAGGGGCAGTGCCAGGAGCTGGCCCAAAAAGTGGTAGATGTTATCATTTCTCAGGGCCACAAAGCGGAATAAAGGAGCGCCCCGGAGGGAATCCCTCCGGGGCGCTCCTTTACCGAATCAGGGAACGGAAACAGCGTTCCGGCACTGTGGGCCGCAGCAGCCTCCACAGTTGGGCTTTGGGGTCGCTGCATGGTGGCGGAGGCGGGGATAACGCTTCCCATGCCTGGGCAGTTCCATATTGGAACGTAGACCAGCTTTCGTTCAAGACAGTGCCGTTTGCCATGGCGGTCATGTAAAGATTTTGGAGCAGGAAATCGAAGCCGTCCCGGTATTCCTTGGGGGACAGGCCGCAGACCTGTTTTAGAAAGGCAGTTTCAGCGATCGAACCGTTACCCAGCAGGGAGAGGATGCGCTCCGCCGATGGAGTAAGGGGCTTTTGCGGTTTCACCGCCTTCAAAAGATAGTAGGCTTCGGGGGACAGGTAAGTGGTCCGCTTGCGGAATGCCTTGGAATAGAACAGCTTGTGCCGGTCAATCAGCTTCGTCATATCCTGCCAGGTGCAGCCCACATCTTCCAAAGCGGGAAGGTCTGGATTTCGATTGCATAGCAAAATACCATTGGCCTCTAAGTAGCTTTGCAGAGGGTTCATGCACATTTACCGATCCCATTTGGAAATAAGCGCCCGGATCTGGTCGGCGAACTTGCCCAGGTCCTTGTTGGAGCCGCCCTTGTTGCGGGCAATGACATCCATGAGCTTCCGGCCGATGTCCTCCAGGCGGCGGTAGGCGGGGGAGCCCAAGTCCACCGGGGCGGCCGCCCTGGCCTCCAGCCTGATGCCCGGGGCGATCATGCGGTTGTCCAGCAGGTCGTAGACCTCCTCGTAAAGGGGCGCGTGGGCCGCAAAGCCCAGCTCCGTCAGGGTGCTGGTGTAGTTCTCCACCGCCCGGGCGTCGCCGTGGACCACAAACACCTGCTGGGGCTTGGGGGTGTACATGCTGATCCACCGCACCAGCCCGTCCCGGTCGGCGTGGGAGCTGAGGCCGTGGAACCGGACGATCCGCGCCCGGACGGCGATCTCCTCGCCGAACAGCTTCACCCGCTGGGCCCCGTCCAGAATCCGGCGGCCCAGCGAGCCCTCCGCCTGGTAGCCCACAAACAGGATGGTGGACTCCGGCCGCCACAGGTTGTGCTTCAGATGGTGGCGGATACGGCCCGCGTCGCACATGCCGGAGGCGGAGATGATGACCTTGGGCCGGGGGTCCAGGTTCAGGCCCCGGGACTCGTCGGTGCTCTCGGTGATATTCAGCCCCGGGAAGCGGAACAGCGCCCCGCCACGCAGGTTCTCCGCCTCCTCCTCGTCCAGGTAGCCGGTGAGGTCGCCGGAGAAAATCTCCGTGGCCGCCCCCGCCAGCGGGGAGTCCACGTACACCTGGAAATCCGGGTCGCAGTGAACCAGGTGCTGCTCCTTGATCTGCCGGATGAAGTACAGCAGTTCCTGGGTGCGGCCCACGGCGAAGGAGGGGATCACCAGGTTGCCCCCCTCGGAGAGCGTGTCCTCAATGACCTCGGCCAGGTCGGCGGAATAGTCGGGCTTCTCCTTCACGTTGTGCAGGCGGTCGCCATAGGTGCTCTCGGTGACCACGTAGTCCGCCTCTGTGATGGGCTGGGGGGAGCGGATGATGGGGGTCTTTTTGTTGCCGATGTCTCCGGAGAAGACGATCTTCTTGGTGGCGCCTTCCTCGGTCAGCCACATCTCCACGCAGGCGGAACCCAGCAGGTGGCCCGCGTCCACAAAGCGGACCTTGATGCCGTCGGTGATTTCCACCTCCTGGCCGTATTCCACCCTGACGATGTGCCGCAGGGCCTTTTCCACGTCCGGCAGGGTGTACAGCGGCTCCACCGGCGGCTTGCCCGCCCGCTTGCCCTTCTGGTTCTCATAGGCCGCGTCGTTTTCCTGAATCTGGGCGGAATCCCGCAGCATGATGGACAGCAGCTCCGCTGTCAGCCGGGTGCAGTAGATGTTGCCCGCGAAGCCCTGCTTCACCAGCAGGGGGATGCGCCCCGAGTGGTCAATGTGGGCGTGGGTGACCACCATGTCGTCGATGTAGGACGGGGCAAAGTCCAACTCACGGTTGTCCGTCTCGTCCTTGCCCTGCTGGAGGCCGCAGTCCACAAGCACCTTGTGTCCGTTGACTTCTACGCAGTGGCAACTGCCGGTGACCGCGTGAGCCGCGCCGAAGAATGTAAGTTTCATCCAAAAACACTCCTGTTCTATCTGCTTACATTGTGTAGTTTTCCCTAATCGCATTGTATACCAGCCGCTGGAAAATGTAAAGGGGGCACACAGGATTTTCTCAAAAACCTGCTTTCAGGAAATTCCGAAATCATCCTTGTGTTTCCCCATTGAGCTGTGATATAATGATCGGTACTGTGAGGACTTATACCCCGCCGCGGGGAATGGGGTGGGGAGGGCTTAACCCGGAGCCGCCAGGCTCCAGGTTCACAGCTACGCTCATAAAGGAGGGCTGGATTGCCTTGGAGAGAATGGCTGCCAAACAAACGATACTCATTGTGGATGACTCGGAGATGAACCGCGCCATCCTGGCGGATATGCTGGGTAGTGAGTTTGATATCATCGAGGCCGAAAACGGCAAAGAGGGCGTGGCCATGCTGCAAAAGTATGGCCCGGAGATCTCGCTGGTGCTGCTGGATATCGTCATGCCGGAGATGGACGGTTTCGGCGTGCTGAACGCGATGAATAAGTACCACTGGATCGAGGACGTTCCGGTGATTATGATTTCGGCGGAGCGGGGGTCCAATCACATCGAGCGGGCCTTCGAGCTGGGTATCACCGACTTCATCAGTCGGCCCTTCGACGCGCTCATCGTCCACCGCCGGGTGGTGAACACCATCCTGCTGTACGCCAAGCAGAAGAAGCTGGTCGGCATGGTGGCCGAGCAGATTTACGAAAACGAGCACCGCAGCAGCCTGATGATCGATATACTCAGCCACATCGTGGAGTTCCGCAACGGAGAGAGTGGCCTCCATGTCCGCCATGTACATGCGCTCACCGAGATCATGCTCAAGACCCTGGTCCAGCACACCGACAAATACCGCTTGACCCAGACGGACATCTCCGTCATCAGCACCGCCTCCGCCCTCCACGACATCGGCAAGATCGCCATCCCGGAGAAGATTCTCAATAAGCCGGGGCGGTTCACCGACGAGGAGTTCGCCATCATGAAGACCCACTCCATGGTGGGCGCGGAGATGCTGGAGGCCCTGCCCTTCTATCAGGACGAGCCGCTGGTGAAGGCCGCGTACCAGATCTGCCGCTGGCACCATGAGCGGTGGGACGGCCGGGGCTACCCCGATGGGCTGAAGGGAGACGAAATCCCCATCTCCGCCCAGATGGTGGCGCTGGCCGACGTCTACGACGCGCTGACCTCCGAGCGAGTGTATAAGCCCGCTTTCACCCATGACCAGGCCATCCGGATGATCCTTAACGGGGAGTGCGGCACCTTCAACCCCCTGGTGATGGACTGTTTGCGGGACTGCGCCGACAGCATCCAGGCGGAGCTGGCCCAGGACAACGTACAGAGCCGCAACCGCCGGGAAATGCAAAACATCGCCCGGGAGCTGCACAAGCACGAAGAGCTCACCGCCTCCGAACGGACCCTGGAGCTGTTGGAGCACGAGCGGATGAAGTACAGCTTCTTCGCCTCCCTCACCAAGGAAATCCAATTCGAGTACACCGTCACGCCGCCCGCCCTGGCCCTTACCTCCTGGGGCGCGGAAAAGCTGGGTCTGCCCGAGATCGTCATAGACCCCTTCCAGGACCCACAGGCCCAGGCCATTGTGGACACGCGCGACCGGGATAACATGGCCGACGCCCTCCACACCACCACTCCCGGCAACCCCGTGGTGACCTATGACTGTAAGCTCCATGTGGGGGGGGAGGAGCGGTGGCACCGGATCATCGCACGGGCCTCCTGGTCCTCTGAGGAGCCCCCCCGGTACACCGGCTGTATCGGCAAGGCCATGGATATCCACTCCTCCCGCCTCCGGTTGGAAAATCTGGAGCGCGAGGCCTCCCATGACGCCCTCACCGGCCTGCTCAACCGGGCTTACGCCAAAATGCGCATTATGGCGCGGCTGGAGGACCGGCCGGACGGCCACTACGCCTTGGCCATTCTGGACCTGGATTACTTCAAGTCCGCCAATGACACCTACGGCCACATGTTCGGCGACCAAGTGTTGAAGTTTTTGGCCGAACGGATGCGGCACAGCATCCGCGGCGGCGATATCGCCGCCCGGGTGGGCGGGGACGAGTTCCTGATCTTCCTGGAGTACAAGGAGGACCTGGAGTCCACCATTGAGGGTATCTACAACCGGGTGAACGGCGGCGTATACGAGGATTTCAAGATTTCGGTGAGCATGGGCGTGGCCAGCACCGAGCTGGTGGAGGCCGACTACGAAACCCTGTTCCGCTGTGCGGACGAGGCGCTCTATGTGGTGAAAAACAGCGGCAAGGGCTATTACAGCTATTACCACGAAGTTCACGCCCATGTGGGCGAGGACCTCTCGGCGGTATCCCCCATCGACGGGGAGAGCGCCGCCGGGAAGGCGGCAGATAAGGAGGGGAAACAGTCATGACGCTGAAGGAATGTTATGCCGCTCTGGGCGGAGACTATGACGAGGCGATGGGCCGCCTGCGCAGCGAGCGGCTGGTGCAGAAATTTGTGCTGAAGTTTCTGGAGGACGGCAGCTACCGGCTGCTCCAGGACTCTCTGGCGGCGGGCGACCGGAACGAGGCCTTCCGTGCTGCCCACACCATCAAAGGCGTGTGCGCCAACCTGGCCTTTAACACCCTGCTGGCGTCCAGCGAGAAGCTCACCGAGTCGTTGCGGGACGGCAAGCCCCCCCAGCCCGGCGAGGAGGAGCTCATCCGGCAGGTTGATGAGCATTATCAGAACACGATACGGGCCATACGGGCCTTCCAGGAAGGTGCCACAGGATGAAAAACAGAACCACCCGCTTCCTTTTCATCAGCCTGGTGGGGGTAGCGTTGCTGTGTGTGTGTGTTTTTACCTTCTTCGCGGTCCATATGAGCGCTCAAAGCTCCGCCGCCATCAACCAGGTCGGCACGCTCTATATGTCCGGCGTGAGCCAGCAGACCGCCTTCCACTTCGAAAACATTATGAAACTGCGCCTGGACCAGCTCGAAACGCTGGTGGCCTCCGTCTCCGACGATGATATCCATACGGACCAGGCCGCCCGGGGCGAGTTGATCGACGACGCCATGGCCCGGGATTTTCCCTATCTGGCCATCTATAAGACCGACGGAAGCTTTGAAATGCTGTACGGCTCCTCCCTGACGGTCATCGACCCGGTTCCCTTTCTCACCGCCCTGAGCCAGGGGGAGAAGAAGGTGGCCATCGGCACCAACGGGGCAGGGGAGAAGGTGATCCTGCTGGGGGTTCCCGCGTCCCACTCTCTCACCCACGAGTACCCCTGCGCGGCCCTGGTAGCCGCCCTGCCGGTGACCTACATCAGCGACAACCTGTCTCTGGACGAGAACGACGAGCAGATGTACTCCTTTATCATCCGGCGGGACGGCACCTTCGTCATCCGCAGCTTCGACGCTTTCCGCTCCAGCTATTTTGAGCGGGCCCGCGCCATCTATGAGGACGTCAACGGCATGGACCCGGAGCAATACATCGAGGAGCTGGAAGCCGCCATGGTCAAGAACGAGGACTATTCCAACGAGTTCACCATGAACGGCAAACGGCACCACCTGTACTGCACCAATCTGCCCTACTCCGAGTGGTGCCTGATTACCTTCATGCCCTACGGCGCCATGGACGACGTGGTTACCAGCTTCACAAGCGAGTGGGGGACGCTGACCATTTTCAGCGGCTCCATCATCCTGTCCGCCCTGCTGCTGGTGTTTTATAAATATTACGGGCTCACCCGGCGGCAGTTGCGGGAGGTGGTGGAGGCCCGGGAATCCGCGGAGGAGGCCCGGGAGGCTGCGGAGCTGGCCCGTAAGGAGGCCGAGCACGCCAACCAGGCCAAGAGCGAGTTCTTATCCAACATGAGCCACGATATCCGCACCCCTATGAACGCCATCGTGGGCATGACCGCCATCGCCACCGCCAACATCGACGACCCCCAGCAGGTGCAGAATTGCCTGAAAAAGATCACCCTGTCCAGTAAGCACCTGTTGGGCCTTATTAACGATGTATTGGACATGTCCAAGATCGAGAGCGGCAAAATGACGCTGAGCATGGACCAGGTGTCCCTGCGGGAGGTGGTGGACGGCATCGTCTCCATCTGCCAGCCCCAGGTTCGCGCCAAGCGGCAGCAGTTCGACGTGTTCATCCACGACATCTGCACCGAAAACGTGGTTTGCGACAGCGTCCGCCTTAACCAAGTGCTCATCAACCTGCTGTCCAACGCCATCAAGTTTACCCCCGAGGCCGGGCAGATCCACATGGCCCTGTATGAAGAGGACTCCCCCAAGGGCGAGGACTATGTGCGCATCCACATTCAGGTGAGGGACAACGGCATCGGCATGTCCGAGGAGTTCCAACAGCACATCTTTGATTCCTTTGCCCGGGAGGACAACCAGCGTGTCCACCGCACCGAGGGCACTGGCCTGGGCATGGCCATCACCAAGTACATTGTGGTGGACGCCATGGGCGGCGCCGTCCACGTAAACAGCCAGCCAGGCCAGGGGAGCGAGTTCACCATCACCTTGGATCTGGAGAAGGCCGTGGCCACTGAGGAGGATATGATCCTCCCCAGTTGGGACATGCTGGTGGTGGACGACGACCAGCAGTTGTGTGAATCCACCGTAGCCTCGCTGGCCTCCATCGGCATCAACGCCGATTGGACCCTGGACGGCGAAAGCGCCCTGGATATGGTGACAAAGCGTCACCGCCGGGGGGACGATTACCATATCATCCTGTTGGATTGGAAGCTGCCCGGCATGGACGGCATCGCCACCGCCAGGCGCATTCGGGAGGAGCTGGGGGACAACGTCCCCATCCTGCTCATCTCCGCTTACGACTGGGGGGAGATCGAGCACGACGCCAAGTCCGCCGGCATCAACGGCTTCATTTCCAAGCCCCTGTTCCGCTCCACGCTCTTCAATAGCCTGCGGCAATTCGCGGACATCGACCAGGAGACGGAGCAAACCGCCCAGGCGGAGGCCCGCCGGGACCTGAGCGGCAAGCGTATTCTGCTGGCGGAGGACAACGAGCTCAACTGGGAGATCGCCTCCGAGCTGTTGGGCGAGGAAGGCCTGGAGCTGGACTGGGCGGAAAACGGCCAGATGTGCGTAGAGATGTTCCAAAAATCTCCGCCGGGGTATTACGATGCGGTACTTATGGATATCCGAATGCCCGTCATGGGCGGATACGAGGCCACTCAGATCATCCGCGCCCTGGACCGGAAGGACAAAAACCTGCCTATCATTGCCATGACCGCCGACGCCTTTGCCGAGGACGTGAAGCGCAGCCTGGATTGTGGCATGAACGCCCATGTGGCCAAGCCCATCGACGTGCGGGAGGTCATGCGGCTGCTGGCGAAATTCATCCCCTAAGACGCGGGCCCCAATCGGGGCCCGCGTTTGATCCCGTGAGCGGGCGGAATCATGCGGCTGCTCCATCTTTTTCTCCAAATTTCCGGCTTCTAATAGCCGCACTTTCGTTCACTTTATCTAAAGAAAGCAAGAAAATGTCAAGAATTAAATGCAGAAAGACTCAAAATAAAGAAAGTGAAGAAAAAAACTTGTACTTTCTGAAGGCCCGTGCTATAATACGAATCGATATGGTCGCACGATGGTAGGGGGGAAGCTGCCCTTTTACCGGATTGATAGCTCGCTCCCCGAAGCCTGTCCTCCATGGCTTGATCAGGGGGGCTTGTTGTATTTTTTGTCTTACACCCGAAAGTAACTTCCATTTATTGGATTGATTTTAGGGGTTGCATTTTTGCCCTGCGTCCTTCATAATAGTTATGATATGGTGGCGGGTTTGTCCCGCAGAATTAGGAGGCCGGTTATGGATTTTTTATTGAGCAACTCTCAGCTTCTGTTGGAGAAATCTGCGGGGTTCCTCTGGACCAAGCAGGCGGCGATCCTTGACAACATTGCCAACGCCGAAACCCCCAACTACAAAACCAAGGTGGTCACCTTCGAGAACACCATCAAGGATAAGCTGGAGCAGGCGGCCAGCCGCCCCCAGGGGGCGGGCAAGGCGGTGCGGGACATTCTGGAGGACGCCGAGCTGAATATCTTCGAGCCCCAAGAGCAAACCCGCATGGACGACAACGGCGTCAACGTCACCGAGCAAATGACGGAGATGATCCGCAACGCTTATCAGCAGCAGTACGTCTATCAGGCCATCACCAAGCAGTACTCGCTTTTGCGCATGGCCATTCAGGGTCAATAATTATTTGGCTGGAGGTTACATATCATGGGCTTTTTGAATTCCATTAACATCATCGGCTCTGGCTTAACCGCCCAACAGCTCCGGTTGGATATCGTGGCGGAGAACGTCACCAACTCTCAGACCACCCGTGTGGAGAACGGCGAGGGCGCCTACCGCCGGAAGCTGGTGGTCTTTGAGGCCGTCAGCGGAAAGGACTCCTTCCGCGACGCCATGGCCAAGGCCGCCAACGGCCTCATCCCCAACACCGCCACCGGGGTCCTCCCCAACGCCGGCGGCGTGCGGGTCACCGAGATCATGGAGGACCAGTCCCCCATGAAGATCGTCTACGACCCCACCCACCCCGACGCCGACGAGGACGGCTATTTGGAGATGCCCAACGTGGACATGGTCAAGGAGATCGCCGACGCCATGGCCGCATCCCGGGCCTTCGCTTCCAACGTCACCGCGTTCAATACGCTGAAAACCGTCATCTCCAGCGGCCTGGAGATCGGCAGGTAATTCTTAACCTTATTACATAAAGGAGAGACGCCGCCATGAGCACTCCCATTGAAGGTATCCCCGGCATCCCCATGAACGCCGGGATCACCGGCATCAACACCACCACCATCCCCAAGATCATCCCCCCCGTCCAGCCCGCCCAGGAGGAGACCACCCCCACCGACTTGGACGAGATCAAGGAGAGTTCCTTCGGCTCCTTGTTCACCGACCTGATCCAGAACGTGAAGGACACTGACGCGGAATTCACCCAGGCTCAATACCTGCTGGCCACCGGCCAACTGGATAATCCCGCACAGCTCGGAATCGCCGGCTATAAGGCCGAGATCTCGTTGCAGATGCTGATCCAACTGCGCAACAGGGCGCTGGAAGCCTACAACGAGCTGAAGAACATGAGCGTCTAGCCGGCTATTAACTGAAGCAGCAACGCGGAGAGCGGGGTCGATGGCACTTGAATAAGGAAAAGCTGATGGGCTACTGGGAAAAGGTGAAGGCAGCCCTTGGTAACCTTTCCAAAAAAATAAAGATACTGATCGCAGTGGTGCTGGCTGTCTTGGTGGTCCTCGCCATTGCCGCAGCGGTCTACTTCAATACGCGGCCCTACTCCATCCTCATTGATGGGGCCACCGGCGAGGAGACGGCCACCGTCACCGCCTGGCTGGAAGCGCAAGGGGTCACCAATTACCGCGTGGAGGGGACAGGTGCCGTTCTGGTGCCCGAGGCGCAGGCCACCAGCCTGAAGGCCAAGCTGCTCCAGGAGCAGTATTCCAGCCCTAGCTCCCCTTACAGCGGCTACTTTGAGCGGGTCAGCGCCCTGTCCACCATGAAGGACCGGGACGTGGCCCTGCTGGACGCCCTGACAGCGAAGATTGAGTCCGTCATCCGCCACTTCCCCGGCGTGCGGGATGCCAGTGTGAACATCCAGACCGGTGAGGACCGGAGCTACATCCTGGACACCAACAACGTTGTGAATGCCACCGCCGGCGTGCTCCTCACCATGCAGGACGATACGCTGCTCACCGCCGAGCAGGCCAACGCCATCCGCAACTACATCGCCCACAGCGTGCCCAACCTAGCTGTGGAAAATGTGTCCATTGAGGACACCAACGGCAACATCTACGACATGGTGGGCGTGGAGGGCGGCAACGCCTCCGATGATACCGCCCTGAAGCTCCAGACCGAGCAATACCTGAGCAACCAGTACCGCAGCAGGCTGGAGAAGCTGCTGGAGGGCCGGTTCGGCAAGGACCATTTCGACGTCAGCGTTAATGTCACCACGGAGCTGGGCGACAAAACCGTCAACGATTACGACGTGCGCCTGCCCGAGTTTGCCCAGGACGGCTCCACCAACGGCGCAGGCATCCTGGCCAACCAGTATTACGCCTATGAGCTCCTCAACGGCGACGAGGCCACCGTGGGCGGCGTGGTGGGCACCGCCACCAACGCCGAGATCCCCGACTACGTGGAGGCTGGCGAGCCTCAGGACACCCTGGAGGGCATCCTCAAAGGCGAGGGCAGCCGGGAGTACGACAACCCCAAGACCCAGACCTATATGGTCATCCACTGCGTCACCCTCAAGGACATCTATGTGGGCGTGTCCGTGGACACCACCACCTCCGGACCTGTTGATGCAGAGGAGCTGCGCTCCTTCGTGGCTTCCTCGCTGGGCATCATCCCCGACCTGGACATAACGGAGCTCACCGCCGAGCAGTATGAAATCCAGAAGCGGGAGTACCTGAGCCAGAAGGTAGGCGTCCTCACCGGCCCGTGGTACGTGGAGCCTGAGACCCCGGCCCCGCCCACCTTCCTCGAGACGCTTGAGAGCGTTGGCATCGCCCCCTGGGTGTTCTTTGCCGCCATTGGCGGGCTGGCGCTGTTTATCATCATTCTGGTCACCGTCATCCTGCTGGTGCGCCGGAGCAAGAAGAAGAAACAGGCGGCGGAACAGAAGGCCGTGGAAGAGATGATGGCCGCCGCTGTCCCCGGGCAGTCCACCGTGATTATAGGGGCGGACGGGCAGCCCGTCACCGTGGTGATCGGCGAGGACGGGCAGCCCGTGGAGGTTCCGGTGCCGCTGGACGAGGACGGGAACCCGATGTCCGGCGCCGACGTGATGGACCTGCACACCGAGCGCAGCATGGAGCTGCGCCAGAGTATCCGGGACTTCGTGGACGAGAATATGGAGGTCGCGGCCTTGCTCATCAAGAGTTGGATGAAGGAGGATGGAGACAATGGCTGACGCCGCAGTGGCTGAACAGAAGGCGGCTCCCGCCGAGTCCCCCTCCGCCGCCAAAAAACCTATTCACAATGAAATCCCCCTCACCGGCGCCCAGCGGGCCGCTACCGTCATCATCGCCTTGGGCGTGGAACGGGCCTCCGCCCTCTACAAGCACATGGAGCCCGAGGATGTGGAGCAGCTCAGCCTGGAAGTGGCCAAAATGGGCTTCCTGGGCTCCGAGCAGACCGAAGCGATTCTGAATGAGTTTTACCAGTTGTGCCGCACCAACCGGGCGGTCACCGAAGGCGGCCTGGAATATGCCCGCGCGGTGCTGGAAAAGGCCTACGGCGCGCAAATGGCCGACGAGCTGCTGGGCAAGGTCACCAAGTCCCTGCAAAACCGGAGCTTCTCCTTCATGGAGAAGGCGGACGAGACCTCCCTGTTCTCCGCTTTGCAGAACGAACGCCCCCAGACCATCTCCCTGGTGCTGTCCTATGTGGAACCCAGCAAGGCCGCCGGGGTCATCTCCCGGCTGGACGAGAAGCGGCAAATCCAGGTGGTGGAGAGCATGGCCAAGATCGAGAGCGTTTCCCCCATCGCCGTCAAGATTATTGAGGCGGAAATGCGCAAGAAGTTCTCCAGCATCGTCACCAACGCCAATGTGAAGGTGGGCGGCATCGACTACGTGGCCGATGTGATGAACAACATCGACCGCACCAGCGAGAAAAACATCTTCGACGGCCTGTCCGCCTACGATCAGGAGCTGGCCGACGAGATCCGCAAGCGCATGTTTGTGTTCGAGGACATCATCACCATGGACGACAGGTCCGTGCAGCGCTTCGTCCGGGACTGCGACCCCAGAGACCTGGTACTGGCCCTCAAGGCGGCCAACGAAGAGGTCTCCAAGAAGCTGCTCAGCAACATGTCTACACGTATGGCCCAGAATATCCGGGACGACCTGGAGATCACCACCAATGTCCGCATGAAGGACGTGGAGGACGCGCAGCAGCGTATCGTGGATATCATCCGCGACCTGGAGGAGAAGAACGAAATCGTGATCGCCAAGGGTGGAAAGGACGATATCATTGCCTAACATTTTCAAAGCGTTCCTTTTCCGGGAGGCCAAGGGCGAGTCTGAACCCGAGGCCAAGGTGGAGGCCTATCACTTTCCCGACGCGTCGGAGTTGGTAGACGAGTCCCCGCCGGAAGAGGAGTCCGCCGGGCCCAAGGCCGTTCTGCTCCCTGAATTTGACGACCCGGACGCGGAGGACGGGGAACCGGCTGGCGACGAGGTCCCGACTCCGGTCGAAGGCGGGTTCGACGTGACCATCGACGAGCAGTTGGAGGACAACGAACCGGAGCCGGAACCAGAACCGGAGCTGGAGCCGGAGCCGGAGCCGAAAGACAACCCCATCACCTTCGCCCAGATTCAGGCTGAGGAAATCCTGGCCGACGCCCGGCGGGATGCGGAGCGCATTTTAAACCAGGCCCGGGAGGACGCAGACAACGAGGCAAAAAACGTGTTTGCCAAGGCCCGGGAGGAGGGCTACCAGGAGGGCTATGTGGCCGGAATGGCCCAGGCGTCCGAGGAGTCCAGGCAGCTCCGCGAGGAGCAGGCCAAGCGCCAGGAGGAGGAGGTCCACCGCTTCATGGAACACGCGGGGGAGGCCCTGGATCGTCAGATGGACCAGAGCGTGAACGACCTGCGGGACCTGGCTATGGCGGTGGCGGAAAAGGTGGTGTGCGTCAGCCTGAAGAGCAGCGCCGACGTCATCAGCCGCATGATCCAGACCGCCATCGACAAACGCAAGAAAAAAGAATGGGTGCATATCTATATCTCTGAGTGCGACGCCAAGCGGCTCACCCAGATCCCCGCCTCCCTGTCCGGGGCGCTGTCCGCCCTGTCCGACCGGGTGCGCATCATCCCCATGTCCGACGACGAGTCGGGCACCTGCATCATCGAAATGCCCGATGAGATTGTGGACGCCAGCACGTCCACCCAGTTGAACAACCTGCGGACCATCCTGATGGACACCGCCAACAGCGCGTCGGGAATCAACCTGTTCCATTGACAGCTTCCCAAAGCCCTTTTCTCCCAGGCCGGGAACGGGCTTTGAAACACAGGCCGGTGGAGTGAGGTGGAAAATGCCTTCCGTATTTCAACAAATGACCCGCCAGGTCTATAACGCGGAGCCTTACAGCCTGACGGGGAAAATCGAGAATATCGTGGGCATGTCCATCGAGGCCAGCGGAGGACGTGCCGCCGTGGGCGATATCTGCCGCATCTACAACGGCGACTCCGGCGGACAGGTCACCGCCGAGGTGGTGGGGTTCAAGAACGACCACATCCTGCTCATGCCCTACTCGGACATGAGCGGCATCTCGGCGGGCAACTTTGTGCGCAACACCGGGCGGCAGCTCACCCTTCAGGTGGGCGAGTTCCTCCGGGGGCGCATTATCAACGCCTTGGGCCAGCCCATCGATGGCAAGGGCCCCTTTGAGGGGGGCACCGCCTACTGCGTGGGCGGCGGGTACATAAATCCCTTGCAGCGCCCCCCCATCCGGGAGCGCATCCAATTTGGCGTGAAAGCCATCGATGGCATGATTACCATCGGCAAGGGCCAGCGTATCGGCATATTCGCCGGTTCCGGCGTGGGCAAGTCCACCCTGATGGGCATGATCGCCAAGAACGTCACCGCCGATATCAACGTGATCGCCCTAGTGGGCGAACGCGGTCGAGAAGTGTTGGAATTCGTCGAAAAGGACCTGGGCGAGGAGGGCATGAAGCGGTCCATCCTGGTGGTGGCCACCTCCGATCAGCCCGCTATGCTCCGGATGCGTTGCCCCAGCGTGGCCACCGGCATCGCGGAGTATTTCCGGGACCAGGGATACGACGTGCTGCTGATGATGGATTCCCTCACCCGCTTCGCCATGGCCCAGCGGGAAATCGGTCTGGCTATCGGCGAACCGCCGGTGTCCAGAGGCTATACCCCTTCCATGTACGCCGAGATGCCCAAGCTGCTGGAGCGCAGCGGTAATTTCAGCCGGGGCTCCATCACCGGCGTGTACACCGTGCTGGTGGAGGGCGACGATACCAACGAGCCCATCGCCGACACGGTTCGTGGTATTCTGGACGGGCACATCGTCCTGTCCCGGCAGCTCGCCAATTCCAACCACTACCCCGCTATTGACGTATCCGCCAGTATCTCCCGTCTGATGGTGGAGATCGTCCCCCCGGAGCACAGGCAATTGGCCTCCCGCATCCGGGATATCATGAGCGTCTACGAGAAGAACGCCGATCTGGTGGCCATCGGGGCCTATAAGCCGGGCACCAACCGAAAGCTGGACTTCGCCATGTCCAAAATCGACGCGGTGAACGACTTCCTGACCCAGGATGTGAACGAGGCCTTCTCTTACGACCAGTGCGTGGCGGAGATGGCCAAGATTCTCAAATAACCCGCCAAGGAGCGAGAGATAGATGAAGAAATTCAAATTCTCCCTGGATTCGGTGCTCTCCTACAAAGAACAGGTGCTGGAAGCCCTTCAGGGCGAGCACGCCGTCATCCTGGCCCAGGTGCGGGAGCAGGAGGAGGTCCTGGCCGCCGCGTGGCGGGAGTACCGGGACTGCGACGCGGAGTACAGCCGGCGTAAGGCCGAGGGTATCGCCATCACCGATGCCATGGTCTATCAGAACGGCCTGCGTGTGCTGGAGCGGAACATCCAGCGGGAGACTGATAAGCTGGAAGAGCTGCGCAAAAAGGAGGACGCCAAACGCCAAGAGGTCGTGGACGCCAAGATCGACACCTCCTCCATCGAAAAGCTGAGGGAGAAGAAGCTGGAATTCTACAACAAAGAGGTGGCAAAGAGCGAGGAAGTCCTCATTGACGAGTTTGTCAGTTCCGCCCGGGCGCGGGCTGGCATCGGCGCATAGATTAAAAGTGGCTCCCTGCCAAGCCGGTTCTCAGGCTTTGCGGAGAGAGGAGAAGCAAGGGAGCAACCGCAGTTTTCGCCGCAGGCGGAAACGAAGCGGAGCGTACTTTGCGATGACGAAGTCCAATTCGGCGCTTGCGCCGTTTGGAAATAAATATCCCAATATTTAAAGGAGGTGTAACGAACATGGAACAGACAAACAGCCTGGCGCTGAATATGCTCCAATCTATCGCAGGCCAGGCCACAGGCATTCCCAAAATCGGCCAGGCCGATAGCGACGTGACCGGCGACTTCCAGAAGCTTCTGGACGAGAAGGCCCAGGAAAAGGATCCCCTGATGGAGGAACCTGCCAAGGCCCCCGCCAAGACGCAGACCACCCCCGCCAAGAAAACCGAGAACGCCCCCGCGCAGAAGCAGGAGGACCCGCTAGAGCGGGCCAAGAAGCTGGCGGAGCAAGGCGCTTGGTTCACCCAGCCCCAGATTGGGTGTGTTGACATTGACTTGGAGACCGGCGAGACCATTGCGGTGTACCAGCCCGGCGAATACGTGCTGGCGCATTTGGACGGGCAGACCGAGATCATCCCCACCGCCGGCTTGGAGCCTTGGGAGCAGCTTCAATTGCAGCAGCTTCTGAGCGGCTCTGCACAGACCATCGACGTGTCCGACCCCGAGGCCGACGCCATCCTGGAGGCCACCGCCCCCGGCGCCGACAACAGCCCCGCGGCGATGCTGGAAAAGCTCGCCAACCAGCAGTTCGGCCAAGAGGCCCAGCAGGCAGTGGAGCAGGCCGAGCCCAAGCAGGACGGGGAAGACGACCAGCAGGTGGAGCTCCTGAATGTAGAACAGGCTCCCCAGCGCCTCTTTCAGGACGTGAAGGCCGCTCCCGTAAAGGTGGGCGAGGCCTATAACGCCGAGCAAACCGACGAGGCCGACGTGGTCAGGCAGGTCGAGAACCAAATCGCCCAGGCCATCGAACAGGGCGACTCCACCGTGACGGTGCGGCTTAACCCGGAGAACCTGGGGGAGGTCACCGTGCAGGTCAGCATGAAAACCGACGGCGAGCTGCTGGTAGCCATCAGCGCCCGCAACGACGACACCAGGGCTTTGCTGGAACGCCACTCCGCTAATCTCCAGGAGCTGCTCAGCAACCGCGTGCGCGAGAGCGTGGAGGTCAACGTCCAGCGCCAGCAGGAGAGCCAGCAAAACCAGAACCAGCAAAACCAGAACCAGCAGCACAACTACGACGGCCACAACGGCCACGCCCAGGACGGGCAGCGGGAACGCCGCCGGCAGCGGGAGCATACCAATTCCCAAGACTTTATGCAACAGCTTCGGCTGGGCCTCATCCCCACCGGCGGAGAATTCTAAACGGAAAGGAGAAATATGTGACATGAGCGATTACCCAATGGCGGATATCGGCAGCATGTGGGGCGCAACAGACATTACGGCTACCCACAGCACCAGCCGGAAGAACAACACCGACTTGGACATGACCGACTTCCTCCAGCTCATGGTGGTGCAACTCCAAAACCAGACCATGGACAACGCCATGGACACCAGCGAAATGATGAACCAGATGGTGCAGATGCAGATGGTCACCGCCATCACCAACATGACTGAAACCAGCGTCATGACCTACGCCAGCTCCCTGGTGGGCAAGGTCGTCACGGTAGGCATCAACAACGGCAGCAGCCTGGAGGAGCGGGAAATCCTGGTCATGGGCACCGGCACCTACAACGGCCAGCAGGTCATCTTCGGTAACGACGGCGAGATGTACTCCTTGAAGCAGATTATGGCTGTGGGTTACCTGCCCAATGAGGACGGCTCCTACGGACCCCCAAAGCCCGACGAAGGCGAGGATGGCGAAGGGGGCGAAGACGGCGAAGGCGGCGACAATACCGATCAGGTCGAGGGCTCGGGGAACGGCGGACAGACCCAGCAGCCTGAGAACAATGCCCCCAACTATGACGGTACGCAGGGGACGTCTGCAGCCGAGTAAAAATGAGGTGACAAGAGATGATCCAGCGTGTATCAGGACTACAGCGCAGGGACGCGCCACAAGCCCCGGTACAGCAGCGCAAACCGGCGGCGGCCGGCTTCGGAGCCATCCTCCAGCAGGAGCTGGAGAAGGCTGAACAGCCGGCCCAAAGCGTGGCGTTTTCCAAGCATGCCATCTCCCGGGCGCAGGAGCGGGGTATTGAGGTCACGCCGGACCTGATGGACCAGCTGGCGGGCAGCGTCATCCGCGCACAGGCCAAGGGAGCCACCAATATCCTGGCGATGGATACAGAGAAGGCTTTTATCATCAATGTGCCCAATGCCAAGGTTATCACGGCCATCACCCAGGAAGAAATGAGAGAAAATATCTTCACAAACATTGACGGCGCCGTCTTCCTGTAATAAAATAGCTTAGTTAAGGCAGGACCGGTTTCGGATGCCTTCGCCCTCCGCCCGATTGGCGGGGGCGGGCGGCGCCATCCCGAAAGGAGTAACTTTTCAACTATGACTGGTGCAATGTATGCGGCCATCGCGGGTCTCCGGACCCATATGCAGAACCTGAACGTCATCGGCAACAACGTTGCCAACGTGAACACTAACGGCTATAAATCCAGCCGCGCGATTTTCAAGACCTCCCTGTACACCACCCTGACCGGCGGTTCCAACGGCACCACCGTGGTGGGCGGCGTCAACCCCTCCCAGATCGGCTACGGCGCCAACGTGTCCACCGTGGACATTGATATGAGTACCGGCAACTACGCCGCCACCGGCAAATCCACCGACCTGATGCTGGACGGCGACGGCTTCTTTATGGTGGGCGACAAGAGCATTGCCGACACCTTCCAGGGCAACTCCGACGACGTGGGCAAGCTCACCTCCCTGTTCCTCACCCGCGTGGGCAACTTCGAGTTCAAGGCCGACGGCTACTTCGCCAACAACGACGGCAACTGCGTCTACGGCTTCCAGTGCGTGGGCAAGTGGGGCGACGGCACCGCAGAGCACTCCATCTACCAGGTGCAGTCGGTTGACGCCAACACCGGTGCGATTACCTATGTAACGGACGCCAACGGCAACAGGGTCCGCCGCACGGATATCCCCTCAAACGTCAAAGAGGGCGACGCGTTTTTCAGCGACCAGCTCGTGCCCATCCGTCTGCCCCAGGTGAAGTCGGAGACCGCATGGTTCCAGATTCAGGCCGACGGCACCCTGAAGCAGTTGACTGACGACGAGGCCGCCGCGCTAACCCCGGCTGATAAAGCCGATTCGACTAAGTACCTCTCCAAAGAAACCTTTAGCATCATTTATCCCAACGCAACCAAGGCCGGCGTTACCGCTGTCAGCGAGAACGGCGAGCCGCTCCCCATGGGCCAGTTCGAGCTCATCACCGTGGATAAGAATACCGGCCTCATCACCGGCGTCAGCAAGGAGACCAGCGAGGTGGTCACCATCGGCTGCGTGGCCGTGGGCAACGTGACCAACCCCAACGGCGTGACCAGCATGGGCGACAACTACTTCCGCGCCAGCGAGGGCTCCGGCGACCTGACCGTGTCCGTCCTGGGCGGCAACGCCGCGTCCATGAACATCACCCAGATCAACGCCTCCAAGTACACCGACGCCGCCGACCCCAACGCCACGGCCCCCGGTATCGACGGCCTGCGCCCCCGTACCGGCGGCACTACCAAGATGCTCTCCAGCGGCCTGGAGATGTCCAAGACCGACCTGGCCCAGGAGATCGCCAACCTGATCCTGACCCAGCGCGGCTACCAGGCCAACACCCGTATCATTACCGTGACCGACTCCATGCTGGAGGAACTGGTCAACATGAAGCGCTAAGCCAATTAACTCATACAGCCCGGTTGGGAGGAGCGCAAACGGGGCTCCTCCCCCGGGCTAGCCCCCTGTAGACCTATCCAACTGGGAAGAGGAGGTTTCCATTATGATCGTTCTGACAAAGCGAAACCACGAAAAATTTCTTGTCAACCACCTGCAAATCGAGTATATTGAGACCATCCCCGAATCCAAGATCGTTATGATGAATCACGACTATTACCTCGTCCGCGAGAGCACCGACGAGATTATCGAGAAGATCGCGCGCTACAATGCCAAGGTCATGGACATTCACCGCGAGATCAGCATCGTAGATAACCGATAAAGAAAACAGGCGCCCGGGCTTGACCTGTCCCGCCGCCCGGATCGGAGGTAGTGTGTAGTTATGAATATTACGTACATCATTGGCCTGGTGGCGGCCCTGGTGGTCTTCTTCCTGGGCTGTATCATGGGCATCAACATCGGCCCCAACGCCCCGAAGGACGCCGAGCTCATCACCATTGAAATCGGCAACCTGTGGAACTTCTTCGACGCGGCCAGTATCTTCATCGTCATCGGCTGTA
>CAJTTS010000019.1 GCA_910579155.1 uncultured Oscillospiraceae bacterium | reverse complement strand
GGGATCGAGGTCTATCTGGATGTGGTGTTCAACCACACCGCCGAGGGCAACGAGATGGGGCCCTTCTTCTCCTTCAAGGGCTTCGACAACAACATCTACTACCTGCTCACCCCGGAGGGGTACTATTACAACTTCTCCGGCTGCGGCAACACGCTGAACTGCAACCACCCCATCGTCCACCAGATGATTCTGGACTGCCTGCGCTATTGGGTGACCACCTACCGGGTGGACGGATTCCGGTTCGACCTGGCCTCCATCCTGGGCCGGGATGAGCACGGCGCTCCTATGGTGTCCCCTCCCCTGCTCCAGGCCTTGGCCTTCGACCCCATCCTGGGAGACGTAAAGCTGATTGCCGAGGCCTGGGACGCGGGCGGGCTGTACCAGGTGGGCACCTTCCCCGCATGGAACCGCTGGGCGGAATGGAACGGCCGTTACCGGGACGATATGCGCCGCTACCTCAAAGGGGACGAGGGCATGGCACGGACAGCCGCCCTGCGCCTGACCGGGTCGAAGGACATCTACGACACCGCCGCCCGGCGCAACGCCTCGGTGAACTTCCTCACCTGCCACGACGGCTTCACCCTCCACGACCTGTTCACCTACAACAGCAAGCACAACGAGCGTAACGGCTGGAACAACACCGACGGCGCCAACGACAACAACAGTTGGAACTGCGGCGTGGAGGGCGAGACGGACGATCCCCAGGTCAACGCCCTGCGCCAGCGGATGGTGCGCAATGCCTTTGCCCTGCTGATGTGCTCCCGGGGCATCCCCATGTTCCTGGCCGGGGATGAGTTCGGCAACACCCAGTTCGGCAACAACAACGCCTACTGCCAGGACAACATCACCTCCTGGCTGGACTGGTCCCTGCTGGAGAAAAACCGGGGGCTGTTTGAATTCTTCCGGTATATGATCCGCTTCCGCAAGGAGCATCGGGTGGTGCGCACCGACATGGGCGGCGGGGGCTGCGGCTTCCCGGACGTCAGCTTCCACGGTGTGGCCCCATGGAACGACCACTTCGCCCCCCATGACCGGTATGTGGGCGTGATGTTCGCCGGGTCGGAGCGAAACGTGGGGCCCCAGATTGTCTACGTGGCCTCCAACTCCTACTGGGAAGAGTTGAACGCCGCCTTGCCCCAGCTCCCTGCGTCCATGTGCTGGGAGTGCGTGGTGAACACCTGGGACGAGGAACAGCATCCCTGGCCGGTGGACGGAAACTGTTTCACCATCGGCCCGCGGAGCGTCATGGTATTTGTGGCAAAATAGCAAAAGGAGGAGCGCATATGCGTTACAATATTACAGGCGAACCCATGCCCGTGGTCATCTGCGACATGGAGGCCAACGAGTCCATGATTACCGAGAAGGGGTCCATGGTATGGATGTCCCCCAACATGGAGATGCAGACCAGCGCGGGCGGCATTGGCAAGGCCTTCGGCCGGATGTTCTCCGGCGAGTCCATGTTCCAGAACATCTACACCGCACGCGGCGGACCGGGGATGATCGCCTTCGCGTCCAGCTTCCCCGGCTCCATCCGGGCGGTGGACATCGACCCGCAGCACCCCATCGTGGTGCAGAAGTCCGGCTTTCTGGCCTCCGAGGCGGGGGTGGAGCTGTCCGTGTTCTTCCAGAAGAAGGGCATGACAGGCTTCTTCGGCGGCGAAGGCTTCATTTTGCAGAAGCTCTCCGGCCACGGCACCGCGTTTTTGGAGATTGACGGCTCCGCCGTGGAATACACCCTCCAGCCGGGGCAGCAGATCGTCATCGACACCGGCAACCTGGCTATGATCGACGCCACCTGTTCGGTAGACGTACAGTCGGTAAAGGGGGTCAAAAACGTTCTGTTCGGCGGCGAGGGCCTGTTCAACACCGTGGTCACCGGCCCGGGCCGGGTGGTACTCCAGACCATGCCCATCAGCAACTTCGCCGGGGCCGTCGCAGCCATGATCCCGTCCAAGTAAAAAACCGCCCCCGCCGCTGAACCCATGCGGCGGGGGCGGTTTTATTCAGAGTCTGTTTTGTAAGCAGCGGGGAGTGGTATCCCTCCTGCTGGGGACGGCTCCAACCAGGAGGAGAACAGCGGTAAGCTTTTTGCTCCGGTGGTCTGAACTGTCCCCGGCAGGAGGGATACCACTCCCCGCTGTGTCCGCGGCGGACGTTATTTCTGCCCCCGGATGTAGTCCACCAGCGGCCGGATGTACTTGGGGTCAGAGATGTCGTAGGAGCCGGATATGGCGTTCTGGAACGCCTTGTCCTCCTCCGTCTTGGCCTTCTTGCGGGTCATGGCCCAGGCGGCGAATTTCATCATAGCCCGGTCTACGCCGCCCATTTTCTCGTAACACAGCCCGGCCTGGAGATAGAAATGGGGGATCGTTTTCTGCTCCGACCGGGTGAGGTTCTGCTCCCACACCTTTTGAATCTGTTCCTCCGCCTCGTTAGGCATGGCCCCGGTGGCAAATACCACCAGCTTTTTCGCGCCTCGGCTTTGCAGCAGTCCTTGCGCCTTTTTCCAGCCGTCCAGGCTTCCGGCGTGGAGGCGGCTGCCGAACACCACGGCGTCGTATTGGGACAGGTCGGCGGGCGCGTCTTTCAGCGTCTGGACAGGGCAGTCCAGCTCCTTGCCGATGAGCTGGGCGTAGCGCTGGGTAAACCCTGTCCAGGTGTTGTAAAGGACGATCATATTATCCTTCATCGCTATTTTTCTCCTTTTCCTGTGCTAAAAATGCCCGGTAGGCCTGTTCCTGCCAGGTATATATTTCCTCGGGAGGAATCCCCGGATTGGAAACGGCAAAGATGGCCCCCAGGCCGATGGTATAAATAATCATGTTCAAATGGAGCCGCCGGGCGGCCTCCACTTCCAGCCCCAACCCTTCGGCGATGCTGTTTGCCATTTGGGGGCTGGCCTCGGTGCGGTACAGATCGTCCAGACGGGCCACCCCCTCCCGGGGGCACAGCGTGAACAGCTTGAACAGCTCCGGTTCCTCCCGCGCCAGCCGGACATACGCCTGCCCCGTGGACTGGAAACTACCGCCATCCCTGGACAGGTATTCTCCCACGAAGCCGCGCACCCTTCCGAATACGTCCCGGCGCAGGCCTTCCATGTTCCGGCAGTAGCTGTAAATAGGCTGGACGGAGCAGCCCAGGCGGGCGGCGATGGGCTTTACCTGCACCCGCTCCATGCCGCCCTCCCGGGCCAGCTCGAAGGCGGCGTCCACCACCATCTCCTTGGTGATTTTTTGTTTTGGCATAGCCTTTCCTCTCATAAGCAAGTTATATAAACCGTTTATATAAAAGAATTATAACATGTCACATAAGAAACGTCAAGAAAAAAACAGGAGCGGCAAGGTAAATCCCCGCCGCTCCCGTTTGTGTTTAGCCCGCCATCCGGAGAAGTCAGCCCTTGAGCCCCTCCGCCCAGGCGGAATACCGCGCCACCTTATCGGCGCAGTCGGCCTGGCTGGCCCCCTGGGCCAGGATGTACACCTTGACCTTTGGCTCGGTGCCGGAGGGCCGGACAATGACGGAGGTGCCGTCCGCCAGCTCGTAGCGCAACACGTTGGAGCCGGACAGCTCCATAGTGGTCTTGCCGCCGGTGGCGGCGTCCACCACGGACCCGTCCTTGTAGTCCTTCCAGGTCTTGACGGCCTCGCCGCCGATCTCCTTGGGCGGGTTGGCGCGAAGATTGGCCATCAGGTCGGCCATCTTCTTCAGGCCGTCCAGGCCAGGCATCACCAAGTTCAGGGTGCGCTCGCCGTAGTTGCCGTACTTCTCATACAGCGCCATCAGGGCGTCATACAGGGTCATGCCCTTGCCGGCATAGTAGGCCGCCATCTCGGTCATGGCCACGGCGGCGGTGACGGCGTCCTTGTCCCGGACGTAGTCGCCCAGCATGTAGCCGTAGCTCTCCTCATAGGACATGATGACATTGCCCTCGCCGTCGCCCTCCAACTGGTCCTTTTTCTGGGCCAGGAACTTGAAGCCGGTGAAGGTGTCGAAGCACTTCAGGCCGTTGACCTCAGCCACCTTGCGGGCCATCTCGGTGGTGACAATGGTCTTGAGGGCCACGGGGTTGGCAGGCATCTTGCCGGTGCGCTGCTTGGCGCCGATGAGGTAGTCCAGCAGCAGCACGCCGGTCTGGTTGCCGGTGAGCACCTTGAATTCATCGCCCGCCCGGACCATCAGGCCCACCCGGTCGGCGTCGGGGTCGGAGCCCAGGATGAAGTCGGCGCCCTCCTTGTTGGCCAGCTCCACCGCCAGGGCGAAGCCCTCGGGGTTCTCCGGGTTGGGGGAGGCCACGGTGGGGAAATCGCCATCGATCACCATCTGCTCAGGGACGCAGATCACATGCTTCATGCCCAGGCGCTTCAATGCCTCGGGGATCAGCTTGTGGCCGGTGCCGTGGAAGGGGGTGTACACCATCTTGAAGGTGTCCGCCACTTTGCTGACCGCCGCCTGGTCATTCACCTGCTCCATGACGTTCTTGAGGAACTTCTCGTCGGTCTCCTCCCCCATGATGGTGATGAGGCCGTCGGCCACCGCCTTGTCATAGTCGGCGGCGGTCACGTCGAACACGTCGGACTCCCGCATGATTTTGGCCACCTGGTCGGCGTGGCTGGGGGGGAGCTGGGCGCCGTCGGACCAGTACACCTTATAGCCGTTGTACTCCTTGGGGTTGTGGCTGGCGGTGATGTTGATGCCCGCGATGCAGCCGTACTCCCGGATAGCGAAGGACAGCTCGGGGGTAGGACGCAGGGACTCGAACAACCGCACAGGGATGCCCGCCGCAGCCATGATGCAGGCGGCTTCCTTGGCGAAGGCGTCGGAGTTGTTCCGGCAGTCGAAGCAGATGGCGACGCCCTTCTTGACCGACTCCGGGCCCTCGTTCAGGATGACCTTGGCAAAGGCCTGGGTGGCATGGCGGATGACGTGGATGTTCATGCGGTACAGCCCCACGCCCATGGTGCCCCGCAGGCCAGCGGTGCCGAACTCCAGTTGGGAGAAGAAGCGGGACTCGATCTCCTTCTCATCCCCGGCGATGGCGGTCAGCTCCGCCTTCTCCGCCTCCGACAGGGCGGGAGAGTTCAGCCACTGTTCATACGCTTTTTTGTAGTCCATTGGTCCATTCCTCCTGGTTTATCATTAAATTTGTTAGAATGCGAAATTGCCGTCCACAAACACGGGAATTTCCCTGCCGTCGCGGGTGGTCCCGACGATGGACAGGTCCCGTGTACCCACCATGAAATCCACGTGGGCCATGGACCGGTTCAGGCCCGCTGCTTTTTGCTCCTCCTCAGACATGTCCTCGCCCCCCTTGACACAGCTCGGGTACGCCTCGCCAAAGGCCAGGTGGCAGGAGGCGTTCTCGTCAAACAGGGTGTTGAAGAACAAAATGCCCGTGTTGCGGATGGGGGAATCGTAGGGCACCAGCGCCACCTCGCCCAGGTAGTGGGCGCCCTCGTCGGTGTCGATGGCCCGACGCAGAAACTCCTCCCCCTCCCCGGCATGGACGTCCACAATGCGACCGCCCTTGAAGTCCAGGTAGAAGCCGCGGATCAGGTTGCCGTCCATGGCCAGGGGCAGGGCAGCGTATACCCGGCCGTCCACCCCGTCCCAGCAGGGGGCGGTGAAAATCTCCTCGGTGGGGATGTTGGCCACAAATTCCACTCCCTCGGGGGTGAAGTCGCTGCCTCCCGCCCAGACGTGGTTGTCCGGCAGGCGGATGGTCAGGTCGGTGCCCAGGGAGTTAGTGTAATGCAAGGTTTGGAACTGGTACTCATTGAGCACCTTGGCCCGCCTCGCGGTGGCCGCTACGTGCTTCTTCCACCGCTCCACACCCTTGCCGTCCCCGGTGATGCGGCACACGGAGAAGATGGCGTCCCACAGCGCGTCCATGGCCTCTTCGCCCTTCTTGTCCGGGAACACCTTCTCCGCCCAGGCCAAGGTGGGATAAGCGCCCACGCACCACTGGAACTTGTTGGCGGTCAGGGCGTCGAAATAAGCCCGCGTCGGGGGGCCGGACGCCTTGCGGCGGGCCTGGATGCGGGCGGGGTCCACGCCCTTCAACAGCTCCGGGTTGGAGCCGGTGAAGGACAGCCGGGGGCTTTTCTGCTCCAAAAACCAGTCCACCCGGGCCTTCATATAGCTGGGGTACTCGTCGAACACGGCGGGGTCCGCCCGGAGGAAGCTCTCCCGGGTGAGAAAGTCGTCCCCATAGTAGGTCACCACGTTCCGCGCCCCGCAGTCATAGCAGGCGGACACGCACAGGCGGGTCAGCGCGGCGTATTCCACGTTGCTCTCAATGCTGGGGGTCTGCCCCGGCTGAATGTTCAAGCCCACCTCCACCAGCAGATGGGCGTACTCCTTGAGTTTTGCCTCAAAATTTGGAACCATTGATATCATCTCCTGTCTGTTTGCTGAAGTTATCGCGCCTTTTCCATGACTAAAAACTCATAGACGCCGCCGTTGGAGCTTTGTTGGATCACTTTGACGTCCCGAAAGCCGCAGGAGCGGTATACCTTCACCGCCCGTTGGTTGAACGCGGCCACGTGCATGACCAGTTTATCATATTGGTAATGCGCGCCGATAAAACCCACCACCTGATCTACGAAGCCCTTTCCCACGCCGTTTCCGCACAGGTCCGGCCTTAATCCCAATCCGATCTCAATGGCCGGACCGTCCTGGATCACACAGAAAAAGCCGGCAAGCCCGCCATGGGCCATCGCCTGGTAGTGGTCGTTTGCGTTCCGCAGACCCTCGTCAATGAATTCCTCATAATCCTCCAAATCGGCGGTCATATCATAAAAGGAATACACGCCGTCGTATTTCCATTCGTTCGCGATGACAAGCGCGTTGCTTTGACTGAGCGGTTGAAACTCAAATGTCATGGGCGTTACCACCTTCCTATGCTGGGCAGTTTGCCGGAAAATTCCGTATGTGTCGCAACGATATATGGAAATTATACCATATCGAAACGGAAAACACAATTCCATTTGCATTTTTTTCTGTGGGACTGTATAATGTGTTTTAATTTAATGAAGTAAAGGAGAAAAGGCCATGCTTGCCACCGTTATTCCCCAGGGGTACGCCCCCCTGTTGAACCTGTACGATACCCAGAAAGCCATCGGCCTGCTCAAGCGCCTGTTTGAGGACGATCTGGGCGGGGCGCTGAACCTGCGCCGGGTGTCCGCCCCCCTGTTCGTGGAGGCGTCCACCGGCCTGAACGACGACCTGAACGGCGTGGAGCGGGCGGTGTCCTTCGACGTGCCCGACGCGGGCCGGGACGCCCAGGTGGTCCACTCCCTGGCCAAGTGGAAGCGGATGGCCCTCCACCGCTACCAGTTCTCCGTGGGGGAGGGGCTGTACACCGACATGAACGCCATCCGCCGGGACGAGGAGCTGGACAACCTCCACTCTGTCTACGTGGACCAGTGGGACTGGGAGAAGGTCATCGCCCCCCGGGACCGAAATGTGGACTACTTAAAATCGGTGGTCGGCGCCATCGTCAACGCGCTGGCCAATACCCAGCAGACCCTGCGCTCGGTGTACCCCCAGCTCACCCCCCTGCCCCCGATCGACCGGGAGGCATCCTTCGTCACTGCCCAGGAGCTGGAGGACCTGTGGCCGGAGCTGTCCCCCAAGGAGCGGGAGGACCGGTGGGTGAAGGATCACCCCACCACCTTCCTCATGGGCATCGGCGGGGCGCTGAAATCCGGCAAGCCCCACGACGGCCGGGCCCCGGACTATGACGACTGGGCGCTGAACGGGGACATCCTGCTGTGGAACTCCCTGCTGGGCCACGCCTTTGAGATTTCCTCCATGGGCATCCGGGTGTCCCCGGAGTCCCTGGACAGACAGCTTTCCATCGCCGGGTGCGACCACCGCCGGGAACTGCCCTTCCACCGCGCGCTGCTGGCGGGGGAGCTGCCGTTGACCATCGGCGGCGGCATCGGCCAGAGCCGCGTGTCCATGTACCTGCTGGGCAAGGCCCACATCGGCGAGGTACAGGCGTCCATCTGGGACCCCCGGACGCTGGAGGCATGCAGAGAGGCGGGAGTCATCCTGCTGTAACAAGGGGGTCCCAGCCTTGTCGGACCGTCAAAACGATTTTTCCAAGGGGAGCATCCCCCGCAACATCATGAATCTGGCCGTCCCCATGACGGCTGCCCAACTGGTGAACGTGCTGTACAGCGTGGTGGACCGCATCTACCTGGGCCACCTGTCGGGCAGCGACAGCCTGGCCCTCACCGGCCTGGGGATCACCATGCCCATTGTGTCCATCCTCATGGGCTTCGCCAACCTGTGCGGCACCGGCGGCGCGCCGCTGTGCTCCATCAGCCGGGGCCAGGGGAACGATGAAGAGGCGGAGCAGGTGATGGGCAATGCCTTCACCCTGCTGCTGATTCTGGGGGTGGCGGGCACCGCGTTCTTTTTGGCGCTGAAGGAGCCCATCCTCTACCTGTTCGGGGCCAGCCCGGACACATTCCCCTACGCCGACGCCTACATGTCCATCTATCTGTGCGGCACCCTGTTCGTCATGATTAGCCTGGGTATGAACCCCTTCATCAACGCCCAGGGCTTCGGCAGGACCGGCATGATGACCGTGCTGCTGGGGGCGGCGGTGAACATCGCCTTGGACCCCGTGCTTATATTTGTTTTCCACATGGGTGTGCGGGGCGCGGCCCTGGCCACCATCTTCTCCCAGGCGTTGTCGGCGGGGTGGGTGCTGCTGTTCCTCACGGGCAAAAAGGCCATCCTGCGCCTGCGCCCCCGGAACCTGCGGCTGGACAAAATCCGCACCAAGCGGATCGTCGCCCTGGGCCTGTCCGGCTTCTTTGTGAACATGACCAACAGCCTGGTCCAGGTGGTGTGCAACGCCACCCTCCAATCCTACGGCGGCGACACCTATGTGGGCGTGATGACCATTATCAACTCCATCCGGGAGGTGTTCATCATGCCGGTGCAGGGGCTGACCAACGGTTCCCAGCCGGTGCAGGGCTACAACTACGGGGCCAAACAGTACAGCCGGGTGCGTCAGGCCATCCGGTTCAGCGTGGGGGTGACGCTGGTTTACTCCGCCCTGTTCTGGTTGGTGGCCATGGCATTCCCGGATCCCCTCATCCACATTTTCAAAAGCGAGCCGGCCATCCTTGAGGCGGGTGTGCCCGCGCTGCGCATCTACTTCTGCATGTTCCTGTTTATGTCCCTCCAACTGGCGGGACAGGGAGTGTTCGTGGGGCTGGGGCGGTCCAAGCAGGCGGTGTTTTTCTCTTTGCTGCGCAAGGCCATCATCAACGCGCCGCTGACCCTTATCCTACCCGTCCGGATGGGCACCATCGGCGTGTTCACTGCGGAGGCGGTGTCCCAGCTCGTGGGCGGGCTGGCCTGCTTCACCACCATGTATTTCACCGTCTACCGCCCCCTGGGTCGGCTGAAAGACGGAGAGGAGGCCCTATGACCCAGGCATACACAAACAAGCCGCCGCTCCCGGCCATTTGCGGCAGGACGCGCAAAAACGGGGAGGAAACCCCATGACCCAGGCGTATATCGACGGCCTGCTGGCCCTGGCCATCGCACAGGCCCAGGCCGTCAAAATCCCCGTCTCCCGGGAGATCGACCCTCACGTCCGCCTCAACCACCGGGCCAGAACCCGGTTCGGCTGCTGTATTCGCAGCGACGGAAAATACACCATTGAGCTGGCCGCCCAACTGGCCGAGCAGGGCACGGAAACCGCTGTCCTTCAGGTGCTGGCCCATGAAGTGCTCCATACCTGTTATGGCTGCTCCAATCACGGGGCGCGGTGGAAAGGCTACGCCCAGCGGATGAACGGCGCTTACGGTTACCATATCCAGCGCACGGACAATTACACCGCGCTGGGGATCAAGGACCACCGACCGGCGCGCTATTATGTCGTGTGCGCCAAATGCGGGCGGCGCATCCCCCGGATGAAACGCTCCCCCCTGGTGGACCACCCGGAGCGCTACCGTTGCGCCTGCGGCGGCGTCCTGCGGGTGGAGGAGGCGGGGGACAACCGCCCGGAAATCCAAAAAAAGTAACGGCGGGGGGCGTTTGCCCCCCCGTTTTCATATGTTATGCCCGAAAAGTTGAGAAAATTTTCCTCATTTTTGTTAAGAAAATCTTTGACTCTTTAGGCAAAGCAGGATATACTTTTCCTGTAACCTACCAAAAGGCATATTCTTCCAGACCCTGGATTGGAAACGTTTTCAGACCCGCCGCCGGCTTGGCGGTGTCACCGGATTTGAAAGGAGATTATATATGGACGTCAAACAACGGATGCAGGAGCTGGCCCAGGCCAAGTATGGCCGGGAGCTGGCCCAGTGCGGCAATGAGCAGCTCTACCATGTTTTACTCCAGCTCACCCAGGAGCTGGCCCAGGCCCGCCCCGCCCCCACTGGAGAGCGGAAGCTGTACTATTTCTCCGCCGAGTTCCTTATCGGCAAGCTGCTGAGCAACAACCTGCTGGCCCTGGGCGTGTTCGACCAGGTGTCCCAGGCGCTGGCCGAGTGCGGCCATACCCTGTCCGCCGTCGAGGAAGTGGAGCCCGAGCCCTCCCTGGGCAACGGCGGTCTGGGCCGTCTGGCCGCCTGCTTCCTGGACTCCATCGCCGCCCTGGGCCTGCTCGGCGACGGCGTGGGCCTCAACTACCATTACGGGTTGTTTAAGCAGACCTTCCACCTGAGCCACCAGTTTGAACAGCCCAACCCCTGGATTGAGGACGAGAGTTGGTTGATCCCCACCGGGATCGAGTTCGAGGTGCCCTTCGGCTTCGGCGGCGTGAAAGCCAAGCTGTTCGACGTCGCCGTCCCCGGCGCCCACAGCGGCATCGCCAACCGCCTCCACCTGTTTGACGTGGAGAACCCCGCCTGCGCCCCTGCGGACGGCATCGACTTCGACAAGCATGACTTGCCCGCCCGCCTCACCTCCTTCCTGTATCCCGACGACAGCGACGCGGCGGGGCGGCTGCTGCGGGTATACCAGCAGTATTTTATGGTGTCCGCCGGGGCCCAGTTGGTGCTCAAGGAGCTGGAGCAGCGGGGCTTTGACCCCCGCACCATTAGCGACCACGTGGCGATCCAAATCAACGATACCCACCCCTCCATGATCATCCCTGAGCTGGTCCGCCTGTTGACTCAGCGGGGCCTCACCATGGACGAGGCGGTGGAGCAGGTGAGCAAGACCTGCGCCTATACCAACCACACCATCCTGGCCGAGGCGCTGGAGAAGTGGCCCCTGACCTTCATCGAGAAGGCTGCGCCCCAGTTGGTGCCCATCATCCGGGAGCTGGACCGGCGCATCAAAGCGGCCTGCTCCGATCCCGCCGTGGCCATCCTCCAGGGCGAGGCCGGCAAGGAGATCGTCCACATGGCCCACATGGACATCCACTACGGTTATTCCGTCAACGGCGTGGCGGCGCTCCATACCGAGATTTTGAAGAACTCCGAGCTAAAGCCCTTTGCGGATATCTACCCCGGCAAATTCAACAACAAGACCAACGGCGTCACCCTGCGCCGCTGGCTGGAGGTCTGCAATCCCAAGCTGGCCACCCTGCTGGACGAGTGCGTGGGTCCGGAATGGCGGATGGAACCCAAGCGGCTGGAAAAGCTGATGGACTACTACAACGACAGCACAGTGCTGGAAAAGCTGCTGGACATCAAGGCGGCCAACAAGCGCCGTGCCTCCGACCTGTTCGCCCGGGACCAGTATGGCATCCGCCTGGATCCGGAGGCGGTGTTCGACATCCAGGTGAAGCGTCTGCACGAGTACAAGCGCCAGCAGATGAACGCGCTGTATATCATCCACAAGTACCTGGAGATCAAGGCGGGCAAGGTTCCCGAGCGCCCCGTCACCGTCATTTTCGGCGCCAAGGCCGCCCCGGCCTATGTGATGGCTAAGAACATCATCCATCTGATCCTATGCCTGCGCCGGCTCATTGAGAACGACCCTCAGGTTCGCCCCTGGCTCCACGTGGCCATGGTGGAGAACTACAACGTCACCTGGGCGGAGCGGCTCATCCCCGCCTGCGACATCTCCGAGCAGATCTCCCTGGCCTCCAAGGAGGCCAGCGGCACCGGCAACATGAAGTTCATGGCCAACGGCGCGGTCACCCTGGGTACTCTGGACGGGGCCAATGTGGAGATCGCCGAGCTGGTGGGTCCGGACAACATCTATACTTTCGGTGCGCCCAGCAACTACGTCATTGAGCTGTACGACCAGAAGGCCAAGGGCGGCAAGGGTTATCAGGCCGGCGAGTATTACAACCGCCCGGCGGTGAAGCCGCTGGTGGACTTCCTGCTCTCCCCCGCCATGAAAGAGCTTGGGGACGAGGCCGCGCTGAGCGCCCTGCACAGCGATATGATTCACAAGGACTGGTTCATGGCCCTGCTGGACGTGGAGGCGTATATCTCCGCCCGGGACCGCGCCATCGCCGATTACGGCAACCGCACCGCCTGGGCCCGCAAGATGCTGGTGAACACCGCCCGCAGCGGCTTCTTCTCCAGCGACCGCACCATCGCCCAGTACAACCGGGACATCTGGCATCTGAACTAAAACAAAAACCGCCCCTGCTCTTGCGAGCAGGGGCGGTTTCATGCTCATTTTGGCATTGGCAGGCGCAAGCCGGGAGAGTCCCCTCTCCTGCCCTTCTATCCAACCGGTTCTTCTTCCCTTTTTAGCGTAACCGCCGAACCACGCCGGAGATATAGTCCCCGTCCACCACCCGGTACAGGTCCTCCGGCGGATAGAGGCAGCTTCCGAAGTGGATGCCCCGGCCATTGGCCGCGGAGGGATCGGCCGCCTGCCGGTGGCCGGACATGTGGACCTGGCCGCAACCGGTTTGCTCCACCACCCAGTCCAGGTTCCGGGCGTTGATTCCCCCGCCGGGCAAAATCTCGATCCGGCCCGCGGCGTACTCCACCATCTCCCGGATGGTCCGGGCCCCCTGGGGCACGTTGGGCTCTTGCCCGCTGGTCAGCACCCGGGTCACCCCCAGCTCTACCAGCGCGTCCAGCGCCGCTCTCCAGTCCAAGACCACATCGACGGCCCGGTGGAATACAGCGTCCCTCCCCGCCTGCCGGGCCAGCTCCGCCAAGATCCGGGTCCGCGTCTCATCCAACGTCCCGTCCGCATGGAGGAAGCCGAACACCAACCCGTCCGCCCCGTGGGACAGCAGCAGCTTAGCGTCCTCCACCGCGGCGGCGAACTCCGTCCCGGTGTAGCAAAAGCCCCCCTCCCTGGACCGGATCATGGCCATGATGGGGATGTCCGACTCCCGTTTCGCCGCGATCAGACTGCCCACAGTGGGAGTCAGCCCGCCGTGGAACAAATCGCAGTTCAACTCCACCCGGTCCGCTCCGGCTTTGTACGCCTGGATTACATCGTCCGCGCTGCCGCAGCATACCTCCAACAATACCTTACTCATCAAAGCGCACCCCCGTCATAATCGTCTCCGCCTCACCTTTTCCGGCTCAGCAGGCCGGACTCCGCCATGGACACCATGTCGCCCCCGGCAAACACGAGATGGTCCACCAGCGTAATGCTCGCCGCCTCCATCAGCACCCGCTCCAGATGACGGGTGGTGCTGACGTCCGCGTCGGAGGGGTACGCGATCCCCGACACATGGTTGTGGGCCAGCACCACCCGGCTGGCGTTGCAGGCCAAGGCGGTCTCCACCACCTTCCGGGTGGTGACGGGCACCGTGTCCACGATGCCCTCCCCCAGCTTCTTGACGGCCAGCACCTTGCTCTTGCCGTCCATGCACACCAGGTACGCCACCTCGTCCCGCTGGCCGAAGAAATAGGGCTCCAGCATCTCCTGCAACTGCCACAGGCTGGCAATCTGGCCGTCAAAGCTGGCGGTCTGCTTCATGTAATGGGCCGCGGCAGCCGGAACCAGCAACAGGAGGACGGCGGTCTTGTGGCCCACCCCAGGCACCTTCACCAACTGGTCGTAGGTTGCGTGGAACACCCCGGACAGCGACCCGAACTCATCCACCAGCCGGTGGGCCAGGGGATTCACATCCCCCCGCGGGGTGGCATAGAACAACAGCAGTTCCAGCAACCGGTGATCCTCCATACCGCCGCCCCCGGTGTGCAAAAACTCATTGCGCATACGTTCCCGGTGCCCGGCGTGGGGGCTGGACTTCTTCCCGTCCGTTTTCTCCGCCATAGAGGGTCAGCCCCTGGCCCCGTACCGGGCAAGATAGTCCTCCATCCGGCCCAGCATGGCGTCGTCGATGTACATTTTCCCGTCCACCTCTTTGTTGTGGAGGCAGGCAATCACGTCCCGGATGGTGACGATGGGGCACACCTGGATGCCGTAGTCCTGGCGCAGCTCGTCCAGGGTGGTACACTCCCGGGTCCCCCGCTCCATACGGTCCACGCTGACAAACAGCGCCGCAAATTTCACATCCGCCACCTGTTTGAACAGCTCGATGGTCTCCCGCACGGCAGTGCCCGCCGTCACCACGTCCTCGATGATGGCGATCCGGTCCCCGTCCTGGGGCTTATAGCCCACCATGGCCCCACCCTCGCCGTGATCCTTGGCCTCCTTGCGGTTGAAGCAATAGGGCAGGTCCCGGCCATAGTTCCGGTACAGCGCCGACGCGGCGGACACCGCCAGCGGGATTCCCTTATAGGCCGGACCGAACAGTGCGTCAATCCCCTCCGGCATATGCTCCTGAACGCAGGCTGCGTAATAGTCCCCCAGGCGGGCGGCCTGGGCTCCGGTCTTGTAGTTGCCGGTGTTGACAAAATAGGGGGTCTTGCGGCCGGACTTGGTGGTGAAATCCCCAAAGGTGAGCACGCCGGAGCGCACCATGAAGTGGATGAATTCCTCCCGGTAGGTCATAGGACGGTCCTCCTTATTTCTCTTTTTTCCTAAAAAGTATAGCATCTTTTCCCGCCGGGGGCAAGGTATTTCCCTGGAAACGGGACAAAATAAGACATGCGGCGGAGCGTTCCGCCGCATGTCCGTCAAAACAGACCCACGATATACAAAATAATGCCGTAAATCACGCTGGCTGAGATGCCGTAGGCCAGCACGGGGCCCGCCACCGTGAACAGCTTGGCCCCGGTGCCGGTGATAAAGCCCTCGCTTTTGAACTCCAGCGCCGGGGACACCATGGCGTTGGAGAATCCGGTGATGGGCACCAGCGTCCCCGCTCCCGCCCGCTTGGCGATGTCGTCAAACACCCCCAAGCCGGTGAGCAGGGAGGCCAGAAAGATCAGGGAAATCGACACCCAGGCGGCGGCGTCCTCCTTGTCCGCGCCCCAGCTCTGATACAGGGCCAGCAGGCCCTGGCCTCCGGCGCAGATGGCCCCGCCCACGAAAAAGGCCCAGGCGCAGTCCTTCCACAGCGGGGAGGGCTTGGCCCGGCTGCTGACAAACTTGTCGTACTGTTGATTGGTCATGTCCATGCGCTTCACCTCTGTGCCAGTATGCCCAAAGAATGCCGCCTTATCCGCAAAAAGCCCCGCGGTCACAGACCACGGGGCTTTTCAGCAATTTTAAGTCATCAAATCCAGCCGGGGGATGAGCAGCGCCTTCTCCAGGGGATAGATCTCCACCAGCAGCTTGGCAATCTCCGCCCGGGTGATCTCCGCCCTGGGGTTGAGCATTCCGTTGCTGCCCCCCACCACGCCCAGCGCCACCAAGGTCTGCACGTAGGGGGACGCCCAACTGCTCACCGAGCCCCCGTCCGGGAACACGGACAGGTCGGTATTCTGGGAGGCTGCCAGCACCCGGCCCAGGATGGTCATGGTCTCCTCCCGGGTGATGTTGCTGCCCACATTGGCGTACAGCCTGCCGTCGCTCCCCCGGCTGCCCTGGAGCACTTTCAGGGTGTACATGGCCTGCACATAGGGCATGGCCCAGTCGGGGATGGAATCCTTGTCGGCAAAGGGCAACTCCACCGTGGTGTAGTAGGAGGCGTCCACTCCCAGCACACGGGTGACAAAGGCCAGCAGCTCCGCCCGGGTGAGCCGCCCGCCGGGGCGGTACAGCGCGGTGCCGTCCGCCTGGCCGTATCCGGTGGTCAGCCCCATCCGGTACATCTGGATGATGTAGTCCTGGCTCCAATGGCCCGCAATGTCGGTGAAGGGACAGTCGGAGTCCACCTTCACGGGGATGGTCAGGGTCAACCCGCCGGCGGCGAGGGTGATGTCCCCCTCCGCCAACTGCTGGCCGGCGGTGAAGCGCCCGGTCTCATCCACCGAGCCGATGGCCGCGTCCACGGCCCAGGTCACGTCCGCCTCGCTCATGGCCACGGGCAGGTTCCACCACGCGCCGGTCACGGTCAGGTCCACCACGTCGCCCGGTTCCAGGTTCAGCGAGGTCACCGACGAGCCGGTATCCTTCCGGGTCACCTTCAGGGAGGATAGCTTATCAACCACCTGCACGTTCATACCCGCGCTGCCCGGTGCGGCGGCCACAACATAGGCGCCCGGCGTGGTTCCGGCGGTGTACACCGCAGAGGAGCCGTCTCCGGTGACGGTGCCGCCGGTGGCGCTCCAGTCAAGGTACTGCTGATCGGTGGGCCGTCCGGCGCTGTCATAGGCGCTGGCGGTCAGATCAATCTTGGACCCGGCCAGCACCAGCCGGTTCTGGGCGGTGACAAAGGCTCCGGGCTGGAACATCTCCGACCCCGCCTGGCCCACCAGGGCGATGGTGTTGTTCACCCGGCGGCCCCTCTCGGAGGGCTTGTTCACCACCGAAAAACCGGTGCTGCCCGGAAGGGTGGCCCCCAGGGTGGTGGACCCGCCGCCGTCCAAAGCCACGGCGGACACGCACTCCAGCTCCTGAAGCCGCTCAGCCACCTGGGCGTAGCTGGCTCCGATGGAATAGCCGCTCTGCCGCCCGTCGATGGTGTAAAAGACGGCGGTACCGTCCGCCTTGACGCCCACGGCGGTGTAGGGGTTGGCGGCGGACGACAGGCCGTCCACAATCTGCCCGTCCCGCAACAGAGTGTACAGGCCGCTGATGCCGTAGGCCGCATCCGCCCACTGGGCGCCGGCGCCGCTGGTGGTCACGGTGATTTGCATACCTTCTCTCAGGTAGCGCAGGGCGTTGAGAAGGTCCGCGTTGTCGTGGTCCTCGCCGTAGAGCATGTAGCAGCCCTCGGGGATAACGCCGTTAAAGGCCACGCCCTCCTGGGTCGTATCGGTGACGGACACCACCTCAAAGGCGAGCGTGCCGCTCATCTTCATCCCGTTCTCCCCCACAGGGCGCAGGATGGCGGACACGCTGGCGCCGTTGGGGGAAACCCGGGAGGAAAAGTCCTTGTTATAGAGGTACAGCCCGCCGATGTAGTTGACGTTGCGGTAGGCGTTGAAGCCCGCCACCGGAAAGCTCCTGTCCACGGGCCGGTACACCGGCTCCGGCGCGGGGGAGGGGTCAAGGGATCCATCCGGGGCGGGGTCCGTCCCCGGATCGGGGATGGGCTCGGCCACCGGCTCCGGCTCCAGGCCGGTCCAGGCGGCGGACATGACGGGCTTGCTCTCGTCGATGAACACCCTGCCGTCGTTGGTAAAGCCCAGCATAGTGTAGTTGGCCACGTCCAGCGAGCGGAGCACTCCGTCGGTCATCAGCATGCCCACAATGGTGCCGTCGGTGTTGAAAAACCCGCCGTTGATGGCTGCGGCCACCCGGTATCCCTGGCTCTCAAGCTGGGCGGCGGCGGTCTCCACCGTATTGGTGCTGGCCACATAGGTTCCGCTGAACACCACCGGCTTCACCGTGGCGTTGGGGGAATATGTAACATAGTGCTCGGTGCGCAGGTCGCTCCTGGATGCCGACCACAGGCTCTGGCTGGTCAGCGTGGTCCCGGTGCCCAGGGGCGTGGACCACTCCGAGAGTTCCGTACCCAGGACGTTGGACGCCAGGGCCGGCTGGGCCAACGTGAATGCCAGCGCCGCCGCCAGTGCCAGCGCGGCGCATCGTCTGCCGAATTTTTTCATGAGGTTCCTCCTGTTTTGTGCGGGGGGACCGGCGTCCCCCGGGGGATGAATTGTGCGGAAAATCTGTATTATGTTAACACAAATACTTCCATTTGTAAACGGGATATATTTCCAGACATGAAGAGGAGCGGACTGAGCCGCCCCTTCCCACCGCTATTGATTTTTCTGGGGCAGCCGCCCGCCCCGGATCAGTTGCAGGGTATCCGCCAGAGTCTCCACCTCCTGCACCTCCATCAGCTCCCCGATGAGCCGGTTGGATAACAGGAAGCCCTCCGGGGTAAAATGCCAACGTCGGCCTGTCCGCGTGGCCCAGCCCTTCTGCTCGTACTCGGACAGCTTGGCGGCAATGGGGTCGAAATTCATATAATACTCCCGGCGGTATTCCCATTCCTCGATGCCGTGGGTGGTGCGCAGGCGGAGCATGAGATACTCGTTCCCCCGTTCCCGTCGGGGAATCTCGTCCATCTCGTCCACCAGCTTCCCGTCCCCCAGTACGCCCCGGATATAGCCCTCAAGGTCCCGGACGAAGGAATACCGGCAGCCGCCGAAGTCGGAGTGGGCCGCCGCTCCCAGTCCCACGTAGGACCGGCCCATCCAGTATTTCAGGTTGTGCCGGGACTGGCAGCCTGTTTTGGAGAAGTTGGATATCTCATACTGCTCAAAGCCCGCTTGGGCCAGCCGTTTCACCGTCCACAGATAGCGCGCGGCCTGTTCGTCGTCGGTGGGGAGCCGCTCCCCCTCCGCCACGCGCCGGGCCAGCGGGGTGCCCTCCTCCACCGTCAAGCCGTAACAGGACAGGTGCTCCGGCTCCAGAGCCAGCGCCGCCTCCACCGAGGCCCGCCAGGTCTTGTCCGTCTGGCCGGGGAGGCCGTAGATCAGGTCCAGATTGAGATTTTTGATCTTGGCGTTCCGGGCCGCCTTCACCGCGTCCTCCACCTGCTGATAGGTGTGGGGCCGGTGGACGGCGCACAGCTCCCGGTCACAGGAGGACTGCATCCCCATGGACAGGCGGTTCACCCCCGCTTTGCGCAGACGCTTGAGCATTTTCTCGTCCACGCTGTCCGGGTTGGCCTCCAGGGTAAACTCCACATCCTTGGACAAGTTGAACCGCTTCTTCACCACGGCCATCAGCTCCAGCAGCCGCTTTTCCCCATACCAGGTGGGGGTGCCGCCGCCGATGTATACGCTGTTTACCACTTGCTTCTTGGCCCGGGGGGCGGTCTCCAAAATCTGCTGGATCAGCGCCCTCTGGTACTCGTCCATCCGGTCATCCTGACCCGCCAGAGAGTAGAAATCGCAGTAGTCGCACTTGCTCCGGCAAAACGGGATATGCAGATACAGGCCCAGTGAGTTTTCCATGGTCGTCCCCCTCAAGAGCGGCGCAAACAGCGCATTTACCCTCAGTGTAAAAGTATTATACTCTATTTTCCCCAAATATTCAATACCCCTCCCTCTCAACAAAAGCGCCCTTTCACAAATTTTCCATCTAAATAATTTTAATAATTATATTTCATCGTTTTTGACTTGACGTAACGCCTTGTCAGTATTATACTATAAGTAAGAAAGGTGGTGTTCCTATGGAACAGGCATTATATCGAGACCCCTTTGACAGCCTCCCCCGCCGTCGGGCGCGCCCGGTGGAAAAGGGGAGGGACCCTTACGACGGGCTGCGGCCCTGGTCGGCGATCACCCATGGGGTGGGGGCGGCGCTGGGGGTACTGGCTACGGTGGTTCTGGCGGTTGGCGCGGCGGGGCTGGGCGATGTGTGGAAAATCGTGTCCTTCGCCATCTACGGCCTGTCCATGATGGCGCTGTATACCGCGTCCACCCTGTACCACTGCGTCAATACAACCGTAGCGGGGCGGGTGGCCCTGCGGAAGCTGGATCACGCCTCCATCTATTTCCTGATCGCCGGGTCGTACACCCCGGTGTGCCTCATCGCCCTGCGGGGGGTATGGGGTTGGTCGCTGTTCGGCGTCATCTGGGCGCTGGCCATCGCCGGGCTGGTCATGAGCCTAACCTGGATCAACTGCCCCAGGGCGGTCACCTCCACCATCTATATCGCTATGGGCTGGCTGGCCATTTTCGCCATCTATCCCCTGTGGCAGGCGCTGGGAATGCGCGGTGTAGCCTGGCTGCTGGCGGGCGGTATTTTGTACACCGTGGGCGGCGTGCTGTACGCTTTGAAGTGGCCGGGGCGGGGCAATCCCCGGTTTGGCTGCCACGAGGTGTTCCATGTGTTCATCCTGCTGGGGTCCGCCGCCCACTTCGTGATGATGTACCGGGTGCTGCTGCCGCTGTAACCTGCCTATTTTCTGAAAGAAAAAGCAGGCAAAAAACTTTAGTTCGTTACCAGCGTGGCCGGAAATTGTAACGTCCCCGCTCAATAACGCGACAAAAGAATAAGAAATGCCCCTGCCCGAGCTGTTTAACCTGGGCAGGGGTATTATTTTGCCCGACTCAACCGATGGTTTGGTGCAAATTCTCCCCTGTTTGGTGTATCATAAAAGCGTCGGGAGGGATGACTTTATGAATAACGAAAAAACAGGGACATTCATCAAGGCCCTGCGCACGGAGAAGGGGCTGACCCAGCGGGAGCTGGCCGAACGGCTGCACATCACTGACCGTGCGGTGTCCAAGTGGGAGCGCGGCTTAAACGCCCCGGACATCGCCCTGTTGGAGCCGCTGGCAGAGATTCTGGAGGTCTCCGTGGTGGAGCTGATCCGGGGGGAACGCATCCCGGAGGAGGAGCACACCCCTGCACTGGAGGGGCACGCCCGGGAGGTGCTGGCCTACTCCGGGCAGGAGGCGCGGCGGCGGGAGCGGTCGGCGTGGACGCGGGCGGCGCTGGTCCTGGCCTGCGCGCTGGCGGTGCTGGCCTTTGTCGCCGGCTTTGTGGGCTGGCGGACGGGATATTTTTTCGTCCTGGACCGGTGCCCCTCCCCGGACGGGGCTTATGAGACTACGGTGTACCGCAAGGGGCTGGAGGGCCGGGGATTCTCCTGGCGGGATATGGTGTCCGTGATCGACAGGGCGGCGGATGGCCCCGAGTGGCGCGCCACCTATGGGGGTTGCACCTACCAGGGGCTGTGGTGGTCGCCGGACAGCGAAAAATATGTGCTGGCACTGGACTATGGAGAAAGCACCCATCTGTGGCTGACCTGGCTGACCTTATCCAATCAGAGCAATCTAAACGCCTATCTGGACATGGCAGTGGGGAACAGCCCTTTGGTGGAACACGGCATCCCCTGGGACGACGGCGCCCACGGGATGCTGGACGTGGACTACCAGTTCATCCAATGGGGTCCGGACGGGGACAACATGCTGATCTGGTACTCCTTCACCGGCGAAAAGGACGGCTTGGAGCACTCCGGTTATTTCTGGTTCGACTGCGAGCTGATCTGCATCTCCGGCCTGTTCGAGCTGGACGCGGAGCGAACGCCGGATGTCCCCTTTTCCCCCGCGGACCCCATCGGAGGGTCCTGATCGCGCGATAAGAACCCCCGCCCGGGCGTCCTGCCGGGCGGGGGTTCTCTGCTCAGATCAGCCGCTCCATGATCCAAACGGGGGCGGAGTCCTCCCCCATCAGATGAACGCCTTCCCGCAGGTCTCCAAAGCCCAGGGCCCGCCAGAAGGCATGCCCTGCCTGATTGCCCATCAGGCAGGCCAGCCGGACGCTGTCCAGGCCCGCGCTCTTCGCGGCCTGGAGCGCCGCGCCCATGATCTCCCGGCCCGTCCCCTGCCGCCGCAAGGAGGGAGCCAGGAAAAACAACCCCACAAACAGGGTGCGTTCTCTGGGATAGCCCTCCACCAGGTCCAGCACCGCCTGGGGCGCGCCGTCCCGCCACAGGGCCACATAGTGCTTCTGCTCCACCGTACATCGGGGCGGCAGAATAACCATGTCCTCCCGAACCGAGTCCGCGCTGGGCTGCGGCCCCTCTATGGCGAAGTAGTCCGGATCGGTCTGAAGCAGGGCCGCCACCGCATCCGCCTCCCCCTCCGTCACCGGGCGCAGTTCCCAGCCGGGCAGGCAGCGGGCCAAACCCTCCATCAGGGGCACGTCGGGCAGCGCCTCCATGGCGCCCACACAGCGGTTGATGGGAGTGCCCATGGCGTGGAATTTCTCCTCATAGTCGGTCATAACGCCCTGGACGCCGTGCTCATGGAGGTTCCGAGTCACCTCGGACAGGGAAAAGCCCACCTTGGGGAACTGGAACAGCGACCACTCGAACAGGTCGTGATTGTCCGTCTTAAAGTGGACCTGGCCGCCTTCCTTGAGCACACGGCGGTAACCACGGAGAAAATCGACATGGGTGAGGCGGCGCCGGGAGTGCTTTACCGACGGCCAGGGGTCGCAGAAATTGATGTAGATCAGGTCCACTTCGCCGGGGGCGAAATACCGGTCCAGCGCGGCAGCGTCGCCGTCGATGAAAAACACATTGGTCAGACCCATGGCCCGGCAGCGCTCCATGGCGATGACCATGGCGTCGGGCACCCGCTCCACCGCAACGTACAGGTCCTCCGGGTGGGCGGCGGCGGTCTCGGCGGTAAAGCGGCCTTTGCCGCAGCCAAGCTCTAAGCGCAGACGGGCGGCGTCCGGCTTGCGTTCGCGCCAGCGACCCTTTTCCGCCGCAGGGTCGCGCACCAAAAGCGTGCCGCACGCCTCCATCCGGGGCAGCAGATTCTTTTTCTTTCTCATTCGCATAGGGGTTCACCTCATCCGTTTTCCGGACGTTTTATCCTTCTATTTGTAAGGTAATTTCTCAAAAAAGTTCTTGACACCGTAGTGATTGTAACATAACATGATTAAAAAATCAATCAGGCGGCACAAGAGAATGTCAGAATGGAGGTCAACTATGTCCAATCTTCAAGCGTCACAAGCGGATACAACCCACGGCCTTTACGATTTTCGCAACAACGAGGCGTTGCTGGATGCCGTCCGGAAAGACATCGGCGGCGACACGATTACCCACGAAAATGTCCATAACCTGGTCTCCTCGCTGAGCAGCGTGGGCCTTATGCTGATTATGATGCGAAAAGCGTCCCTGTTGGACCGGAGCAAACAGTGGCTTTACGACGCCATTTTAGAAAAAGTGCAAAGGGTCCAAGAGGTCACGGCCACAACCGTGGAATACTATACCATCTGGCTGGAGAAGGGAAAAGCCGCCTTCGACAAACAAATCCAGTCCCTCTACCAAAACCATGAGTACCGCAGATACTTCAACGAGTTTCAGGATATACACAAAACAATCCATACCGAAGACGAGGTAACACGCTTCATCAACAATGTGCTGTCCCTTGCGGTTATGAGCATGAACATTGACATCTCCATTTTTCAGGCCGCCGCCTTCCGGAGCAAAGCGGAGCTGGACGATTTTTTCAAAAAATCAGAGAATGGACCGCGATACCTTCCGGCAGCAAGATTCAAAATTCTGGCAAATTACCACCTGCGGAACATGCACGATGAGGAAACCGCCCGGAAACTGGCCGAGGTGGAAGCGGCTACCGTGGAGGGTAATTGTACGCTGCTGTGCCGTCAGGTGGTAAGGAGTATCTACGCGGACTCCCAATTTCTTGAGAGAATCGAAACGCGGATTGAACAGATTTCCTTGGAACCCGGAAAAATCATATATTATGAAAACGTAGATCTCAAAAATCTGGCGGTATACCCCATAGATTTGAACTCCACAACATGGAAAAGAGAGCATGACATTGTGGATTTGGATACGATGATCGGGCAACTCCAGGGCGCCCCGGACAAATACCTCGTATTTGCCCATCCGGTCAGCGGCTTGGAGGATGTCCCCATGCTACAGTGTACTGATTCCTCCAAGCTGTCCCTGTCCTGTATCTATTCTTATGGCGTCATCCCCTGGCTGCTGGACCACTTATCAAACCGGATTGTCTTTGTCAGGACCAAGCTGTATCGCCATTGGAAGGATGCGCTGCTTGAACGGAAGAAACGGCACTATATTCTGATGGACAGCTCCATGGCAGGAAATCTCGGCTATATTCAGGAAGAATTTCAAAACGGGAAGTACACTTACTTCTATCAGGACAGCTACATGGTCGTACTGGTCTTCAACGCGTTCTGCACGCTGATTCAGCCTGTCATTCCGGAGGGAAAGAAGGAATTGCCCTATGTTTTAGACCAATACGGAATTGATTACGTAGAATATGCGGTGAGCGGCCTTTACGGAGACTCCGCGCCACGCGAGCTGGCGCGGATCGGTTTTGAGACGGCGTCTGACGAAAGGCTTGCCCAAGAGTTCATCGAAAGCGGCAGCGAACTGAAGGCGGTAGAGCATCTGTTCTCCGGTAAAAACGGGGCGTTCAGCAGCAATTTGCGCAGTCAGATACTACAGTCGGTCAGGGAAACCAAGCAATCTCGGATATAAAACGCTAGGAAGACATTTTTTGCAGCGCCGCCACGATGTCCTTCAAAACCAGGGGCTGCATACTGTCCGGGTAAACGCTGAGGTCAGCCTGCTGCAACGCGGATCGAATTGTTGGGATGAACTCCGGCCTTGCCTCTGCAATTTCCGGAAGCACTGCAATGCACTGCCGGGCAGTGATGGGCTTCGCATCTGTCACATGGGACAGAAACTCGTCCAGGAGGAAGTCGAATTTTCCCTCCTCGTCCCAGTGGGCATTGGCAGCCAGAATGGAGATGGCGCGGTTTCGTACAAGAGAGTTTTTATGGCGTAAAAGCTCCGTGAAACGGCCAAAATATGGATACCAGACGTTAGATTCCCGACTTTCCGCTGTGACCTGCCGGGCAAACGCATAGGCATCTTTGGCATCCTTTCCCGTGAGGCGGGCGATGCAGGCGTCGATGTCCATATCAGATCAGCACCCCCTCGCAATGGTCGATTTCGTGCTGGATGATCTGGGCCGTCCAACCAGTGAAGGTCTTGAAGCGGGTCTGGAACCTCTCGTTTTGGTACTGCACCTTGATAGACTTCCACCGTTTCGCCTTGCGGGCGCCGGGCAGGGACAGGCAGCCCTCCTCCGCCTGGTAAGGGTTGGATTTCTTGACGATCTCCGGGTTGAACATGGCCATGTAAGTACCCTCGTTGTCAAAGACGATGATGCGCTTGTTTACGCCGATCATGTTGGCCGCCATACCCACGCAGCCGTCCTTGTGGGCGGCGAGGGTATCCAGCAGGTCCCGAGCAACGGGCAGATCCTCCGGCGTGGCGGGCTGGGCCTTTTGCGCTAAAAACGTTTCGTCGCGCATAATCTCACGAACCATGGATATCAGCTCCCAAAATATTGCCGCCGGTACTTTCCCAGGCGGTAGATTTGTGATATACTCCAATAAAATACCATGGACAGGGGAAAAAATCAAACCCTTCCTATGGCTGGAGGGGGCAGAGGATATGGGGAAAACAGTGACGGAAGTGGTGGCAGCGCTCATCTGGGACGGAAATAGATTTCTCATCTGCCAGCGCCCCGCTCAAAAGGCACGGGGGTTGCTGTGGGAGTTCGCGGGCGGCAAGGTGGAGCCGGGGGAAACGAAGGAACAGGCCCTGATCCGGGAGTGCCTGGAGGAGCTGGCCGTTATGTTGTCCGTGGGCGGGGTGTTTACGGAGGTGGATCACGACTACCCGGATCTGACCGTCCATCTGACCCTGTTCAACGCCTCGATCCGCGAAGGAACGCCCCAGATGCTGGAACACAACGACATCCGCTGGATCACGTTGGAGGATACCCAGCAATATGAGTTCTGTCCGGCGGACGAGGTGATTTTGAAAAAGCTGCGGGGCGGAAACGCCGCCCCGCGAGAGGAGGAAGTCACAATGGAACCTGTTTATTATACCGTGGATTTCATCGACGGGGACTACGCCCATATGACCAGCGACAATGGCGTGGAGAACCAGGTGGCGATGTTCCTGCTGCCGGAGGGCACCACTGTGGGGAGCCGTCTGGCGCGGGAACTCCTTGAGTGGAGTCTGGTTTAACGGGTGCGAAAAGCGTAACATTATTGACACAGAAAGCAGTCAATCAAACCGTCCGCAGCTTGCTGCAGGCGGTTTTTGCAACAACGTTCTCCTGTATTCGATATATCCGCATTTAGGGTAAAATACGGATTCAACGTATCCCGTTCCACCCAGATGGACGGGAACGGCAGACTGGCTCTGCGCCCTATGGTATGCGCGTCTGCGTTTTATTGACGATAGCTACTCCTGACAAACGGCGGCTCTCTCGTTTCATCAAGCAAAAGCCCATATTTCTGCGGCCGACGGTACGCGTTGCCGTGAACTTCGCTCTCCCGGTAGCGGCGAAGCCGCTCCAAATCCAGCTTTGCGAGATAGATTCCCTCCGCTCCCCCCGCCTGCAAAATGCAGGTGTCCCGGGAGCCGTCCAGCTCCGGCAGGTACGCCACACCGTCAAAGACGCTGGAGCCGCCGTTGCAGTCGGGCGTCGAATCCGGGTAATTGCAGGTGGCGATGGCCAGCATATTCTCGTAGGCCCTGGCCCGCAGTTGGGAGAGGCGGTTGATCTCCATGGGGCAGGCGTTGGGAACCAGGATCAGCTCCGCGCCCTTGAGCATCAGGATTCGGGCGCTCTCAGGGAACTCCCGGTCGAAGCAGATCATGGCCCCCACCTCAACCTCGCCGCAGCGGGTATCCAGCGTGGCGACATAGAAATCTTCGCCCGGCGTCAGGTTCCGCTCCACGTCAAAATCGCAGGTATGGACTTTTGCGTAAGCGATCTTCCGCTCCCCATGCCGGTCAAACAGAACCATGGAGTTGCGGGGGGTGCCCTCGTACTCTTCCAGAAACGTGACGCTGATCGCCATATCAAGCTCTTTTGCAAGTGTACCAAACGCGCTGACAAACTCGCTGTCGGCGGGAATCGCCTCCGCCTTCCATCGGTCTACGGGCCGGCCGTAGATATTATAACCGTTGCTCCACATCTCGGGGAACAGCGCGATATCGGCATCCATATCCTTTGCCTTCCGGCAAGAAGCAATTCCTTTTTCCAGATTCTCTTCCAATGTGCCACAGGGTGCGATTTGCAGCAAGGCTGTGTTCAGAGTTCGCATTGTTTTCCTCCCTTGCGGATAAGAGTAAATGTTTGGACTTCCCTAAGGAACAAAAACGGACGGGAACTGCTAAAAACAAGCGTTTTCCCGTCCGGATGGTCCGGGTGACACGATTTGAACGTGCGACCTCCTGCTCCCAAAGCAGGCGCGCTACCCCTGCGCAACACCCGGGTATCAAGTTTTGTTCGGGGCCCGTCCGCGTCCCGGCACAGAAGCGCCAACACCCCTGCCTGTTTGAGGGCGGCGGGGCCTCAGGAGCCTCGATTAAATTATTATACCTGATTTTCTTCCGCTTTGCAAGAGGGGAAGTCACTAATATTAGATTGACTAAAGCATCGCGGCAAATTACGGCCGGAGTGAGTAGACGCAGAGAATTGTTTGTGCTATAATTATTAAAAATAGGCTCCGTCATTTGCATTTAAGGGAATATCTGGAAGATATTGGATTACTTTAAAAGGGGGAGTTCGTATGGAAACGGAAACTCAATTCACATGGCGGGAAGAGTTCAGCATCGGCGTGGATATCATCGACAGGGAACACCGGCGGCTCTTTCAAATCATCAACAAGCTTTTTCACTTCAAAGAAGAGGAAAGGGACAGCCGGTGGATCTGTCAAGAGGGAATCAAATATTTTAAAGGCCACGCGGTGCAGCATTTTGAGGACGAGGAAACTTACATGGCGTCCATCAAGTATGAGGGGCTTGAACGCCACCGGAGCATACATAACGGATTTCGGGAAAAAACGCTTCCGGCTCTGGAGGAAGAGCTGGTGCGGACGGACTACTCCACCGAGGCGATGGAACACTTTCTGGGCGTCTGCGCCGGCTGGCTCGTCGGGCACACCCTGACGGAGGACCAGGCCATCAAGGAAAAGGGCGCCAGCACCTGGGAGAACCTCCTACCCGACGAAGAACTCGCCGCCATGAAGAAGATCATCGTTCACCTCGTGTTCGATCTATTCCATTTGGAGGCGCAGGCCATCAGCAACGCTTACGGCGGAGAAAAGTTCGGCAGCGGCGTGTATCACCGGCTGGTTTACGGCAGGCCGCAGGACGAAAAAAAGCAGGAAATCCTGATGGTCTTTGAGGAAAAGCTGCTGGTCAACACGGTGGGCAAGGTGCTGGGCCTCCGGACAAACAAGCTGGACGCCATGCTGACCAACGCCGCCCGGTATACGGCCCGCCAGTTCGTTGGGCGCGTCATGGAGCACCTCCCGGCGTCAAGGGACTATGAGCTGCTGGAGGAAAACCTTCTGTCCTACGACCAGTTCCACGCGGTACTCCAGCGGAAAAAGCCGCAGGTCAGCCTGTTGTTCAACACCGGCGGGGCTGGGTACTTTTCCTATTGCGTAATCGCGCCGCACCTGCTGGAAGACGGCGTGGGGACGGCTCTCGAACCGGAAAACGCCATGACGGAAGTGGAAAACTACCTGGCGCGGCGGGAGCAGCAGAACACGGCCGAATCCAAGCGGAAGATTCTGGTGGTAGACGACTCCGCAACAATTCGTCAAGCAATGAAAAACCTGCTGGAGGAGGATTATGACGTCGCACAGGCGGAATCCGGCGTAGCCGCCATCCGGACCATTACGCTGAACCGGCCGGATCTCGTCCTGCTGGATTATGAGATGCCGGTGTGCGACGGAGGGCAGACGCTGATGATGCTCCGCTCGGAGGAATCGTTCACGGATATCCCGGTCTTTTTCCTGACCGGCAGGGGCGACCCGCAGAGCGTAAAAAAGCTGTTGTCCTTGAAACCCACAGGATATCTGCTGAAATACCTGAAGCCCGCGGAAATCAAGAAAAAAATTGACGATTTTATGAGCCAAAGCGGTGCGCCGGCCTGAATGCCCCGCCCGATTTCAATCGGCGCAGACGAACTGCGGCATCAAACCGCCGCTCCAAATGATTTTGCGCTCTACAAAAATTTGTCCTTGCCAAAAGCTTGTTGACAGGCCAATTTACCGGACTTTATCATGAATTCCGACCTCCGGGCAAGTCCCCCGTCCCTGATATCATAAAGTCGAGGTGCAAAGAGATGAACAGTATTCGAAAAAAAATCACAGTATGCCTGATGGCCACGGTCCTGATCGCGCTGATCGCAGTCGGGGCGGCCAGTAGCGCTTTGAGCTACCGGAGCACCGTGACCACAGTGGATCAAATGATGAGCGAGACGGCGGTGCTGGCCGCCCAGCGCATCGAGCAGGAGTTGACGGCTTACAAAAATGTGGCCATGGATACGGGTTGCATCCCGGAACTGTCCGGCGACGGCGTGGCGCTGGAAGACAAGCGCGCCATCATTGACGAGCGCGTCGCTATGCACGGCTTCCAGCGGGGCAATATCATCGACGCGGACGGCATCAGCATTTTTGACGGCAACGATTACTCCGACCGGGAATACGTAAAACAGGCCATGCAGGGCAACGTCTATGTGTCCGAACCGCTGGTCAGCAAGATCACGGGCGAGTTGTCCATCATGGTAGCCGCGCCGATCTACGCGGATGGGACCCGCGGGGCCGATATCGTGGGCGTGGTCTATTTCGTGCCGCAGGAGACCTTTTTGAATGATATTGTCTCCTCCATTAAGATCGGCGATAACTGCCGGGCTTATATGATTAACAAATCCGGCGACACCATCGCCGACATCACTCTGGACACCATCACCACCCAGAACATTGAGCGGGAAGCGCAGAGCGACTCCTCCCTGAACAGCCGCGCCGCCCTCCATGCGGCTATGCGCCGGGGAGAGAACGGTTTCGGCTCCATCCGCGCCGAGGACGGCCCCCGCTTCCTGGCCTACGCCCCCGTCAACGGGACCGACGGCTGGAGCCTGGCTGTGGCCTCGCCCAAGTCCAACTACCTGGCGGATACATACTTCGGCATCCTCATCAGCGTACTGGTGATCGTGGTGTCCATCCTGGCGTCCATTGTGGTGGCGCTGAAGCTGTCCAGCAACATCAGCGGGCCTATGCGGGCCTGCGCCGCCCGGATGAAGCTGCTGGTGGAGGGCGACCTCAAGTCCCCTGTCCCCCAGGCCACCGGGCAGGACGAGACGGCGGAGCTGACCCGCTCCACAGCCTCCATGGTGGCGGGACTGAACACCATCATCAACGACATTGATCACCTGTTGAACGAGATGGCCAACAAGAATTTTGATATCCAGTCCGCTCACCGGGACGCCTATGTGGGCGGTTTCCAAAGCATCCTGTCCTCCATGCGCAACCTGAAGGTGGAGCTGAGCAGCACCATGCATCAGATCGACTCCGCCGCCAGCCAGGTGTCCGCCGCCAGCGGCCAGGTCTCCACCGGCGCCCAGACGCTGAGTCAGGGCTCCATGGAGCAGGCCAGCGCTGTGGAGGAGTTGGCGGCCACCATCAACGACATCTCCGCCAGCGCCAAAAAGACCACCTCCGCCGCTGCGGAAGCGGGCCGGTACGTGGGTCTGGCCGGCGCCCAGCTCGGCACCAGCGTGGAGCACGTCAAGGGGCTGAACGCGGCCATGGAGCGCATATCCAGTTCCTCCGAGGAGATTTCCAAAATCATTGCCACCATTGAGAACATTGCCTTCCAGACCAACATCCTGGCGTTGAACGCCGCAGTAGAGGCCGCCCGGGCGGGCAGCGCCGGAAAGGGCTTCGCCGTAGTCGCCGACGAGGTGCGCAATCTGGCCTCCAAGTCCGACCAGGCCGCCAAGGCCACCAAGGAGCTGATCGAGAGCTCCATCGCCTCCGTCTCCGAGGGCGCCCAGGCGATGGACCGGGTCACCGAGTCCCTGGAAAAGACCAACGAGCTGGCGGGCAATGTGAGCGCTCAGATGGAGGTGGTGGTAAAGGCTGTGGAAAACCAGACCTCTGCCATCGCCCAGGTCACCGAGGGCATCGACCAGATCTCCTCCGTGGTGCAGACCAACAGCGCCACCGCTCAGGAGAGCGCCGCCGCCAGCGAGGAGCTTTCAGCGGAGGCGTCCGGTTTGAAACAGTTGGTGGATCAGTTCATACTGGCTTCGGACTGAATTGACGGCAGCAAAAAATCCGCGCATTGTGCGGATTTTTTGTGTTTTCTGCCCCTGTTGTCCGGTGCAGCCAGCGGGCGCCGCTGCCCGCATATCCCGTCACGAACCGGTGGAGCGATAATGCCGCACCCCCAGCCGCCACAGCAGCGCGCAGGGGATCAAGAACAGCAGCGACGCCACGGGCAACAGCCCATACCATCCCGGCCCCCGGTCGAAGAGGTATTGCAGCGGCCAGTGCTGCACCAGGGCCAGCGGCACCAGGAAGGTCAGCACCAGCAGCACCGGCTTGCCGTAGACGCCAAAGGGGTACTTGCCGTACTCCCGGGGGCCGTCGGTGAAGATGTTGATGATCTCCAGGCTCTCCAGCGTGAAGAAGCACATGGCCGCGCCGATGAGGAACATTCCGAAGAAAACGGCCGCGCCGCACAGGATCATCCCCGCCAGCACCAGCGCCTTGGCGGGCGTCCAGGCCACCGCACCGGAGTTTACCGACCAGACCAGCATCACCACCGCCTGGAGCAGCCGGGCCAACATGGTGGGCTTCATATCCTGGCACAGTACCTGAAAGGCCAGGGGGCGGGGCCGGACCATCATCCGGTCAAACTGAGCCTGGGAGAGAAGCTTGGAAAATGCGTCAAATCCCCGGCCAAAGCACTCCGCCAGACTGGTCGCCGCCAGAATCACCGAATAGCACATGCTCAACTGCGGCAGCGTGTAGCCGCCCACGGAGTCGAAGCGGTCCAGCAAAAACACCACGCTGAGAAATACATTTGTGGTAATCAGCAGGTGCCCCAGGCAGCTCAGGAAAAAGGACGCCCGGTAGGTCATGGCGGAGCGGAAGTGGATGGAGAAAAATTCCAAATATAGCTTCATGGCTCAACCCCCCAGAATGACCGCACGGCGCAGACCGTTTCTTGTGAGCGCATATCCCGCCAAAACCAGGGCCGCAATCCAGAACACCTGCAACCCCATCACCCCCGGGATATCCGTCATTGGGATGTCCCCGCTAAAAATCCGCAACGGCACGTTCTGCATGGAGCCAAAGGGCGTCAGCTCTGCGAAGCGCCGCAGGCCCTCCGGCAGGAAGGGCAGCGGCACCACGGCCCCGCCCAGCAGGTCCGCCGCCGCCACCGACACCACCATGAGCCCGTTGGGGTCGGTCAGGTAGAAGGTCAATGCGTACACCAGCAGCGTATACGCGCACACCACCAGCACCATCAGCGCCATGGACAGCACAAACAGCCCGAACACCGCCGGGGACACCCGCAGCCGCAGCCCGTAGGGCGCGGGGATCAGGCCGGCCACCACAATCACCGGAACCATCCGCAGGATCCCCCGTGCCAGGCGGCCGGCGATAGACCGGGCCATCCATATGCTGTAGATGTCCGTGGGCCGCAGCAACTCGTAGGACACGGAGCCGGTCTTCACCGATTCCAGCACCTCAAAATCCCAGTTCCACAGGGCGAACAGGGTCAAAAATGCCTGCTGGACCCAGATATAGGCGGACAACGACTCCATGCCCATGGGAAACCGCTCCGGGTGTTCCAGCCAAAACGCCCGGTAGAGCAAAATTTCCATGGTTCCCCAGATAAACTGGGTGCTCATCCCCGCCAGGGCGGCGGCCCGGTATTGCAGTCCGGCCATCAGGCGCATTTTGAAGAAGGACCAGTATTTTTTCATGCCGCCGCCCCCTAAATGCCGAACCGGCGGTACAAATCCGCCACCGACTCCTCGGTGGACAGGTTCTCCCCCGCCATGGTCCGAATCCGGGCGGTGTCCCCGTCCAGCAGCAGCCGTCCCTTGCCGATGAGCAGCACCCGGGAACACAGCGCGTCGATGTCCTGCATGTCGTGGGTGGTCAGCAGCACCGTGGTGTGGCACAGCCGGTTCTGCTCCAGGATAAACTCCCGGACCTTCAGCTTGCTCACCGCGTCCAGGCCGATGGTGGGCTCGTCCAGGAACAGCACCTTCGGCCCGTGGAGCAGCGCGGCGGCGATCTCGCACCGCATCCGCTGGCCCAAGGACAGCATCCGCGCCGGCGTTTTCAGCAGCTCGCCCAGGTCCAGCAGGACCGTCAGCCGGTCCAGATTCTCCCGGAACACCGGCTCCGGCACCCGGTAGATGTCCCGCAACAGGCCGAAGGACTCCGTCACGGGCACGTCCCACCAGAGCTGGCTGCGCTGGCCGAACACCACCCCCAGCCGGGCCACGTGCCGTTTCCGGTCTTCCCAGGGCGTCAGGCCGTCCACGGTACAGACGCCGCCGTCGGGCCGGAGGATGCCGCTGAGGATTTTGATGGTGGTGCTCTTTCCCGCGCCGTTGGGCCCGATGTAACCTAAAATCTGGCCGTCCGGCACGGTGAAGGTCATGTCTTGCAGGGCGGGTACCTCGGCGTACTCCCGGGAGAAGAGGCTTTTCAGTGCGTTCCCAAGTCCGGCTTCCCGCCGCCGAACCCGGTAGGTTTTACAGATTCCTTTCATTTCAATCATGGCTTTTGCTCCTTGTCTGAAAGATGGCCCCGCCGCGTTCAGACCAGCGGACGGCGATCAGGCGCGCCGTCATGGCCTTAAGAGCTGCGGGAGACAGCCCCGCCCGCAAGCCGCGCGGGAGGTCACGAGCCTTCCCCGCGCGTAACTGGGCTGCCCTCTTTCCAGAGCCGGAGTGGGAAACTCCGGGACAAAAAGGATTTTTATCCTACCTCATTCTATGGCGTTTGTCAATATCTTTGCGGGTATTTCACAAATTTTTCGACGCCGGCGGCAATCCTCCGGACGGTTGTTGAATTCAAGCAAAAAAGGCCGCTTTACTGCAATCGTAAAGCGGCCTTTTTCGGTATTTCTCCGGGGAGCGTCCACGCCCTTCGCGTTTTACTCCTCCTCCTGGATTTTCTGGATCATGGCCCACATCGCCTGAACGCTGTTGAAATTCTCCGGCACCAGGTACTTGGGGCTGATCTCAATGCCGAAGGCGTCGGATATCTCCGAAATCAGGGACACAATGCTGAACGAATCCAGCACCTTGCCGTCGATCAACTGGGTCTCGTTCTCATAATCCACATCCGGGTCGATTTCCATCAAAATTTCCATCAGTTCGTCCATGTTTTTCCTCCAAATACTATTTACTCAGCATCTGCGCCAAAGCGACGCGGTCGATCTTGCCGTTGGGGTTCAAGGGGAGCTCCGGTAAAATCCGCACCCGGTTGGGCACCATATAGTCCGAGAGCTGCTCCTTGAGCGCGTGCAGGATATCCCGGCCCGTCGCCCCGGAACCCGCCGTGAGTTGACAGAACAGAACAATTCTGGACCGCTCCCTGTCGTACACACAGCAGCACCGGGCCACCTCGTCCAGGGCCCCGGCCGCCGTCTCGATCTCGCCCAGCTCGATGCGGTGCCCCATATGCTTGATCTGGTGGTCCCTCCGGGCGGCAAAAACCAGCAGGCCGTCCGGCGTATACTGCGCCAGATCGCCGGTGCAAAACACCCGCTCCGGCTCACCGGGCCGCAGCTCCACCGTGCGGAACGCGGCGGCGGTCTTTTCCTCGTCGCGGTAGTAGCACAGCGCCAGCGCCGGGGAGGCCACGTACAGCTCCCCGATCTCCCCCGGGGCGGCGACCACCTGCCCGTCCCGCACCAGATAGACCCGGCTGTTGCCCAGAGGTCCGCCGATGGGCAGCGTGTCCGTGTCCGCGAATTCCCCCCGGACCTCGTAATAGCAGCAGACGCCCGCCAGCTCGGAGGAACCGTAGAGGTTGACGAACCGCACCTCCGGCAGGGCCGCCCGCCAGCGGTTCAACTGCTTCATGGGGAACACCTCCCCCACAAAGAGGACCCATTTCAGGGTCGTGGGCTTCACCTCCTGAAAGGTGTTGAGCTGCGTCACAATGGCCAGCGCCGAGGGCACCCAACTGATGAAGGTCACGCCCCGCTGGTTCATATACTCGATGAGCTTCACAGGGAAGGAGAACAGCCCGGTGTCCAGGATTTCGATCCTGGCCCCCAGGCGCAGGGCCAGATACAGATCCTTCGCTGAGGCGTCAAAGCAAAACGGGGTCTGGTTTCCCAGCACCTCCCCGGTTGAGAAGGGGAAGGTCTCCGTGTACGCCTCGATAAAGCTGACCATGGCCCCGTGGCTTTTCAGCACGCCCTTGGGCGTGCCCGTGGAGCCCGAAGTATAGACCATATATAGAGGGGCATCGGGGTCCTGACCCGGAACCGGGTCAGGCTGGCCTGCGCCGCAGGCCAGCGCATGGGCCAGCGGAACCCACGCCCCGGAAAAGGACAGCTCCAACTTCGGCGCCGCCCCGTCCCCCGTCAGGATCACCGGCGGGCGGCAGTCGTCCAAAATCTTTTGCAGCTTTCCACTGCGCAGCCCCGGGTCCAGGGGCACGTAGTAGCACCCGGCCCACACCGCGCCGTAAAACAGCACCGGGGTATCCACATTCCGCACCGCCCACACGCCCACGGCGCTGCCCGCGGGGACCCGCTCCTTCAGATACGCCCCCACCGCCCGGGACTGCCGGAGCAGCTCTCCGTAGGTGAGGCTGCGCTCCCGGTCCGCCAGAGCCACCTGCTCCGGGTTTCGCCCGGCGGCGGATACCAGATACTCCAAAATTGAATTCATCGCTCCGCCTCCTCCAGCCTGGCGTGAATGGCCTCCTCATAGGTGTCGTAAAACAGGTCCTCCACCCGCTCGCCGGACTGCGCCATCTGCAAAATCTGCGCGAAATCCACTGTAAAGACGGCGGCGTACTCCTCTTGCAGGTGGGAACCGTCGTAGAAACCGGTATCCTGGGGGTAGCGCTCCAGCTTGTCTTTGAGCAGGTTGAAGTCGTACAGCGGGCACCCCCATGTCTCGCTCAGCTCCCGATACCACCCCAGCACCGTGTCAAACCCGTCATAAATCCACAGCGTGCTCTCCGACAAGGGGGTAACCACCAGGATCACCTGGATATTTTTGTCCCGGCATAGGGTCAGCATCTTCTCCAAATAGAGCTGGTTTTCCCCGTCGATGTCCAGCTCCAGCCGCTGCGTGTGGTAGGAGTCCAGGAAGCTCTCCATCCCCGGCTGAGGGGTGTACTCCTTGCAGGGGACGAAGCCGTGGGTCTCGTACTGCACGGGCGGTGTGACCTCCCCCTTCCACAGCCTGAGCCAGGTGTTCAGCCCCCTGGCCACGGTGTCGTAGGTCATTTTTATATAGTCCCGGGGCGGCACAGCGGAGAGGAAATAGGAGGCCCACTGGGCGGGGTTGTCCATCCGGCCCAGATGATACACGTTCCCCTCAAAACCGCTTCCCTCATAGGTGCGGGTCAGGGCGTTGTAGGACAGCTCGATGACCACGGTGGACACCGGGTTGCGCTTTACCTCCTGCTCCAGCAGGTGATACCTGCCCTGCATCGTCTCCATGGCCCCGCTGAGGTTATAGCTGGAGCAGCCCAGCCGCCCGTCCAGCACCCGGGGGTCCATGGCCCGCAGGCCGTGGGACGCGCCGATGAACAAAAAATCAATGGTTCCCGCCAATTCCTTCCGCACCCGGTTGTCCTGATAGTAGTAGGATTCCATCGTGAAGTAGGGGAACACCGCTGTGCCCACCAGAACGGCAAAGCATAGCGCCACCGACAGCGCGGAAACAACCACCCGCTTAAAATTGCGCATACATGAATCCCCCCACATTGCCGGACGCCGGAACGCCAAAGCACAGCATCAGGAACAGCATCGCCGCCAGGACCGCCGCCCGGGGCAGCATCGGAACGCGGTTGAACCGCTCCCGGACCGGCCCGCTCCGCTGGAGCAGGCTGACGGCCAGCAGCATGAGCAGCCCCAGGCACACCACCGCCAGGTTCCCCCGGCTGATGTCATAGGGGAACAGGTCGCCCCAGGAGTGGGGCAGCGTCCAAGCGGTGAGGGCCTGTTTCCACAGCCCCAGCCCCCGCCGCAGGCCCCCCGCCTCCGGGAGCACCTTAATGAAGGAGACCAGGATGAAGGTCCGGACCACCTGGAACACCCGGAACCACCGGTCGTTTTCCCGGACGCCCAGCTTGTCCCTCACCGCGCCGTACACCGGCTCCATCCACAGCGAGAAGATGATGAACAGCCCGTTCACGCCGCCCCAGGCGATGTAGCCCCAGCTCGCCCCGTGCCACAGGCCCGTGGTCAGCCACACCGCCACCAGCGCGATGGACGCGGGCAGCGCCCGGCCAAAGGTGCGGCCCAGCTTCTTCTGGGACCACTTGCCGATCTTCTTGTTCCACTTGGAGATGGCGATGGGGTAATAGATATAGTTCTTGAACCAGGCGCCCAGGCTGATGTGCCAGCGGCGCCAGTATTCCGCGATGGATTTTGAGAAATAGGGCCGCTCGAAGTTTTCCGTCAGGCGGATGTCCAGCACCTGGCACAGACCGCACATGATGTCCATGTACCCGGAAAAATCGGCGTAAATCTGCATGCTGTAAAAGAATATCCCCATCAGCACCGCCGGGGCGCCGTATTCGGCGTAGTTGTCAAACACCGCCTGCACCCAGGGAGCCAGAACGTTGGCCAGCGCCAGCTTCTTGAAAAAGCCCCAGAACATGCGCTGGCAGCCCCAGGCATAGTTCTCGTAAGTAAAACTGTGGGGCGCGTAGAGCTGGTCCGCCAGTTGGGAATAGCTGCTGATCGGTCCCTGAGTGATCTGGGGAAAAAAGGAGACGAACAGCAGGAGCTTGGCAAAGTTTTTCTGCGGCTCCACCTTGCCCCAGTACACGTCCACCAGATAGCCCATGGTCTGGAAGGTATAAAAGGAGATTCCCAGCGGCACGATCAGTTGGAAGGTATCCTCAATCTGCGCCCCGCCCAAGGCCGCGATCACGTGGTTGACTTGGGCCAGCGCGAAATGGAAATACTTGAACACGCACAAAAAGCCGAAATTCAAGACCAGCGCCGCCACCATAATCCACCGTTTCCGGAGGGTGTTGCGCTTCTTGAACTCCGCCTTCTGCTCTTTGGTCAGCTCCCCGCCGGCGGCCAGGTACTGCTTCTGGTACTGCGTGACGCGGCCCATCGCCAGCGTGGCGGCGTAGGTGGACGCGGCGGTGATTACAATATAAATCGCCGCCCTCAGCCCGGCGGCGCAGTAGAACCCGGCGCTGGCCAGCAGTAATACCATCCACTGCGCTTTTTTCGGCACGAGATAGTACAACACCGTCAAAGCCAGCACAAACAGGATAAAATTCATGGAGGTTATAGACACCTGGATATCCCTTCCTTTTTCCGGCGGGCGGCGAGGCCGCAGCGGGCCTCCCGCCGGGTGCTCCCGGCACGGACTACCAGTTAGGATATCACGAAAGCGCCCATTTTACAATACTTTGCCGAATTTTTTCACACGAAAAAAATTTGATGGGGAAATATGCCTCCTTACGGGACTCGCCCAGGCCCCGGCGGGCCTCAACCGCCCGCCAGGTCCTTCATGAAGCGCCCGCCTTCCTGGACAAAGCCCATTTTTTTGAGGTAATCCCCATGGACCCGCGAGGCGGCGGAGACCACCAGCGTCCGGTAGCCCCGCTCCGCCAACTGCCGGTACAAGTACCGGCCCACCGAGCAGTCCCGGTACTGGGGCGCGCTGTAGTCCAGGGACACCTCCAAGACGCCCTTCCCCATGGTCCGGCCGGTGAGCACGCCTGCGGGAACCGTGCCGCAGCACACCAGGAACGCGGTGTCATCCCCGGAGCCGGGCGCGTCGGCCTCCGGGAAATAGGTCTGAATATCCTCCCGCTGGCATTGGAGGAAGTATTGGATGTACGCCTCCCCCGGCGCGGCGGGCAGGAGGGTAAACGCCCGCTCCGTCCGCGCCATGCGGACCAGATAGAAGATATTCACCCCCACCAGGCAGAAGTTCATCACGGCCGTGGGATAAGAGCAGATCAGAAGCGCGTAAACCGCGAAAATGAGGGACCCGATCATGTTGATGACCCTCAGCTTCACCACAGAGGTCATCAGCAGGGAGATCAGGACCAAGAGAGAGGCAAAGTAACCAACCAGTTCCAACATCATATGATCGTTCATGGGGCCCTCCTTTCACCTAAAACAAGGGCGCAAAAGCAAGCGCACCGTTTCATCCACGCTCATCGTTTTCTCCATTCATTTTATTTTATCACCGGGGATCGCGGGAGTCAATGCGCAAGACGGGAAACTGCCGCTATTGCGGGCCGGCAGCGCCAAGGGAAAACTTATCCTCCCCCCTTCCCTATTCCCCCAAAGATATGGTATACTCTGTGTTACAACAATTTAAAGGAGGCACGATTATTATGAAGGTACTTATGCTCAACGGCAGCCCCCACCCCAAGGGAAATACCTCCATCGCGCTGGGGGAGATGGAGCAGGTTTTCCAGGCGGAGGGCGTGGAAACCGAACTGATCCAGGTCGGCAGCCGGGACATCCGCGGCTGTGTGGCCTGCGGCGGCTGCGCGAAGCTGGGCAGGTGCGTATTTGACGACGTCGTCAACGAGCTGGCCCCCAAGTTTGAGGCCAGCGACGGCCTGGTGGTGGGCAGCCCGGTGTATTACGCGTCGGCCAACGCCACCCTGGTGGCGCTGCTGACCCGGCTGTTCTACAGCACCTCCTTCGACAAGACCATGAAGGTGGGCGCCAGCGTGGTGGTGGCCCGCCGGGGCGGGCTGTCCGCCACCTTTGACGAGCTGAACAAGTTCTTCACCATCTCCGGCATGCCGGTGGCGTCCAGCCAGTACTGGAACAGCGTCCACGGCAGGCAGCCCGGCGAGGCCGCCCAGGACGCGGAGGGTCTCCAGACCATGCGCACCCTGGCCCGGAACATGGCGTTCCTGATGAAGAGCATCGCTCTGGGCAGGGAAGCCTACGGCCTGCCGGAAAAGGAACCCCGCCAGTCCACCCACTTCATCCGGTAACAGCGGCCCCGCATGCGCCCCATAAAAGCTCCATGATATTCCGCCGGGCGGCAATATCATGGAGCTTTTGCCATGCCCCGGAATACGAAAAAATTTTTGCGGCCCAAAAGGCAAAACGGCCCCGCCCCGCGTCTAATGGACAGGAAGGAGGGAGACCCTTGACCGAACAGGAATACATTCTCCGGGCGGAGGCGCTCAAGGAGCGGCTCTACCGCACCGCCGCGCTCTATCTGGGCAGCGAGTCCGCCGCGGTGGACGCGGTGGACGAGGCCGTCTACAAGGGCTTTTGCGCCTGCAAAAAGCTGCGGCAGCCGGAGTTTTTCGATACCTGGCTCACCCGCATCCTCATCAACGTGTGCAATACCGAGCTCCGCCGCCGCAGGCGGGAGCTGTCCATGGACGAGCTGCCCGAGACCGCCCAGGAGCAGTTCGACGCCCTGCCGCTGAAGGAGGCCCTGCGCCGTCTGCCCCGCGATTTGCGGGACGTGATCGTCCTGCGCTACTTCACCGGCCTCACCCTGGAGGAGACCGCCCGCGCCCTGGATATCCCCCGGGGCACCGTGTCCACCCGCCAGAAGAAGGCCCTCACCCTGCTCCGCCTGGAGCTCACCGACGAAAAGGAGGACGCCGTATGAAAAACCGCACCGACGAATACTGGGAGCTCATCGGCGAGCTGTCTCAGCCCCCAAAAAAGCTGGAGGGAAGCGTGGAGCGCGCCCGGCGGCGGGCCCGGCGGACCCGGCTTCGCCACAGGCTGGGCGCCCCCGCCGTCACCGTAGCGGCGGCGGCCTCCTGCTTTGTGCTGATGGTCAACGCCTTCCCCACCTTCGCCCTGGCCTGCTCCAACGTGCCCATCCTGCGGGAGCTTACCGCCGCCGCGGCCTTCTCCCCCAGCCTGTCCGCCGCCGTGGCCCACGACTACGTGCAGTATATCGGCCAGTCCCGGACCGTGGACGGGGTGACGGTCAACCTGGAATACGCCATCGTAGACCAGACCCAGGCGGTGTTCTTCTACTCCGTGGATGGGGGGCGGTTCTACACCAGCCCGTACCTCACCGATGAAAACGGGGCGCCCCTTTGGGGCTATGGCGTGTCCACCAGCGGCTATGCCAGCAGGCCGGACGACGGCCTGGACCACATGACTCTGAGCTACACAGACGGCCACAGCCTGCCCGACCGGTTCACCATGGAGATGTTCATCATGCCGGAGCCGGAACCCCTGCCCGACCAGATGACGGAAACACAGCCGGACGCCCCCGCCACCGCCGCCCCTGGCGCTGACCTGGACGATGGCCCGGACGAATGGGCGGACCCCCGGGAAGACCCCGGCGTGCTGAGCTTCACCTTCGACGTGACCTTGGACAGCAGCCGGATCGCAAAGCCCGTCACCGTTCCGGTCAACCGCTGGGTAGAGATCGACGGCCAGCGCATTTTGGTGGACCGGCTGGAATACTCCCCCACCCGGACCGTGCTCTACCTGGGCGAGGACCCGGACAACACCGCATGGCTGCGCACCCTCAAATTCTGGTTCGAGGACGGAAACGGCACGCGCTATGATGATATCGACGGCTCCCTGTCCGCCAGCGGGGAACCCGATTCCAAATCCTATTTGACCTACTATTTCCAGAGCTTCTATTATAGCGAGCCCAAGGGCCTGACCCTGTGTATCGACAAAGCGGAATGGCTGGAAAAGAACCGCGCCCACGTGTTCCTGGACCTGGCCACCGGCGCTTGCCCCGGCCTGCCGGAGGGCACACGGGTGGAGGAGATCACCCGCACCGGGGACTCGGTGAAGGTGCGCCTCCTCGCCCCGGCGGAGCGCCAATACCTGGGCCAGACCTTCATGGGAACCTACTGGGACCCGGAGGGGGGCGAGCACAGCTTCAACCGGTGGAGCGGCGGCCACGCATACGACGACAGCGGCAATGAGCTCCCCGGCGTCTATGAGGATATCTTCCTGGACAACTACCCCTGGGACACGGTGGAGCTGGAGCTCTCCTATACCTCCACCTCCGTCTATGAACAGCCCGTCTACGTCCCCATGACCCCCCAGAGCTGAACAAAGCCCCCCGGCGGAAGCTTCCGCCGGGGGCGCTTTTTGCGGCGGGCCGTGAAAAAGGCAAAGGTGGAGCGGGATCATAAGAACTGGGAAAGATTTACGGAACCTCTGATTTAATCTCACTAATGAAGGCGAGGCAAAAGCGGTAAAATAAGAGCAGCAAGCAGAGGGGGCGGCGAGAGCATGAAGCAGAAGACATTTCCAGAAGGATGATAGAGGGCAATTCAAGGCCGTCCTCGGCGTTGATGTAGTAGCGCGTGGGCAGCTTGGGCTTTACCATCACTACGGCCTTTCGTCCGAAGCGTGTAGACTTTATCTATGAACGTCATTCACCCGTCCCTCTACGAAAAACTGAGTGAGCGGACTTTGACCTCTCACCCAGTTTTTCGTAGGGGGACGGGCGATTTTGGAGTTGCCCTTGAAATTTCTTCAATTTCTTTTTCAGTACAGCTATCCGCTTATAAATGACGTCCATGGACAGGCGGACAAGTATGGCGATCTCATTGGTAGAGTATCCATTCATTTTCAGCAAAGTAATTTGCAGGGTGAGCTTGTCCACCGTCAGCAGGGCTTTGAACAGTTCCGCATTCTCAATATCATTCAGCAGATCCTCCACTGTGTAAATCTCGGTTAGCGCTTCACTTCCGGCAACGCTGTCAAGATATGCACGCAGACTAAAATCATCATTAAATTTTTCATCACATTTCCCTCTCTTTCAAATGTCCCCGTTTGATTTCCAGCACCACATCCGCCTGCTTTGCCACCTCGCCAGAGTGCGTCACGACCACCACGCACTTCCCGAACGCATGGGCGCTCTCTTTCAAAATCGCCGTGATTTCCTCGGCGGTGTCGGCGTCCAGGTTCCCGGTCGGCTCGTCCGCCAGAATGACCGGGGCATCGGAGGCCAACGCCCGCGCAATCGCCACCCGCTGCTGTTGTCCGCCGGACAGTTTCAGCACATTCCGGGTGATCTCGTCTTGCTCCAGCCCCAGCCGTTCCAGGATGGGGGCGGCGTCCAGCTTGGCGGTAAGCCGCACATTTTCAATGGGCGTCATGTAGTCGATCAGGTTATAGCTTTGGAAGATCAGTGAGATATGGTTCCTGCGGTGGTGTTCCAGTCCCTTTGCCGCAATGTCCTCGCCGTCAAACAGGACGCCGCCCTGTGTCGGCACATCCAGCCCGCCCAGCAGGGACAGCAGCGTGGTTTTGCCAGACCCGGACGGGCCGAGGATGGCGTACATTTTCCCGGTTTCCAGCGACCCGCTGACGTTCTGCAAAACCGCCTTGCCCTTTTCATAGGCGTAAGAAACATTTTTCAATTCCAATGTAGGCATGATAGTCC